>JANXYG010000027.1 GCA_025350245.1 Betaproteobacteria bacterium
GTGCCTCGACAACTACGGCAAGTCGCTGTCGGCCGCGATCCTCGGTTTCGAGTTGGAGATTCCGGACGGGTTGCGGGCCAAACTGCACGGGCCGATCTGAGCGGCCCGGGAGCCGGGGCGCCCGGGAAGTCCTCCCCCGTCCGGAATCTCCAAGTCGAAACCGAGGATCGCGGCCGACAGCGACTTGCCGTAGTTGTCGAGGCACAGGCTGCGGGACACGCCGCCACCGAGGGCGCCGTGGCAGACGAAATTCATCATCTGCAGCCCGTCGACTTCGTAGCGCAGTACCGGCCCCTGCACCGTGCCGGCATAGTGGCGATGGAATCGTTCGGCCGTGAGCTGATCCTTCAGATACGGATAGAACGCCGGTTCATAGGCGGCAACGAGGATGTTCGACGTGTTGCCCTTGTCGCCCGAGCGCGTGTGCGCCACCTGCTGGAGTTTGACTTTCATCACGCAGCGCCCGCCGGGCCGCTCCCAAGGGCGATGGCCCCCTCCGAGGGGGTGGCGAACATAGTGAGCCTGGGGGTGGGTGTCATATCAGCTTTCGAAGTAGCGGATGGAAGGCGTGATGCGATCGCGCGGCACCAGCGATGACCATACGCCGATGATCTCCCGGAAGCGGTCCTGATGCGGCACGCGCTTGCCGGTGTGGCCCACGCCCGACACGGCCATGCCGTCGACCTCGCGGCCGACCTTGGCTGCCTCCTCGCGGGTCTTGCACCGTGCGGCGACGCGCACCGCGACTTCATAGGGCTCGACCGCCGGTGCCGGCGACATCGCGCCGTGGATCGCGTTGATGCCGAGAAAGTCGATGCGGATCTCCTCGGCCTCGAGCTTCACGATGCGGAAGCGTTCCTCAAGAATGCGCTTGGCGAGTTGCGCGCGGCGCAGGGCGCCCGGGCCGGCGTAGAAGAACATGTCTTCGCCGATGAAGCCCTCCTGGCAGCCGATCGAGACTTTCAGCGTGGGGGTGCGCGGCTTGCCCGAGATGTTGGTCACGCGCACGCGATCCGTCCCCACCTGTTCGAGCTGCGTGGTGGTGAAGTCGACCACGACATCGGGCGTGAGGTAGTTGGCGGGGTCGTGCACTTCGTAGAGCAGTTGCTCCTTCACGGTCTGGATGTTCACCGCGCCGCCGGTGCCCGCCACCTTGGTGATCACCGCGTTGCCGTCGGCATCGACTTCGGCGATTGGGAAGGCGAGATTCCACGGCTCAGGCACATCCTTGAAGCCTGGATCGGAGAAGTAGCCACCGGTCACCTGCGCGCCGCATTCCAGCAGATGGCCGATGCCGTTGCCGCGGCCCAGGTGCAGGTGGTCCAGTGGGTCCCAGCCGAACTCGACCATCATCGGCGCCATGAAGATGGACGGATCGGCGACGCGGCCGCTGACCACGATCTGCGCCCCGGCCCTGAGCGCCTCGGCGATCGGCTCGGCGCCGAGATACACCTCCGCCGACACGAGCGATGGCGCCAGGCTCGATGTCGGCTTGCCGTTCTCGAGGATGGTGTCGGTGAGCTCGAGCACCCGATCGGTGATGAGACTGCCGTTCACCGATGCCACCTTTATGCCCTTCGCGCCGAAGTGTCGCAGCCAATGCACGATGCGCTCAGCAGCGCCATCCGGATTGATCCAGCCCTGATTGGTGACGATGCGGGTGCTGCGCGCGAGACAGGCCGGCAACACCGCCTTCATGCGGTCGTCAAGGTAGGTGTCGTAGCCGGGAAACGACGGGTCGCGCCGTGCCCGCACCTGCGCCGCCGAAATGGTGGCCTCGGCCATGGTCTCGAAGCACAGGTAGTCCAGGTCGCCTTTCGCGGCGTTGAGCGCGGCAGGCTCGATGCGGTCGCCCCACCATGCGGAACCGGCACCGATACGGATGATCTTTTTGTTGTTCAACGGCGTTTCTCCTCCAGGGGCGGGAAGAATCCTCCTGAGGCGGCGTGTGCGTCAAGCGTTGCGCGTGTGGATATCCGGGCGGATCGACAAAATGCTAGATTTGCGTATAGCTCGTCTCCGCGCAATCTCGCAGCCGCCCGGCAGGCCGTCTGCCGGGCGCATTGGTGTAAGTCTGTCGGTCGATGGCCCAAGACGTCGCGAGTATCGGGTCGCCCGAATTCACGCAGTCGCTTTTGAGCCAGACTACTGGACGTTATGAAGGCAACACCTTTCTCGCAATTCGATGGTCAACTTCTCGATGGATTGGACTTCTGCTCGAAGGTTTATTTGCTGTTCGAGTCAATACGAAGCGCGAGAGACGGGGTTTCGTGCTTGCGTCGCCGGACAACTCGAATTGAGAAGAAGCTATTGGAAGAACTTCTCCCAATCTGCAAGTACGTACAGGCGAGTTATCGGCCTGGTCGCTAGGTGGCGGTACGGTGGATCGACGGCAATCAACAGGGCGACGCAGAGATAGTGCAGCATGGCTCGTATATCACCCAGAACTATTACCCCTCGACCGGTTTCCTTGAGGTTACCTGCACGATGCATCCGAGGGAGTATTTGCTGCGGGAACTCCTCGATGCCAAGGGAAATGCCTTCGGACTCGACGGGATACGCCGCTTGAAGAACGGCGACATTGAATCTGTGCCGATTGTCCATACCAACCGTGAATTCATCGAGTCCTACGTGAGACTCATCATAGGTGGGATTGAGAAAAAAGCTCGCATTCCGTATCCGGCGAACACAACACTCATTGTCCAGTGCACACTCAACAGACCGTACATGCCGGATGAGTGGGGTGACCTTATGTCTCGTGTGTGGACGGCGCTTCCGCGTTCGAATTTTCGCGAGATCTACCTCTACGACACCGTGTGCCAATACAGCCAGACGCTCTATCCACGGTGACGCCCAGCATCGCTGGCCGTCGCTCCCCGCGTCTTCGCCGTCAAGCGATGATTCTCGCCAAGCTTCACGAAGCCCGCTAATTGGACACTGCCTTCATATATTGCTATGATGCAATACATTAAGGCCACCCTCCTTGCTCGTACCAAGGAAGTTCGTGATGACGGATCGATCGTCGAGGTGGTCATCTGGGAGTTGGCAGAACCGCTTCCACCCGGCACGCACCTGTTCAAGTATCGCTTGTTCTACGGAAGTCCGACCGAGGAACGCGTGCGCTACGACAACGAGCGTGGTAAGGGCGATCATCGCCACATCGGGGAAAAAGAGTTCGCCTATGTCTTCATGTCTGTCGAGAGACTGCTCGATGACTTTGAAAACGACGTCCCGAACTGGAGTGAGCAATGAAAGCCATCATCGAAGTAGCAAAGCGCGGGTCCGCGGTTCGCGCGGCGCGAGAGCAGGTCGCGGCAACCCGTCGGGGACGATCGCCCGACTTCCGACTGAGCTTCGAGTCGTCCCGATCATTGTTCGCCGATCTCACGCCTGCTCGGGTGGAGTTGCTGGATACGCTGCGCCGCGTGGGGCCGTGCAGCGTCTATGCGCTGGCCAAGGCCGCTGAGCGGAACTACTCCAACGTGCACACGGACATCGCCCGCCTCGAAGAACTCGGTTTGGTCGAGCGCACGGAAGACGGTTCGGTCTCGGTGCCGTATGAGTCAGTGGAAATCCTCGTGCCTTTGGCACGAACAGCCTGAGTCGATCCGGTTTGCCGATTTCCCATGCTCGTTGCCCTATGCTGGTTGGGCACGCAGATGGAGGGTGGCGGCAGTTTTCTTGGCCTTGCCGTGGCCGCGGATCACGATGTCTACGTCGCAGCCGAGTTTGGTGAGCATTCTTATCAGCCGTTCGACTGACACATCGCGGAATTGTCCCCGCAGGAGTCGCGATACGTCGGGCTGGCTGAGCCCGATCCGTTCAGCCGCTTCGGTCTGGGTCAGCCCGCTCTCGCCGATGATGTCGCGGATACGGGTCACCAGACCTGCCTTGAGGAGATGGGTTTCGGGGTCGGCATAGCCAAGGTCGGCGAACAAGTTGTTGCTACCGCGTTTGACGCTGGTGTCGTCTTTCATGATCTCGTTCCTTTCGCAAGCTGCGCCTTGTAGTCGGCCTCCGGCGCCTCCTGGGGCCCTCCGGAATCTTGCTCCATTTCATCGCCCTCGACAGCACCGCAGCCCTCGCCGACAGTCAGCGCTGCCCGCGTACTGCGCGGCGCCACGAGTCATACACGTGGCGAATTCGGCCACGTCGCAGTGGCATAATCCGAGTGCCTGTCCTATAGCGTCCGCCGGAGTCCGCACGATGCAAACTCACGAGTACGCCCCCTTGTCCGATGAGGACTATGAGCGGCTGGAAGTGCGAAGCCCGATCCGCCACGAATACGTGAACGGCGAGATCTTTGCCATGACCGGCGGGACCCTGCGGCACAACACGATTGCCTTGAACATGGCGTCCCTGCTTCGGGTCCACCTCAGAACCGGGCCTTGCCGCACGTTCATCAACGACGTTCGGGTGAAGATCGCGCGCTCGAACGCCTATTATTACCCTGACGTCGTCGTTGCTTGCCCCCGCCTGGGCGAGTTGCTCGCACTGGATTCGGTCACGCTCGACGACGCACTGCTCATCGCCGAAGTCCTTTCGCCAAGTACCGAAGCCACGGACCGGCGCGAGAAGCTGCTGGCGTACCGGACCATTCCCTCGCTGGCAGAGTACGCCCTGATCAGCTCGGAGGGTGCCAATGTCGAGATCCATCGGCGCCACGGCGACATCGGCTGGCAGTGTATCGAGTACTCGGGCCTGGAAGACGTCGAGTTCGCTTCGGTCGCCTTCACCGTCCCGATGCGCGACCTCTACGAAGGCGTGCCCATCGACTCGCTGCTACGCGGGCCCGGCGACTGAAGTACTCCGTGTACGCCGGCGTCTTGTTCCATTCGCATCGCCCTTGACACCGCCCCAAGCCTCGCGGACAGTCTGCGCCGCCCGCCTGCTGCGCGGTGCCACGAGAACATATTCCGGAGGAGAGACGGCATGAAATTCCGCACCCTGTTGGCGACCTGCGCCATCGCCATGCTTGGCCTGGCCGCGTTGCCGGCAACCGCAGCCGACCCGATCCGCATCGGCTGGCTCTCCTCGCTGACCGGGGCGCTGTCGTCCGCCGCCATCGCCGAGAACCAGGGCGTGCAGTTCGCGGTGGAGGAGATCAACCAGGCTGGCGGCATCAATGGCCGCAAGATCGAGCTCTTCACCTATGACACCCAGGGCGATCCGACCAAGGCGGTGAACTTCGCGCAGCGGCTGGCGTTCGTCGACAAGGTGCACTTCGTGATCGGCCCGGTGAACTCGGGCGAGTCGCTCGCCACCGTGCCTATCGTCGCCAAGGCGGGCATCCCCAACCTGATCATCGGCACCATCGACGAGCTGGTCGATCCGAAGAAGTACCCGCGGGCGTTCCGCGCCATCAACACCAACCGGCAATGGATCGCGGCCGCCAACGACTACGCGCTCAAGACCCTCAAGCATTCCAAGGTCGCGGTCATCGGCGACACCTCCGGCTACGGCACGTCGAGCGCCAAGACGGCGGCCGAGCTGCTCGAGAAGGCCGGTGTGAAGCCGGTGTTCTCCACGTTGGTCGACCCCAACAAGACCGACCTCACCGACGAACTGGCCAAGGCGAAGGCCGCCGGTGCGGATGTGCTGATGCCCTGGTCGGCGGCAACCGGTCTGCTCGCCCGCCTGCTCAACGCCCGCGGTGATATGGGCTGGAAGGTTCCGGTCGTGGGCCATCCGGCGCTGATGGCGCCGGCTATCCGCAAGCTGCTCAACAAGCCGGAGTACTGGACCGAAGCCTACGCCGCCGGTTACGTGAGCATGACCGCGGGGTCCGACGGCAAGCTGCCGATCGCGACCAAGGCATTGATCGAGCGCATGCGTTCGAAGCTCGGTGGCAACGAGGTCGACTTCATGTTCTGGTGGGTTGCGCTGGGTTACGACACCGTTCGCATCGTCGAGCATGCGGTGAAGAAGGCCGGCGGCACGGAGCCGGCGGCAATCCAGAAGGTGCTCGAGACCACGCCCGAACTGCGCGGGGTGTACGCCACGTATGGGTGGACCGCCGAGGACCGCAATGGCTTTCCCGATGTCGGCATCATCATGAACCTTGCCGACAGCTTCAAGGACGGCACCTACAAGCCCGCCCAGAGGTGACGTTCACCCCCAGGCTACGCTGGCGCTGCGCCTTCCCCCTTAAGGGGGCGCAGCGTCCTCGGGGGACCCTGTGGGCGCTGCCCCTTCGTTCCTCGGCGGTCCCTTCGATTGTCGCCTTCCATGCAATTGTCACCACGAATCAGGCGCCGCACTCGATGATCAGGTCGCTATGCTAGGTGTAATCGTCACCGGGCTGGCGATCGGCGCGCTCTACGCCGCCACCGCGCTCGCCTACAACGTGATGTACTCGACGTCGAAGGTGCTGTCGGTGACGACAGGCCACCTGGCGATGCTCGGGGGTGTGTTCGGTGCCTGGTTCGTCACGGCGCTGGGCTGGCCCCCACTGCTCGCGCTGCCGGCGGCGCTGGTGGTGGGTGCCTTCGCCGGCTGGCTCACCGACGTGATCGCGATCCGGCGCGTGCTCAAGCGCAGCGACGAGCACTTGTGGTTGCTCAGCACGCTCGCGCTGGCAACCATCGTGCAGCAGGGCGTCGGTCTGTGGTGGGGCACCGAGCCCAAGCCGTTCCCGCGGTTGCTGCCGCAGGATTTCTCGTCCGGCATCGCCGACCAGAAGTACTGGCTGCCGATCGCCACCACGGTGCTGATGGCGCTGGCGCTCGAACTGTTCTATCGCCGCACGCTCTACGGCAAGCTGTTCATCGCCATGTCGGAAGACACCTTTGCGGCGCGCGCCCGCGGCATCGAGACCGACCGCATCCGCTCCACGTCGTTCGCCATCGCCGGGGCGCTCGGCGCGCTGGCCGGCTTCGCGGCAGGGCAGCTTACCTTTGCGTTCTTCGCGCTCGGCCTCACGCTCACGCTCAATGGCTTCATCGCGCTCGCTGTCGGTGGCCTGGGCAGCAATGTCGGGGCGCTCGTGGGCGGCGCGGCGCTCGGGTTGCTCAATACGATCTCGGCCAACCTCATCGGTGGTGAATATCAGAACACCGTGTCGGTCGGCGCGTTGATGCTGATCCTGCTGCTGAAGCCCGAGGGGATCTTCGGCGCTCGCAACGTACGACCGGTTTGAACCCTAGAACTTTGCGCCCAGTAGCCGGCACCGCGCTTGTGCTCGGACTGCTCGCCACCTTGCCCTGGTGGGCTGGCGATCAATACCAGATTCATCTTGCCGCGCTGATCGCCGTCTACTGGATTCTCGTGGCCGGGCTCAATCTGGTCGTGGGCTTCACGGGGCAGTTGTCGATCGGGCATGTAGGCCTGCTCGCGATCGGCGCCTATGCGTTCGCCATCCTCGCCGGGCGCTACGAATGGTCGCCGTGGATCGCGCTGCTCGCGTCCGGCAGCATCGGCGGGGTGTGCGGCCTGCTGCTCGGCCTGCCGTCGCTGCGGCTCCCGGGCTTCTACTTCGCCATGGCCACAATGGCTTTCGCGCTCATCGTGGCCGAGATCACGCTCGCGCTCGGCGATCTCACCGGCGGCGGCGTCGGCCTGGCGGTGCCGGGGTTCTCCGCCCCGTTCGATTCGCCTGCGGGCTTCTATCTGCTGCTGCTTGGTATTGCCGCCCTGATCACGTGGTTCACCTGGAACGTGGCGCGGTTTCCGTGGGGCAGGGCGCTCGTCGCGATTCGCGACAATCCGGTGGCTGCCGAATCCGTGGGCGTGCCGGTGTTCCGCATGAAGCTCGCAGTGTTCGTGCTGAGCGGCATCACCGCCGGTGTGGCCGGCGCGTTGTTCGCTTCGCTGCAAAGCTACATCACGCCCGACACTTTCGTGTTCGAGCTGGGCCTGTTCTTCTTCGTGTGCATCATCATCGGCGGCCGGAGCAGTATCGTCGGGCCGCTCGTCGGCACTGCCGTGCTCACCGCGCTGCCAGAACTCGTGGCGCCGCTCGCGAAGCTCGGCAACCTGTTCTACGGCGTGCTGCTGCTCGCGGTGGTGCTGCTCGTGCCCGAGGGCATCGGCCGCCTGTTCGAGGTGCTGCTCGCGCGCCTGCGGCCGGAGCGTGCCGCGAGTCATGTGCTCGAACCCGACACCGAGCGGCTCGCGGCGGCGATCCGCAAGGGGCGCGACGCGTGAGGGGCCCGACGCGGGGCCCCATCCGAAGGAAGGGGATCGGCGGTCGGTCGAACGCGTCGGGAGGCCGATACGAGATGTTTGAGCTACCTCGATGTGTGTTGAGGCCGAGACCATGACCGCGTTGCTGGCGGAGCGTGTCAGCAAGCGCTTTGGCGGCCTCACGGCGCTGGATGCCGTGTCGCTGACAGTCGAACCGGGCGAGGTGCACGGCCTGATCGGCCCCAACGGCAGCGGCAAGACCACGCTGCTCAACCTGCTGTCCGGTTTCTATCAGGTCGATGAAGGCAGCGTGAGGCTCGATGCCGAAGACCTCTCAGGCGCGGCCGTGCAGCGGCGTGCGCGGCTCGGGATCGCCCGCACCTTCCAGAAGCCGCGCCTGCTCGGCAGCCAGACCGTGCTCGAGAACGCCATGCTCGGCGGATGGCGCGATCGCAGCGCCGGGCTCCTGTCCACCGCGCTCAGCCTGCCGCGGGTGCGACGCGAGCAGCGCATGCTGCGCGATCGCGCCGCGGAACTGCTCGCGGGCCTGGGGCTTGGCCATGCGCTCAATCGCCGCGCCAACCTGCTCGAACATGCCGAGCAGCGCTTCCTGGAGATCGCGCGGGCGCTCGCGCTCCGGCCCCGCTTCATCCTGCTCGACGAGCCCGCGGGCGGCCTGACCGGCGCCGAGATCGAGCGGCTAGGCGCGGTGATCCGCACGCTGCGCGACGGCGGCATCGGCGTGCTGCTGGTGGAGCATCACACCGAGTTCGTGTTCGGCA
Organism: Betaproteobacteria bacterium; assembly: GCA_025350245.1. Taxonomy (GTDB): domain Bacteria; phylum Pseudomonadota; class Gammaproteobacteria; order Burkholderiales. Next base: position 8,907 of record JANXYG010000027.1, read on the forward strand.
TCTCCGACCGGGTCACCACGTTGAATCTCGGACGGCTGCTGCGGCATGGCACGCCGCAGGAAGTGCGCAACGATCCGGAAGTCATCCGGGTGTATCTCGGAGCATGACCTTGGCCGAACGCTCGTCGCAACCGTTGCTCGAGATCCGCGACCTGCACGTGGCCTACGGCAAGGCCGAGGTCGTGCATGGCGTGTCGTTCGACGTACGCCAGGGCGAGTTCGTGGTGCTGCTCGGCCGCAACGGCGCCGGCAAGAGCACGATCCTGCACGCGTTGTCGGGGTTGATTCCGAAACGCGGCGGCACCGTGAAATTCGCCGGCACCGACCTTTCGGGTGCCAGCGCGCGGGCGATGGTCCAGGCGGGCGTGGTGCAGGTGCTCGAGGGCCATCGTGTGTTCCACACGCTCACCGTCGAAGACAACCTGCTGATCGGCACCTACGTGCGCACACCGTCGGGTGATCGCTCGCAGCTCGACCGCATCTACGCGCTGTTTCCGGAGATCGCCGACAAGCGGCACCAGAGCGCCTCGCGGCTGTCGGGCGGGCAGCAGCAGATCCTCGCCGTCGCCCAGGGCGTGATCGGCGCACCCAGGATGCTGATCCTCGACGAGCCGTCGGGCGGGCTCGCGCCGATCGTCATCGATCGCATCCTCGACGTTGCTGCCGACCTGTGTCGCGAAGGCATGTCGATCCTGCTGGTCGAACAGATCGTCGAGAAGGCGCTGCGACATGCGCACTACTGCTACCTGGTCGAAACCGGGCGCATCGTCGGTGGCGGCCCGGCCGCCGAGATGCTGGGCAGCGATGCGTTGCACGCGGCCTATCTGGGCAAGGCCGTAGGCGGCTGAGGTAACGACCATATCCCCGGGCTGCGCTGCGCCTTCCCCGGAAGAGGCGGCCTTCACGCTCGGTCCCTTCCCGGGGTAGAGGGATGTGTCCTGCTCCCCCGGGGGAAAGGGAGGTGTTCTGCTCCCTTCTCCCTCTGGGAGGGCTGGGGATGAGGGAAACCTGAGCGTTGATTGCGAGGTTGCGTTGTTGTGGGACAGAAAAGCGGAAGGACCCGCATGGCGGGCCCTTCCGACAAGGGAGTCAGTGTCGGGTCAGCGAATCCAGTTGACGTAGCCGGTCGCCGTGCCGTCCGCCCAGTTGATCTGGGTGGTCCCGAGGAAGGGATACTTCCCTGTCCAGTCCTGGTACTTGCCGGTACCACCGTTGTATTCGATGGTGCCGGCGTTCCTGGAGCCAGGCGCCGGGTTGCCCGACGGGATTCGCCAAGTGAAGTACAACCGGTCGCCATCGAAGTCGGTGCTGATGCAATAGCCCCCGGCGTTGGTGCGCTTTTTGGCGAAATCGAGGTCGTTGAATCCGGGGCACTTGAAGCCGCTCTTGTGAAGCGGGCTACCTTCGCCCTTCTCGTTGAAGAAGGTACCGCTGAATTCGCCGACCCAGTAGTAGTGTCCCTTGTCGATCTCGTAGGCCTTGCCGACGCCGAACCAGCCGAACTCGCCCAGCAACTTGTCCTGCGCGAGCGCCGTCGCTGCTACGAGAAGGCATGTTGCAGCAACGAAGCTCGCCAGGCCGAGCCTTGCGCAGACGCTTCCGGTTGATGTCTCGATTCCGTTCATGCCAATGTTCTCCTATATTGTTGTGATCCGGGAGCGCCCTGCCGTCAGCCGTGTTGCCGACCGGTCGGGCGTTTCGAACGGCAACCAGGGTCGAGGGGATTCGGTTGCACGGAAACGAGTTTGGTTTGCAAGCGTGATGGTGTCGTGCAGGCGAACGTGAAAGAATCGTGAAAATGCATGGTCGGCGGAATCGGCTGGTGCATGCTGCTCAGGCCGCCGCGCGCGGCACTGCACAAGAACGGTCCGAGGAAGGTGACAAGCCACAAACTCCGGTCCGGCATACGGTCGACCAAGATGGCAAGCATCCGGCTCCAACTGTTGGGGGGGTTCTCGATCGGATCGATCGACGGGGAAGCGCTCGGCCCGCTGCCCAGGAAAGCGCGTGCGCTCATCGCCTATCTGGCGCTCGCCGATCCTCCGATCCAGGCGCGTCATCGATTGGCCGGCATCTTCTGGCCTGACTATGGTGAGGTCCAGGCACGCACGAGTCTGCGGCAGGCACTGACCGCCATCCGCAGGCAGATCGGCAATTTGCTGTTGTCCGACCAGGAGACTGTCGGATTCGTCGACGGTGCGGTCCGCGTCGATGTTGCCGAATTCGAGGCACTCGTTGGCAGTTCAGTGCTCGATGACCAGCAGCGGGCCATCGACCTCTACCGGGGGGATTTCCTGGATGGTTTCCAATCGGACACTTCGGCGTTCGACCAGTGGCTCTCGATCGAGCGCGAACGATTGCATCAGCGCGCCATCGATCTGGCGACGCGGGCGCTTGAGCAACACGAATCGAACGGCCAGGTCGACTTGGCGGCCCTGCTGGCCACTCGAATCGTCGCGCTCGACCCCCTGCGCGAAGACGCCCATCGGGCACTGATGCGTTTGTATGTCCGCCAGGGACGCCCTGCGCTGGCGATGAGGCAATACCGGATCCTTCGGCAGACGCTTCAACGAGAACTCGGCGTGGCCCCGGACCCCGCAACGGAATCGCAGTACAGGCAGATTGCGCAGAGCCGGCAAGCGTCAACCGCGGAGCACCCGGTGGCGTCCGTCTCACACCAACATTCCGACGCGCCGGCACCTGTTGGCGGCAACCCGAATGGTGCATCGCCATTCAGGGGCGAGCGACGGCAACTGACCGTGATGTCGTGCGAGATCGCGGGATTCAATGATCTGGCAACCCGTCTCGATCCCGAGGAGCTTTGGAAAATCGTACAGGCGTACGACGCCGTTTGCACGGCGTGCATCGCGCGCTACGAGGGCACGGTGCATCAGCGCCGTGGCGACGGCACGATCGCCTTCTTCGGGTTCCCGGTCGCACACGAGGACGAGAGTCAACGTGCCATCCATGCCGGCTTGGCGATCCTCGATGCGCTGAGCAAGCTGGAGAACCCAGCTGCCGGGCATCTGACGGTGCGGATTGGTATTGCCGCCGGGCTGGTCGTTGTGTCGTCGGTCGACAAGGGGGCGATCGGCACCGCGGTCAATCTCGCCGACCGGTTGCAGGCTATTGCCAGATCCGGTGCCATCGTGATTGGCGAAGAGGTGCGGCGTCTGGCCGGCGGAGCGTTCGATTATCAGGATCTGGGACAGCAGCCGTTGCGCGGCATCGACGCTCCGGTGCGCGCCTATGAGGTTCGCGGGGCTAGTCGCGCCCCCAGCCGATTCGAGGCGGCCACGATGGGCCGATTGACGCCGCTCGTTGGCCGCGAGCAGGAACTCGGGCTGCTGCTCGATCGGTGGGCGCTGGCTCAGGACGGCGAAGGTCAGGTGGTGCTGCTGTCGGGGGAGCCCGGCATCGGCAAGAGCCGCGTCTCGAGTGCACTGCCCGGGCGGCTGGAAGCGCAGGGCGCGCAGGCATTGAGATTCCAGTGTTCGCCCTACCACGTGAACAGCGCACTCTGGCCCAGCATCGACAACTTCGAGCGCGTGCTGAAGTTCGCTCGAGAAGAGGCAGCCGACTCAAAACTCGACAAGCTCGAAGCGCTGATGGTCGCGCACTATGGCCGGCCGATCAGCGACGTTCGCTATGTCGCCTCGATGCTGTCGATTCCCTGTGCCGCTCGCTACGGGGACACCTTCATGACCCCGCAGAAGCACAAGGACGAGACCCTGCGCGCCCTGGTTGATCTGACGGAAGCAGCCGCCCGCAGGCAACCGAGCGTGATGTTGTTCGAGGACCTGCAATGGGCCGATCCGACCACGCTCGAAGTGCTCGACCTGCTGGTCGATCGCGTGCGAGCGGTACCTCTACTGGTCGTTCTCACCCATCGGCCCGAGTTTCTTTCTCGCTGGGGGGCACACGGCCATGTCACGAGCCTGCATCTCGCCAAGCTCACCCGTGCGCAAAGCCGGGCGATGGTTTCCGGCGTGGTGAGCGGCAGGACATTGCCTCCGGACCTGCTCGAACAGATCCTGAGCAAGACCGACGGGGTGCCGCTGTTCCTGGAGGAACTGACCAAGTCCATCCTCGAATCGAACAAGCTCGAGGCGGTCGGTGATCGTTACGAATACGTCGATGCCATGCACGATGTAAGCATCCCGCCCACGCTGCGAGACTCGTTGATGGCGCGCCTCGATCGGGTCGCGGCGGTCAAGGAGATCGCACAAATCGGTGCCGCCATCGGGCGCGAGTTCCGCTACGAGCTGATCGCCGACGTCGTCTCGATGACGCAAGCGCCGCTCGATGCGGTATTGGCTCAGCTCACCGATGCCGGACTGGCATTCCGCAGAGGCACGCCGCCGAATGCGACCTACACTTTCAAGCACGCGCTGGTGCGGGACGTGGCCTATGACTCGTTGCTCAAGAGCCGCCGCCAGGAACTGCACAGGAAGATCGCGCGGGTGATCGAGGAGCGTTTTCCCGGCATCAAGGCCACTGAACCGGAATTGCTTGCCCATCACCTCACCGCCGCGGGAATGGACGCGGTTGCGGTCCCGTTCTGGCACAAGGCCGCCACAAACGCGATGGAGCGCGTTGCACTCGTGGACGCCCTGGCACATTGCGCCAGGGGACTTGCCCTGTTGGCTGCCGTGGCGGATACGCGCGATCGCGCCAGCCAGGAACTCGCATTGCAATTGGTACTCGGGCAGGCGTCCGCGCTCACGAACGGCTGGGTAGCGCCGGAGTCGGCGCAGGCGTTTTCCCGCGCTCGCAAGCTGTGCGAAGCCGTCGGCGATGCGCCGGAAGTCTTCCCGGCCTTGTGGGGTGTGTGGGCCTTCCTGGATGTCACCGGCCGCATGGTCGAGGCGCAGGCGGTGGCCTTGGAGTTTCTGGAGCATGCGCAGCGCATGGGCGACACCGCTGCGGCATGTGAAGGGCATCGCATCGTCGGCGAGATGGCGTATCGACTCGGCGACCTGGGGCGCGCGCGCAGTCATCTCGAACAAGGTGTGCGCATCTACGACGCCGAGGCGCATCGCGGCAACATCAGGCTCTACGGGCAGGACTCCTGCCTGACGAACCTCGTTTACCTCGGCTGGGTCCTCTGGCTCCTGGGCTTTCCCGACCAGGCTCGACAAGCCTTGCGGCAGGGGATCGCCATAGCGGAAGGTGGTGGTCAGCCGTTCGGCGTGGCATGGGCGCACCTCTTTGACGCGTTTCTTCAGGCCAACCTTCGCGACTGGAAGAATGCGGGTGAAGCCGCCAACAAGGTCACGGCGGTGTGCAGCGAGCATGGCTATGGATTCTGGCTGGCTTTCGGTCGCTGCTATGCAGGCTTGGCCCAGATGCATGGCGATGCTGCGACGCTATCGGGCGAATCGACCCTTCGGCAGATCGACGTCTTGCGTTCTGTTGGTGCGGAGGTTTCGCTTACCGCCATCCATGCCTTGGTGGCGGATGGCTATCTGGCGCTCGGCTGCGTGGACGACGGACTTGCCCAGGTTGCCACCGGGCTGGCCCTGGTCGAGAAGACGGCGGAGCGCTTCGCAGAATCCGAATTGCACCACCTGCAAGGTGAACTGCTGCTGAGGCGCGGTTCGCCTTTCCACTCGCAGGCAGAAGCATGCTTTGTCAGGTCGCTCGAGGTTGCGCGACGCCATCAGGCCAGGTCGATCGAACTGCGCGCCTCGACCAGCCTTGCGCGACTCTGGCAGGCTCAAGGGAAACGCGGGGAAGCGCACGACTTGCTTGAAGGTGTTTACGACTGGTTCACGGAAGGCTTCGATACCAGGGACTTGATGGACGCCAAGGCGCTATTGGACGAACTGGCCTGAACCAAGGCGCGGTGGCTATGCGACGACACGAAGGGCCCGCAAACCCGGGCCCTTCGGTAACGCGCTTCAGCGGCTGCTCAGCGATTCCAGATGGCGTACCCGCTCGCCGTGCCGTCCGCCCAGTTGATCTGGGTGACGCCAACGAACGTGTTCTTGCCGCGCCAGTTCTGGTATTTGCCGGTGCCGCCGGTGTACTCGAAGGTGCCGGGGCCTTTCCCGCCAGGGCCAGGGTTGGTCGCAACCGGAATGCGCCAGCTCAGATACAACTGGTCGCCGTCGAGATCCGAGACGATGCAATAGCCGCCACCATTCGAGCGCTTGTTGGCGAAGTCGAGGTCGTTGAAGGCTGGGCATTTGACCCCGGCGAGGTGCAGCGGGCTGCCGTCGCCCTTGTCGTTGAAGAACGTGCCGCTGAATTCGCCGACCCAGTAGTAGTGGCCCTTGTCGATCTCGTAGGCCTTGCCGACGCCGAACCAGCCGAACTGGCCCACGACCTTCTCCTGCGCGTGGACCGGCGCGATCTCGAGCAGGCTCGCTGCGACCGCCATGCCGATCAGGCCCGGCTTCAGCCACTTGTTCCTCACGTTTTTCTTGTTAGCGTTCATGCCAGTTCTCCTCATGTTTTGGTCGGGCGGTGCGCCACGACAGCGCTCGCTCCATGCAGGCGGGATGTTTCGAACAGCAAGGACCGCCCGGGTTCTAGGCTACTCCCTAGCGCCTTACCGATGGATTACCGATTGCGAGTCGGCTACTGTGGCGCTCGTGCGGCGCGCGGTAGTGGGTAGTGCACGGACACCTGAATCCGCATGTCATGGTGCAGTGAGTCCAGACCGCCACAAAAAAGGGGGAGAACCCATGAAGGTCACGAGCATCGAGACGCTGTCCTGCGACGCGGGCTGGCGCAACTACCACTTCGTCAAGCTCACCACCGACACCGGCATCGTCGGTTGGAGCGAGTTCGACGAGGGCTTCGGCGCCCCGGGCGTGAGCGCCGTGATCGAGCGGCTGTCGCAGCGCGTCGTGGGGCAGGAGGTCGGCTCCCACGAGCGAATCTACGCCGAGCTGTATTGCGCCACGCGGCCAGCCGCCGGCGGCATCGTCGCCTTAGGCCTGGGCGCCATCGAGAACGCGTTGCTCGACGCCAAGGCCAAGGGCCTGGGTGTGCCGGTCTACGAACTCCTGGGCGGCAAGGTGCGCGATCGCATCCGCGTCTACTGGTCGCATTGCGCCACGTGGCGCATCAATCATCCGACCCACTATGCCCCGGCGATCACCGACATCGGCGGGGTGAAGGCGCTCGGGCAGGAAGTACGCGAGAAAGGTTTCGGCGCGCTAAAGACCAACATCTTCACCTACGATGCCGATGGTCGGAACGCATCGGGCTGGCGGCCCGGGTTCGGCGTGCCGTTCGAGCCCGGCGTCAATGTCGAGCGGTCTGTGGTGCGAAATCTCGTGCGGCACCTCGAGGCGCTACGCGAGGGCGCCGGGCCCGACGTCGATATCCTGCTCGATCTGAACTTCAACGCGAAGACGGAGGGCTATCTGAAGATCCTGCGCGCCATCGCCCACCTCGATCTGTTCTGGGTCGAGATCGACAGCTACAGCCCGGAGGCGCTGGGCCTGATTCGCCGCCTGAGTCCGCACCCGATCAGCTCGTGCGAGACGCTGCTCGGGTTGCGCGAGTTCCTGCCCTACTTTCGCGAGCAGGCGATGGACGTCGCCATCATCGACGTGCCCTGGAACGGCATCTGGCAGTCGATGAAGATCGCCGCCGCCGCCGAGGCGCATGAAGTGAACGTCGCTCCGCACAATTTCTACGGCCACCTGTGCACGATGATGAATGCGCATTTCGCCGCCGCGGTCCCGAACCTGCGCATCATGGAAACCGACATCGACCGCATCGCCTGGGATCATGAGCTGTTCGATCGCGTGCCCGAGATCGTCGACGGCCATTTGGTGATGTCCGACCGGCCCGGCTGGGGCATCGAGCCGATCGAGGCCGCCATCCGCGCGCATCCGCCGAAGGGCCCCGCCGGATTGCTCAACTACGGGCGCAAACCCTAGCAGCGCCGCATTAATCGCGCCGCTGCAGGTCGCAGGCCGTTCCTGACCGCCCGGGCTTCACCGGGCCTCCGCCGTTCGACACTCTCGGGCCCCGGACGCTCGTTGTCTGACGCAGGTCAAGGTCGGCGCCGACGACCGAACATAAAGTGCACGTAAGATGCATTTTCAATGTTCCACGAGCGGAGGCGCCACATGAACGTTGCCCGTAGTGCCGGGATCCTGGATGCGCACGCGACGAGGATCGGTCTCGCCGCCATGCTGTGCGCCCCATTGCTTTCTTTCGGTGCTCAACCCGCCGCGGGCGACTTCGGTCCCCCGCGCGGCGCGCCGATCCACGCGGTACTGACCAGCCCGCCGAACGTTCCGCCGCCGGTGGCGCGCAATCGGCCGGCGAAGGTGATCGTGACGCTCGAAGTTGTCGAGAAGGAAATGCCGATCTCAGAAGGGGTCACTTATACGTTCTGGACCTTCGGCGGCACGGTGCCTGGCAGCTTCATCCGCGTGCGCCAGGGCGACACGGTGGAGTTCCATCTGAAGAACCACCCGGACAACAAGATGCCGCACAACATCGACCTGCACGGCGTGACCGGGCCGGGCGGCGGTGCGGCGTCGAGCTTCACCGCGCCGGGCCACGAATCCCAGTTCACCTTCAAGGCGCTCAACGAAGGCATCTACGTCTACCACTGCGCCACCGCGCCGGTCGGCATGCACGTCGCCAACGGCATGTACGGGCTGATGCTGGTCGAGCCGCCGCGCGGCCTGCCCAAGGTCGATCACGAGTACTACGTGATGCAGGGGGACTTCTACACGACCGGCAAGTACCGGGAGAAGGGCGCCCAGCCGTTCGACATGGAAAAGGCTATCGACGAGCGCCCGACCTACGTGCTGTTCAACGGTGCCGAGGGGGCGCTCACCGGCGACAAGGCGATGAAGGCGAAGGTCAATGAAACCGTCCGGCTGTTCGTCGGCAACGGCGGCCCGAACCTGGTGTCGAGCTTTCACGTGATCGGGGCGATCTTCGACAAGGTCCGGTTCGAGGGCGGCACCAACTTCCAGACCAACGTGCAGACCACGCTGATCCCGGCAGGCGGTGCGGCGATCGCCGAATTCCGCACGCGCGTGCCCGGCAGCTACGTGCTGGTGGATCACTCGATCTTCCGGGCGTTCAACAAAGGCGCGCTGGCGATCCTGAAGGTCGACGGCGAACCCGACAAGGCGATCTATTCGGGCAAGGAGCTCGACTCGGTCTATCTGGGCGACCGTGCCGGTGCCAACCTGAATGCCGTGACCCGGGCGACCGCGTCGTCCGCCGCCGGCACCTTGTCGCTCGATGACCAGGTGCACGCGGGTCAGGCGCTGTTTGCCGGCACCTGCTCGGTCTGTCACCAGGGCAACGGCGCGGGCCTGCCGGGGGTCTTTCCACCACTCGCGAAGTCGGACTTCCTGGGGGCCGATACCAGGCGTGCCATTGGCGTCGTGCTGCACGGGCTCAGCGGCAAGGTCACGGTCAACGGCCAGGAATACCACTCGGTCATGCCGCCGATGACTCAGCTCAACGACGACGAGGTCGCCAACATCCTGACGTACGTTCTCAACAGTTGGGGCAACCCGGGCGGTCGCATCTCGATCGACGAGGTGAAGCAGCAGCGGGCGGCACCGACGGCGCCGGCCAAGGCATCCGAACACTGAATCGCCGGTGCCCGGACACCGTGGCGATGGCACTGGAGATCGTTCGGCGGGCAACCCGGATCGTGGTCTGCGCGGCTGCGGCCTGCGGCACCGCGATGGCCGCCGATTTCATCACGGTACCGGGCGGTCGATTCGCGAGCGTGCTGCCGCAAGGACCGGTACCGACGGTTTCCGTGCCGGTCGAGGTCGCAGCCTTCGCGATGCGCGCGACCCCGGTCACCGCTGGTGAATTCCTGGCCTTCGTGCGCGCGCATCCCGAATGGCAGCGTGGCCGCGCACCCGCGATCTTCGCGGACCGGCGCTATCTGGTCGACTGGCGCTCGCCGGTGCTGCTCGCGGATGGCGGTGCGGCCGATCGACCGGTGATCAACGTGAGCTGGTTCGCGGCGAGAGCCTACTGCGAGAGCGAGCGCGCACGCCTCCCGACGTGGCTGGAATGGGAATACACCGCCGCCGCAGACGAGACGCGCCGCGATGCACGCGCCGACCCGCAGTGGCGGCGCCGGATACTGTCATGGTACGAACGCCCGGCCACGACCTCGCCGCCGCGCGTCGGCGGCGCGCCGAACGTCTTCGGCGTGAGCGACCTTCATGGCGTGGTCTGGGAATGGGTCGATGATTTCAATGCGCTCTTCATCGCGGGCGACAGTCGGGTGCAGGGCGATCCCGACACCGCGAAATTCTGCGGCGCCGGCGCGCTGAGCGTGATCGATCGCGACAGCTATGCCGTGCTGATGCGCATCGCGCTACTGTCGTCGCTGTCGGCTGCCGACACGACCGGCAGCCTGGGTTTTCGCTGCGTCCGGCCTGGCGGCGAGCGCCCATGAATCCGCCGCTGTCGAGACGCGACGTCCTGCGCCGGCTGGGCTTCGTCGCGGGCATGTGGTGGGCGGCCCGCGCCGAAGCGCGCGACATTCCGGGTGACTCGGTCTATCAATTGCGCGCGCAACTGACCGACCAGGACGGTCGCTCGTTCGAGCTGTCATCCCTGCGCGGACAGGCCGTGTTGGTGAGCATGTTCTACAGCTCGTGCGAACAGGTGTGCCCGATGATCTTCGAGACCATCCGGCTGACGTTGCTGGCGCTCCCGGTTGCCGATCGCGAGCGAGTCAGGGTGATGATGATCAGCTTCGATCCGGCGCGCGACTCCGTCGCCGTGCTCAAGGCCACCGCCGAGGCGCACCAGTGCGACGCCCGCTGGGCACTGCTGCGCGCCGAAGACGCCGAGGTGCGCAGGATCGCGGCCGTGCTCGGCGTGCAGTACCGGCGTCTGGCGAGCGGCGAGTTCAACCATTCGAGCGCGATCGAACTGCTCGACACCGAAGGACGCATCGCCGCCCGCACCGGCACGCTCGGCGCGGCCGACCCGGGATTCGTCAAGGCGGTGCGCAAGGCGCTGTCACGCCAGGCCTGATCGGGGCGGCTCGAGGTGATCAGCCGGGCTGGCCGTCCAGGCGCGCGCGGGTGAGCACCGGCCAGTAGCGCACGGCATACAACCCGAAGCCGGCCGACCACAACGCGGCGGACCCGACCACGGCAGGCACGGTGAGTGACGGCGCGACCAGCGGTCCGAAGACGCGGATCAGCGCACCGCCCAGGATCAGGAGGTAGCAGGCGACATCGGCCCGGTCGGCATGCAAGGGCCGCCCGGTATGGCCGCGGGCGGTGCGCGTCATCATGCCGATGATGAGGCCGCCGGCGGCGCCCGCCGTCAGGGCATGCGTGGCGGCGGAATGCGGGGCCCAGCCGATCCCGGCCATACAGCGCAGCGCCAGGTGCACGGGAATCCAGAGGTAGCCCGCCTGCAGCACCCACACGATAGGCACGCGCAGCGTCTTCCACGGCCGCCACAGCATCCATCGGGCGCCGTGAGCGATCGCGCACACGGCCGTGAGCGTCACCGTCACCCAGCCCGGCAGCGGCAGTGCATCGGCCACCACCAGCAGCAACACCGAGCCGAGCGCGAGCTGCTCGAGCGCGGGATGGCGGACCGCGCCGGCACCGGGCACGCCGTTGTTGGTGAACATGGGGATCACGCGTCCGGCCATGACGGTCATGATGAAGAGCACGACATCGAGCGCCAGCCGGATGCCGAGCCATCCGGGCATCGAGATCACCCGGAGTTCCGCGAGGTGCACCGACAGCGAGGCGCCCGATATCAGCAGCAGCAGTCCCACGAAGAAGTAGTTGCGGCGGTTGCCGGAAGCCACGAACGGAATCGCGAGCGCGATGGCGGCGACCAGTGGGAAGGCGGCGTTGACGATCGCGGCGGCCCAGCCAAATGGCGTGATCACCAGGATGCGCCCGGCCACCCACAGCAGGGCGAGGGCGGCGAGCGGCATGCCGGTCGGCGTCGGGCGGCCGGACCAGTTGCGCCCGGCCGTGAAGAGAAAGCCCACCACCACGGCGAGGGTGAAGCCGAAAAGCATCTCGTGCGCGTGCCACATCGGCCCCTGCAGGTAGGCGCTTCCGAGCACCCCTGAATACTGCAGCGCCCAGAGGCCGATCGACAGCGCCGCGAATCCGCTGGCGAGCAGGTAGAACGGTCGGAAGCCCAGTTGCCACAGGGCGAATGCCGGCACCTGCGCCGCCGGGCGGCGCGGCGAGTCGAGCCGGATGAAAGTGGTCATTGCCGGGAAGTGGGCGCGCTGCGGGCGCCGAGTCGCTGCGTCATCGTGGCGCCGGCCCATGCCGACCGTTCCGACCGGTGACCCTGCCGTCAGCTCTTCGGCTCGGGCGGCGGCGCCAGCTTGACCACCCGCACCGGCGTGCCGGTGGCGAGCGAATCCGAGGGATTGAGGATGATGGATTCGGTACCGGTCAGGCCGGCGGCGATTTCGAGTTCGGTGCCGAAGTCACGGCCGAGCTTGATCGGCACCAGCTTGGCGTGCTGATCGGCGGTGACCACGGCCACCATCACGCCCTCGGACCGGAACAGCAGCGCGTTCACGGGAAGCGTCAGCGCGTGCGTGGCGGCGGCGAGCTTCAGGTGCACTTCGGCATAGGAGCCGGGCAGCAACTCGCCGGCGGCGTTGTCCACGTCTACTTCCGCCAGCAGCGTGCGCGATGACGCGTCGATCGCCTGGGAGCTGCGGGCGAGCGTGCCCTTGAAGTGCTTGCCCGGAAACTCCGCCAGGGTCAGTTCGGCCTCGATGCCCGGCACCGCCTCGTGGGCGTAGATCTGTGGCACGTTCACGAAGACGCGCATGCGGTGCGTCGCCGCCAGGTGATAGAGCTCGCGGGACGTGCTGCTGCCACCGACGGCCACCAGAGTGCCGACGTCGACGTTGCGCGCCGTGATCACCCCTGCGAACGGCGCGTAGAGGCGCTTGAACGCCTGCAGCTTGCGCAGCCGGTCGGTGTTGAAGCGCGCGCCTTCGAGCGCGGCCTTGCGGGTCGCGAGCTGGCCGCGGCGTTCTTCGAGATCCTGCTTGGTCACGATGCCGGTCTTGGCCAGGTCTTCCCAGCGGGTGGCGGTGGCGACAGCGAGTTGGTAGGACGCGTTGGCGCCTTCGAGTTCGGAGATGGCCTGCCGCAACTGGTCGTCGACTTCGGGCGTGTCGAGTTCCACCAGCAGGTCGCCGGCCTTGACCCGCTGGCCGATCTCGGCGTGCCATCGCTTCACATAGCCGCCGGTGCGCGCGCCGATCGACGTATCGGAGAATGCCTGCACGTTGCCGGGCAGGACGACTTCGCGCGACTGCCCCGACGCCTTGGCGCTGATCACCGACACGGTCATCACGTTGCGGTTCGCGGTTTCCTTCTCGAGGGCGGCGAAGGCCTCCCGGCGCGGCTGGATGCCGAAGAAGAAGGCGGCGGCGACGGTGCCGACGAACAGAACCAGCGCCACCCAGCGCACGGAACCGCGGCGGTGACGGGTCGGTGTGACCCGTGGGGAGGGGGGCGTCACGTCGGGACGTATGTTGGGGTTCTGCATCGATTGCTCCTCAAGCCGGGTGCGGTGCCAGCACGGCCGGACGGCCGCGCTGGCGATAGCCGTGAATCAGCGCGAACACCACGGGCACGAAGAACAGCGTCGCGACCGTGGCGAACAGCAGGCCGCCGATGACGGCGCGGCCCAGTGGCGCGTTCTGCTCGCCGCCTTCGCCCATGCCGAACGCCATCGGGATCATGCCGATGATCATGGCCAGCGCGGTCATCAGCACCGGCCGGAAGCGGCTGAACCCGGCCTCCAGCGCCGCGGCCACCGCACCATGGCCAGCTTCGAGCTGCGACCGCGCGTAGCTCACCACCAGGATGCTGTTGGCGGTGGCGATGCCCATGGCCATGATCGCGCCGGTGAGCGCCGGCACGCTCACCGTGGTGCCAGTGGCGAACAGAATCCACACGATGCCGGCCAGCGCGGCCGGCAGGGCGGTGATGATGATGAACGGGTCGAGCCACGACTGGAAGTTGACCACCATCAGCAGGTAGACCAGCACGATCGCGAACACCAGCCCGAACCCGAGCCCGTTGAACGAGGAGATCATGGTCTCGATCTGGCCGCGCACCACCAGCTTCGCGCCCTTGGGCAGATCCTTCAGGTTCGCGCCCACGATGCGGTTGACGTCGTCGGCGACGGCACCGAGGTCACGTCCCTGCACGGCGCCGAAGATGTCGATGACCGGCTGCACGTTCCAGTGGCTGATCACGGCGCGCGCGGCGTCGCGATCGATGCTGGCAACGTCGCCGAGGATGCCGCGCCGTGTGCCGTTCTGGCTCGCGATGGGGATGTTCGCGAGCGCCTGCAGCGAATCGATCTGGTACTGCGGGGTCTGGGTGATCAGGTTGTAGCTCACGCCGTTCTTCGGGTTGAGCCAGAACGCCGGCTGGGTCTGGAAGCTGCCCGACAGCGTGATCAGCATGTTGCGGGCGATGTCCTGCTGGGTATAGCCGGCCTGCTGCGCCCGCGTGCGGTCGACCGTCACCTGCAGCCGGGGCTGGTCGGCGGGCTGCTGGATGCGCAGGTCGACGATGCCCGGCACCTGGTTGATCTTCTGGTAGAGGCTCTGCGCGAACGCCCGGTTGGCGACCACGTTGCGACCGATCACCTGAACGTCGATGGGCGCGGGCAAGCCGAAATTGAGAATCTGGCTGACGATGTCGGAGGGCAGAAAATAGAACATCAAGCCGGGAAATTTTTCCGGCAGCTCGGCGCGCAGCAGCTTGAGATAGTCGGCGGTGGGCGCGTGGCCGGGCTTCAGCGCCACCTGGATGTCGGCGTCGGCCGCGCCGATGGTGCCCGACATGCTGTACGACATATTGGTGCCGGACAGCGGCAGGCCGATGTTGTCGATGATGGTGGCGATCTCGGCCGCGGGAATGAGCCGGCGCAGCTCGGTCTCGACCTCGTCGCAAAGGCGTGCGGTTTCCTCGATGCGGGTGCCGGTCTTGGCGCGCACGTGCAGCTTGAACTGACCGGCGTCGACGGTCGGAAAGAAGTCGCGCCCCACCCACGGCAGCAGCGCCATCGAGCCGACGCAGCCCGCGAGGAACAGCATGGCGAAGGTCTTGCGATGCCGCACGCAGCGCTCGAGCAGGTCGCGATAGGCATCGCGCATGGCTTCGAAACCCCGCTCGAACGCGAGGTGGAATCGCACGAACGGATTGCGGCTCGCCTTCGGATGGCCGTGCTGGTCGAGCAGGCCGGCGCGCAGGAGGTACTTGGCGAGCGTCGGCACCAGCGTGCGCGAGAACACATACGACGCCAGCATCGCGAACACCACCGCTTCGGCGAGCGGCACGAACAGGTACCGCGCCACGCCGGTCAGCAGAAACATGGGCACGAACACGATGCAGATCGCCAGCGTCGACACGAAGGTCGGGATGGCGATTTCCTGCGCGCCGTCGAGGATTGCCTGGTCGAGCGGCTTGCCACGCTCCAGGTGCTGGGTGACGTTCTCGATGGCAACGGTCGCATCGTCGACCAGGATGCCGACCGCCAGTGCGAGGCCGCCGAGAGTCATGATGTTGATGGTCTCGCCGAGCGCGAACAGCGCGATGATCGAGGTCAGGATCGCGAGCGGGATGGTGACCGCGATGATCAGCGTGCTGCGCCAGCTGCCGAGGAACAGCAGGATCATCAGCGCGGTGAGGCAGCCGGCGAGGATGGCTTCGCGCACCACGCCATCGACCGCGGCGCGTACGAACAGCGACTGATCGACCGCGGTCTTGATTTCGAGGTCGGGCGGCAGGCCGGCGCGCATCTTCGGTATTTCGGCCTGGACGCGATCGACGATGTCGAGAGTCGACGCGGTGCCGTACTTGAGGATGTTGACCAGCACGGCGCGCTGGCCATCCTGCCGCACGATGTTGGTCTGCGGCTGGAAGCCGTCGTGAACCTGGGCGACGTCGCGAATGTAGATCGTGCCGTTGTCGCCGCTGCGGATCGGCAGGGCGTTCAGCTCCGCGATGGTGCGCGGGCTGCCGTTCAGGGCCACGTCGTATTCGAGCGACCCGATCTTGGCGGTGCCGGTGGGCAGGATCAGGTTTTGGGCGTTGACCGCGTTGACCACGTCGAGTGCCGACAGGTGCTTGGCCTGCAGCGCGCGCGAGTCGATGTCCACCATCACCGAGCGGAACTTGCCGCCGTAGGGGTAGGGCATCACCGCGCCCTGCACCGTGGCGAGCTGGGTGCGCATGAAGCTGTTGGCGAGGTCGAAGATCTCGTGTTCGCCAAGAGTCTTGCTCGACAGCGCCAGTTGCAGGATAGGCACCGTGGAGGCGTTGTAGGTGAGGATCAGCGGCGGCACCGTACCCGGCGGAAAGCCGCCGATGACCGTCTGCGCGATCGCGATGATCTGCGCGAGCGACGCGGGCAGGTTGGCGCCGCCGTGGAAGAACACCTTGACCACGGCCACGCCGTTGTACGTTTGCGACTCGATGCGCTCGATGTCGTTGACCGTGGCCGACATGCCGCGCTCGAAATTGGAGACGATCCGGCCTTCCATCTCCTCGGTGGCGAGGCCGTTGTAGCGCCAGATGATGCTGACGACCGGGATGTTGATGTTGGGGAAGATGTCGGTCGGCATCCGCATGATCGACAGCGGGCCGATGATCAGGACCAGGAGCGCCAGCACGATGAACGTGTACGGGCGGCGCAGGGCAAGCTGGACTATCCACATAGTGACGAACAGGTCGCGAATGCCGGTGGGCATGCCGCGGATGCATCAGGCCGGGGGCGAAGGAACCCGCCCGCACGGACTGTCTCCGCGGCGCCGCCGGTGCGACCAAGACTTTCTCCGGTTAGAAGCGCCAAAAAAATCAGCGCCGCAGCGCATGCCGCTACGGCAAGGCAATGGTAACAGAGGCGTGTGCGCTGTCCCGCGTTGGCGGAAGCGCCGTCTTCCACCCGGCGCGGGCGAATGCCTCGTCGAACGAGCCGATGGCATTGCTGACGAAGATGCCCTGGTCGGCCAGGTAGAACGTCCGAGTCAAGCGGCAACCGTGAAGCCGCCTGTTCCAATACTGTTGCGTTAAGGATTCCTTCAGGGTTGACTCGGATTTCTGTGTGCCTGTGTCTACGAGGAGCCCCACCGAAGGCGCCTGCACGAAAGTCACTGCCCGGTACCTTAACGCAACAGTATTGCCGCCTGTTCCCGCCGTGAATTCCCGTTGTCGCAGGAGATCGTTTCCCTTGACGCTGCGGGAAAACATCCCGAGAATCATTTGTTCGTCCGGTATGGGTAGCGTTTCAGGCCCCATGGTCCAGACACCCGGGTGCCGAGCGTGCGGCCTTGCGCGGACACCAGTTAATGAAAACAATGTGGGAGGAGTGACAACATGAGAGTCAATTCGCGTTTCTTGCCCGCGGTCATGGCAGCGGCGATTTCCGCCGCACTGCTGGCCTCGGGTGGTGCCTTCGCTGCCGAAGTCGACAGCAACCGCCTGCTCAACGCCGACAAGGAACCCGGCAACTGGATGAGCTATCACGGCTCCTACAAGTCGTGGCACTACAGCGCGCTCGACCAGATCAACGCCGGCAACGTCGGCAAGCTCACGGAAGCCTGGTCGCATGTCGCGTCGCGCGCCAACCGCGGCCTGCAGGGCATGCCGCTCGCCATCGATGGCATTCTTTACTATTCGAGCCCGTACAACCAGATTTACGCGCTCGACGGTGCCACCGGCAAGATGATCTGGACCTACAAGCAGAAGCTCAACGAAGACCTGGTCGCCCGCCAGACGCACTCGCCCTACAACCGCGGTATCGCGGCGGGCTACGGCAACATCTACATCGGCACGCTCGACGGCAAGCTGGCCGCCATCGACGCCAAGACCGGTGTTCTCAAGTGGGAGACCAAGCTGGTCGACTCCGAGAAGCTGACCGTTGGTTTCACCGGCGCGCCGCTGCTGGTCAAAGACAAGATCATCATCGGCGCCCAGGGCGGCGAGTGGCCTGATCGCGGTCCGATCTTCGGCGTCAATGCCAAGACCGGCGAGAAGGTCTGGGAGTTCAAGACCGCCGGTGGCAATGACGGCACCGCCTCCGACGCCCGCAACACCTGGGGTGGCGACTCCTACAAAACGGGTGGTGGTGGCGGCTGGATGGCCGGCAGCTACGATCCGGCGAGCGACACGGTCTGGTGGGGCACGGCCAATCCGGCGCCGCTGTACGACTGGGCCGGCCCCAAGTACATGACCGAAGGTCCGCGTCCCGGCATCAACCTTTACACCTCGTCGGTGCTGCAACTGAACCCCGACACCGGCGAACTGAAGAGCTTTCATCAGGTGCTGCCACACGACGCCTGGGACTTCGACCCTGCGCAGGGCGAATTCATGATGATCGAGAAGGCCGGCAAGAAGTACGTCGTGCATCCGAGCAAGAGCGGCTTCGTGTTCGTCTTCGATCGCGCCACCGGCAAGCCGGTCAACGTGTACAAGGGCGTCGACGCCATCAACTTCGTCAAGGACATCACGCCGACCGGCGAACTGGTCGGACGCTGGGATCCCGCCGAAGGCAAGCACGTGAACCTCTGCCCCGCCATCGCCGGGGGCTACAGCTGGAATGCCGGCACCTACAGCCCGAAGACCAACCTGATGTACAAGGTCGGTTTCGAGTGGTGTATGGATCTCGACATCGTCAAGACCGAACCGATCACCGAGCCGGTGGTACAGCTCAACATCGGTGCCAACTTCACGATGCACGGTCCGGGCAAGGAAAAACCGTTCGGTCACATCCGGGCGCGCGATCCGGTCACCGGCGCGGTCAAGTTCGAGATCAAGTACCCGGGCGCGGTTCCGCACGGTGGCCTGCTCTCGACCGGCGGCAACCTCCTGTTCGTGCCTGAGGCCGATGGCATGTTCACCGCCTACGATGCGTCCACCGGCAAGAAGCTCTGGAGCCATAACAACGGCCAGGGCAGCAACGGCGGCACCATCTCCTACACCGCCGGCGGCAAGCAGTTCGTTGCCGTCATGACCGGTTGGGGCAGCCTGGTCGGCGACGGCTATGGCGACCTGTGGGGCGAGCCGTGGAAGAGCATGCCGAAGGATTCCGGCGTGCTGAAGGTCTTCGCACTGCCGTAAGTCGCAATGGCGCGGGTTGCACCGCGTTGTGTCTGAAGGGCGGGGACATCGTCCCCGCCCTTTTTATTTCGGCGTCGGCGCGATCGTCCGCCCCGACGTTGTAGTTGTAGTGCGGGTAGCCAGGCGCAGACCCGTGATTTCGTCGTCTCGAACCAACGGAGTACCCAGTGAAGACACACCGGCTTCTTTCCCCCTTTGTGATGGCGTCCACGCTGGTGCTCGCCTTCGCGGGCGTGCCGCATGCCGCCGCCGAAGACACGACCGACGCCGCGAAACCGGCCGAGTCAGCCAAGCCGGCCGAGGCGCCGAAGGCCGATGAGCCGCCCAAGCCTGTCGCTGCTCCCAAGCACTTCGACGTGAAGAACAACTTCCGCAACATCTGCGGTTTCTGCCACGCCGATTACGGGCGCAAGCCGGGCAAGGGGCCACAACTCATGAACTCGGAGCGCACCGACGAGTTCATGTTCAACCGCATCAAGAAGGGCATGCCGAGCCGCATGGCGGCCTTCGGCAGCGTCTACTCCGACGATGATATTCACGAGATCGTGAAGTTCATCCGCAATCTCAAGGACGGCGAGGAACCCCAGAACCCGTGATGACTTCAATGAAAATGCATGGTTCCTCGCGAGCGACGCGCTGGCTCGCCGTCTGTGGCACCGCATTGGCACTGACCGCCGCCGATGCCGCAACCGCACGCACGCTTGCCGAAGTGCGCGCGATCGGCGCCATCTCGATGTGCGCGAGTCCGGAAACCCTGCCTTACGCCAGCGACCAGCCGGGCGACCCCGGTTTCCAGGTCGAGGTGGGCCGGGCGATCGCGGCAGGGCTTGGCGTGCCGCTATCGATCGAGTGGATCGTGCCGCGGCGCCGCGCCAGGATCGTCAACTGCGACATGCAACTCGACGCCGTCAACGATGCGGCGATGCAGGAAGGGCGTGCGATGCTGTCCAAGCCCTATCAGAAGTCGGGGGTTGCCCTCGGTCTGGCTCGCGATGCCACGCCGGTGGCGGATTACAAAGACCTCGTCAAAGGTCAGAAGATCGGCGTGTTGGTCAACTCGGTGGCGAGCGTGGTGCTCGGCAAGAGCGGTGCGACCGTCTCGCCCTATGCCTTCCAGAACGACATGGTCGAAGACATCGCCAAAGGCGAACTGTTCGGCGCCGCCGTGTCCATCGCTTCGCTCAGCTACTACATCCACACCCATCCGGAGTCCGGCATCCGGTTGTCGTATGCCTTCGACAGCACAACGGAGCTTTCGTGGGAAGTGGCGGTGGGTCTGCGCAAGGCCGACGAAGCGCTGGTGGCCGAAGTGAACCGTGTGATCGATCAACTGCTCGCCGACGGAACCTTCGGGCGGATCTACGCCAAGTACGGCGTCGAGCACCGCCGCCCGTGAGGTGACGCGTACCTCAGGCTGCGCTGGAAAGCGCGCCGACGCCTGACCAGGAACCCGAGAGCGCCCACACCCACCACCAACTGCGTCCAAGTGCCTGGTTCCGGAATCAGTATCGGGCTCTGGACCAGCAGTTCGGAGGTCTCGATCTCCACGCTCCAGCCGCCGCCGCTGCCGTCGACCTTGACCGACACGGTGTTCAGTGCCCGCAGTTTCGACACCGGTATCGTGAAGAACGACGGCACCAGTTCGGTGACACCGGTCAACACGCCGGGGCCCGCCTGGAGGTTGTAGGTCTCGTTGTAGAAGGTCTGCTCGGACAGGTTGCCGAGCACCTCGCCGTTGAAGCTCACCTCGTCGATCTCGCCTACATCGACACCTTCGGCATTGATGACCAGGAAGGCATTGGTCCCCGGAATGCCGGAACCATCGTAGAGGTGGGTCCAGCTGATGGTCACGTCGGTGCTGCTGGTATCCGCCACCTCGTACACGTCGACGGTGTGGATGTAGGCGCTGGCCGCCCCGGGCAACAGGGCACCGAAGGCGAGAGCGACAATGGCGAAACCGGTTCGGCAGGCGTGGCTCATGGTGTTTTCCAGTCTGTCGTTCGCCATCACGGCACGGTGGTGGAGGTCAGGTTGCCGCTGTCGAATACCGGCGCGCCGGTGGTGGCGTTGATGACGCCGACGGTGAAGTAGTCGTCGCCGAACTCCACCAGCAGGAAACGGTTGTATTCCGATGACCCGCTCAGGAAGGTCGGAATCTTCCGCCCATCGACCGTCACGGACCCCGTGTAGGCGGACCGCGCCTCGTACCTGCCCCAGATCCAGTGATAGTGACCGGCGAAGACTGCCACCACGTCCTGGCCCTTCAGCGCATCGGTGAAATCGGCGTTGGTCGGTCGCCAGTGCTCATCGGGGTCGTGAAACGCGAGCACCGCATGCTTCCCCTTCGCCTTTGCGTCGTCGAGCACCTTCTTGAGCCACGTGGTGGCGCTCTTGATGCCGATCTCGGTCTTGGCGTAGGTCGGGTAGTTGTGCATCTGGACGAACCGGTACTTGCCGATGTCGAACGCATAGGCGAGGCTGTCACGATCGAACGAGACGACGGTGCCGGTGGGGAAGTTCTTGACGTGATCGCAGGCCACCGCCGTCTTCATGTAGTCGATGGCCTCGCGGGCGCAGGCGTTGCTGCCGAAGTTGACCGAGTAGTGCGGGATGGTGCCGGTGCAGTCGCCCACGTTGTTGGCGTAGTCGTGATTGCCCAGCCCCGGGAACAGCGGCAGCTGCAAGGCCTCGCGCACCGCATAGTGGGCGGCAGGCTCGTAGTACTGGCGGAACAGGCGGACTTCGTCGGTGGTGGCATCGTCGTGGTGCTGCCAGAACGCCGTGAGGTCACCGTTGATCACGACGCCTTGTGGCCGCGCGATCGGACGGCCTGCGCTCTTGCCGGAGGCAGTGCTCTTCGGCCACAAGCCACGGGTGCCGTCGGCGAGCGATCTCGCGAACTGAATCGTGTTCATCGAGATCACCTGGCGCCGGTTGGTTTCGCGCGCGCGCTTGCCGTAGCAATCGCCGTCGCACCACAGCGGGTTGGCCTCGCTGACTCCGGGCGTGTCGGCGTCGTCGGCGGTGAGCCACAGCAACTGCGGATCGGACGCGAAGATCATGGTGAACGGCCCGGCCGGATTGATCACCCTGGTCGGCGAGCGATCGAAACTCGCGACATCGCAGGTATCCGGGGTGCGTCCGGCGCTGCGCTGATACGAATCCTTGAACACGATCTTTTCCGCGCGGCGGCAGAACGCGCCGTCGTCGTGGTAACCCTGGCCGCAGCTCTTCCAGCACACCGGCCCGACGCCGTAGTAGCCGGCGCGGCAAACCGGGTAGCACAGCAGGCCGTTCTGTTCCTCGCCGGGATCGCAGCGACCGGGCAGCGAAGACGGGCGACCGACCGTTTTCTTGGTGTAGTCGCCGTTGCAGAACAGGCCGTCGTCGCGGTATCCCGATGGGCAGGAGGCGGCGCAGATCAGCCCGGCGGCTTTCTGTCCGGTCGGGCATTTGCCGTAGCAGATTCCGGCGATGTTTTCCTCGCCGGCGATGCAGGCGGGAAGGGATCCGACGCCGCGTTGGTAGATGGTCTTGGA
The DNA here is from genome assembly GCA_025350245.1 of Betaproteobacteria bacterium. Lineage (GTDB taxonomy): Bacteria > Pseudomonadota > Gammaproteobacteria > Burkholderiales. Next base: position 31,560 of record JANXYG010000027.1, read on the forward strand.
ATAGACGATCGGGTCCTTGCGGCAGGTGAGGCCGTCATCGGCATAGCCTGCCGGACACACCGAGTGGCAGTCGAAACCGAACTCGGTGTAACCGCTCCGGCAGGCAGGATAGGGTCGGACCACGGCGTCACCGGCACGCGACGTGATGCTCTGGGCGACGATGTTGCCGGGCAGGCGGCAGGTGAGTCCGTCGTTGGTGTAGCCGGACGGGCAGGACCCCTCGCATTCGAGCGCCGAGCTGGTGTAGCCGCTGCGACACTTGGGGTAGCACAGAGCCCCTTTCCGCTCTTCGTTCGAGTTGCAGGGCAGCGTGGTCGCGTCGAGCGCCCGCGAATAGCGTGGCCGGGCGATGATGACCGGATCCAGGCGGCAGGTCAGACCGTCGTCCGTGTAGCCCGCCGGGCAGGGATAGTGGCAATCGAGACCGACCGATGTGGTGCCGGACGGACAGGCGGGATAGCAGAACGCGCCCAGCTGCACCTTCCCGATGCTTGCGCAACTGTCGGGCGAGCGGGAATAGATGTCCTTGCCGATGATGTCGCCGGCCTTGTTGCAGAACAGGCCCGTATCGGTGAATCCCACAGGGCAGTTCTGGTAGCAACCGGTGAGCGCGCCGGTGTAGCCGGTCTGGCACTTCGGGTAACACAGACCGCCATCGAGTTCCTGGCCGGCGCTGCAGACCGTGGGAAAGTAGGAAGACCGGACCGAGGTTTCCTTGGAATAGACGTAGGAGCAGGTCAGGCCGGTGTCGATGTAGGCCGGGCTGGTCTTGCATCTCTCGGCGCAGAACAGGCCGGCGTTGCTGTATCCGGACGGGCAGTTTTCATAGCAGACACCGGCGACATTTTCCTGCCCGGGATCGCATTTCAGCAGGGTGCCGACGGTGCGACCGTAGGTGTCCTTGGCGACGATGTCGGTATTGCGCAGGCAACTGAAGGCCAGATCCTTCATGCCGGCTTCGCAGTTCTGATAGCAGCGCACGCCAACACCGGTGTAGCCGCCCTTGCACTGCGAGTAGCACAGCCCGAGGGGTTCGACACCGCCCGGATTGGTCGGCTGGGCCGACTCGTAGATTTCGCCGACGTTGCAGGTCGGGTAGTCGTTGTCGAGGGCGGAGGGGCCGGCGTGGGCCAGACCTGCGAAGCCCACGGCGATCAGCCAGATCAGGAACGACGCTCCTGCCAAGCGGCAACGTGAAGATGCGGCGCGCATTCGCATTCTATTCCCCCAAAAAGACAACAGCCCTGTGACTGTCTCGGCGTGGAGAAATCGAAAGCCACGGTATTTGCGGATCCGCGTGCCTGAAGATGCAATGCCCCACGCTTCGCGCGCGCGATCTCGGGTCGGCGGCGCCCTCAAAATGTAGCGGGTTTTCGGCGGCGCCGATAGCGTCCCGCCAACAATTTCTTCTGGTTCTACAGATTTTCTCCGCGATCACCATGCCACTATCGTGGCTTTGGGCGGCGGAGACGCGGAGGACGGATCGTCGCGACCGGCGGCCTCCTCGCGGAGGCCGCCTTCGATCTGCCGATCAGGTGCGCAGCTTGCGCCTGCGAGCTACCAGACCGAGCCCCGCCAGACCGGCGCCGAGCATGGCGGAGGTGCCGGGCTCGGGAACCGGGGAGCCGGCGAGGATGCTCATGCCAGCGACCACGCGGGACGTCGGCGCGCCGACGAACACGCCGGCTCCGCCCAGGTAACCGGCACCTTCCGACCCGTAGCTGAAATCGCTCAGGTCGAGGTTCTGGTCGCTGCCAGGTTCCCCGTTGTAGTGAAACACCAGTTTGGAGTTGAATGTGGTGTCCGGTCCGAGCGAGCCGGCCTCGAAGCTGATGGCAATGTCGAACTTGCCCGCCGCACCCAGATCGAAACCATTCTCGGAGGTCAGGTACTCGATGTTGCCAACGCCGGAGGCGGGAAAACCGTAGCCTGGCGCGCCGCTCCAGGTCAGCCCCATCTTGCTCAGATCCTTCGAGGGGTTGAAGTTGAGGTAGAGCGTGCCGACCGAGTCGCCCGATCCGAGGTTGCCGGCGCCGTTGACCACGGCGAGGTCCGGGTAAGCGCTCAGACCGAAGGCGACCAGTTGCGCCGGCGTGAACGCCGGCCCCGCCAGCGGATCTCGCCCCTGGGTGGTGGTGATCTGCAACTCCACCGTGTTGCTGAACGCGGCGAAGCCGGGAATCACGTCGGGCGCGCCGAGGAAGCCCAGGTCGAGCAGCTTCGCGTTGACCCATGGGTTGCCGGCACCGCCGGGCGCGGAGCCGCTGATCAGCGTGTCGAGTCCGATATCCATGGTGTCGATCGCGGCCGCGGCCGGACCGGAGATGCCGGCAAGGCCGGCCACCGCCAGCGTCGCCACGAGCAGGTTGATGTCGTAATTTTTCATGAGGTCTCTTTCATGTGGATGCTGGATACAGCATGCGGTCGAAACGATTTCGCTCGAAGCGTTGGTCCTCGAGGTCTCGCGCCCCGATCGACACCGCTACGATCTTTCGGGGCCGTGACGACCGCGACGCTATCGCGCCCGGGGCTACCGATCGCTTACCGATTCGGGGTGGGCGGGGAAAATCTGACATGACGCAAGTTCGCCGCGCGTCAATCCGCCATTCGGATGGCGACTCGAACGCGGTGTGTCATGTGAGGTCCGCGGCGGCAAAGACTGCGCGCCAGGGGCGATCCAGGCTCAGCAGGGGCCCCGGGTCACCAGAACAAGTCTAGAGAAAGCAGCACCCGACCCAACTGCAAATCCCGCGATGCCTCAACGCGGAGGGCGTGGTTCCGGTCCAGTTGATACCGCGCTTCGAACCGGATTCGCGGGCGCCAGTTGTTCAAGGGCAACTCGTAGCGCAAGCCCGCATGCACCATTGCCTTCCAGCGACCGGCGCTCGCGATCAGGCCGACATTGGGTTCGATACCCAGCGGCGCGGTGCCGGTGGTGGCGACACCGTCGACCATGCCAAAAACCGTGATATCCGGACCCAGTGCCAGGGCGCGCCCGATGCCGAAGCTCGCCACCGCCTCGGTCCTCTCGATGTCATTGCGCCGGATTCGGTCGGCGCCGATCCGGGTCTGCCACGACCATCTGCGCTCCCCCTCGATCGGTACACGCTCGACGGCAAGCTTGCGCACGCGCACGGCGTCGAACTCGTCCACGAATGCCCGACCATCGCGGTCGATGCCTGCCGCCGCGCGCAGGACGACGAGTTCGCCGTCATCGAGACTGTTAAAACCAATCTGATCGTAGTGAAACGCCGCGAACTGCATTCGCGCATAGCCGCCGCGCTCGCCATCGACGCCGAGACCGACGGCGGTCAGCATCGGCGCCGAGCCCATGGCGGGCGAACGCAGCGATGGCACGGGAGCGGTGGTGCCGCGCTCGGCCGGTAGGTACAGCCTTGCCCTGAGCAGGTCGTCCTTGGCAGCGCGGGTTTCCGGCCTGGGCTCGGGCTCCTCGGCGACCAATCGGTACTGATAGTAGGCCAGCAGGGCGTCGGCCATGGCGATGCGGGCCGGCTCGGGAAACTCGCGCGTCAGCGGCTCGAAGCGTGCGCTGCCTGAGCGGATGACCTGATTCGTGGCAAGGGCCTCATCGGACTGGAGGCGGGCGAACTGATGCCGCAGTTCGCGCTGGCTGGAGGGAACGAAGCGAACCGCCCTGATCAATCGGCGCGGGCCGCGGGCGTCGACCGCTTGCAGACCGTGGAACATCTCGACCGGCAGATACCAGAGATTGGCGTGATCGAGTATGGCCTCGCCGGTGGCGAGCTCGATGAGTTCCGCCAGCCGGTAGGCGCAGTTCTGGGTCAGGAAATAGTAGTCGAACTTTCTTCCGATCACCTCCCACAGATGAAAGGACAGGAGCATCAGTTGATCGTCCGTCAAGTCGAGCTCGTACTCCCAGATATCGCGCAGTTCGGTGCGCGCATACACCAGATCCTCGGTGTAGAAGTACTTGTCCGAGAACCCCGACTGGTAGCCGCCGAAGAGCCCCCGGAACACGTACAGCGCGATCAGTTCGTTTTCGGGCACCAGCGCCCCGTAGTTGATGGTGACGTCGAGCAGGGACGAGTCACCAGGCTCCCCGGTATCGAGGCGCAACAAGGCATGTCCGAAGGTCGAGGCCGGGTTGCCGAAATAGCCGCTCACCAGCAGCAGACTCGCCGATCGCAGTCGATCCAGCAGTGCCCATTTCTCCAGGCGCTGGCAGCGGGGGTCGCGGGCATCGAACGAAGGCAGATCGACATGTCGCGACAGCCACAGGAATCGTGCCGGATAGCGGCAACGCGGATGGGCGTCAGGGTCGGGTGTCCAGGCCGCCCCGTAGGCGTCGAGGGTGGCCCGAAGTTCGGCGGCCGGATCGTCGCGGCCGACCGGGCTCAGGAAGAAGTCGGGGGAATTGATCTCACTCCGGTGTGCCCCGCGACTGAAATGCAGCAGCCGCCGCCAGGTGTCGTCCTGCGCGAGCGCGGCTATCGCGCTGGCCGAGATCTCGGATGACCAGGCCATGCCCCGACCGTCGGCGGGTGCCGACAGTTGGAGGGAGAGCATGCCAATCGCGAACGACAGCGTCGTGAGGGGGCGAAACATGCGAGCTTGCGTGACGGACTCGACTCGCCCAGGACGACTTCGGGCGAGCGTCTGCCATGCGTGTAGGCGAATGAAAAAAAATCGGCACCGCGCACGGTGCCGATCCGATCGAGCCAGGGGCGACGTCAGATGCTGCTGCAGGAATGGCTGAAGTCGCGTGCGATCCGCTGGTTGACGGTGTCGAACAACGTCTTGGCCTGCTCATAGCGGGTTTGCGCGGAATATCCAGGGGCGGCCACCAAGTGGGCGAAGTCGCCGCGCAGCGCGGTCGAGAGTTGGCGATGGATGTCCGGGCTGCAACCCGACAGCGTCAGCAGGGTTGCCAGGTGCTTGCCCTCTCCTTGCGCAAGGTCTTTCTCGATCTGGGGATAGGTCTCATGGAGGAATGCGGCTTTCTTATCCTGCCCGCCCTTGCAGCTATCTGGCGACGAGATGTTGGAGGAGATCGCGGTGGTGCCGAGGTCCCAGGTGACGTTGGTTACTGCCGCGACCGCGCCGTTCTTCGGAGCGATCAGCGAGCCGAGACCGCATTCGGTGTAGATGTCGGCGAAATCACGTGCGGCAGCGAGCTGACTGTAACTCGTGAGAAGGAGGGCTGAGGCGGTTGCGGCGGCTAGCATCGACTTGTGGATCATTTTTGATCTCGCTTCGATGAAGTGGTGGGAGGCGTGGGAAATCGATCCGGGCGTACCGTTTGCGGCGCAGGACAAGAACGTTTCGCCCATCATTTTTATGCCAGTCAAATGGTTGCGTGTCAATCGCAAATAGCGGCAAAACCCTCCGGTATTTCGTTCGTATCGGCGCCGCGTGGGCGTTGGGCCTCGTCGCACGCGCACAGCGCGTGTGGCTCGTCACGATCCGACGGCATCCGACCCCGCGATCCGCGCCATGAACGCCACGAACGCCGTCACCCGCGGCGCCACTGGCCGGCCCGGATGCCAAAGGGCATACAGCGGATATTCCGGCGAATGCTAGCCGCGCAGCACCGGCACCAGCAGCCGGTTCGCGAACAACGGTTCGAGCATCGACTCGACGTCGCTCACGACGCCGAAGCCGGCGACGGCAGCCTGGACACAGGCATCCGAGTTGTTGCAGGTGAGGCGCCCCTTGGCCGGCACCACCAGCGGGCTGCCGCGTCCGCGCTGCACCGGTTCGAACTCCCAGTCGAACGGCAGGCCCGACACCGAATTGATGTAGTCGATGGTGATGTGCCGCTCCAGTTCGCGCGGGTGTTTCGGTTCGCCGTGCGCGGCGAGATAGCGCGGACTCGCTGCCGTGATGAGACGGAACGCGGTCAGCTTGCGGTACTTGAGATGGTGCGCACGCGGCAGCGACGTGCGCACGAACACGTCGGCCTCGGCCCTGACGATGTCGTCGACGCGCTCGTTCAGCACCAGATTGAGCCTGACGCCGGGATGCTGTTCCAGGAACTCGGGCACGCACGGCGCCAGGACGCGCACGCCGAAGAACTCGGGCACCTCCACGGTGAGCAGGCCGGCCACCTCGCCGGCGCGTTCGGCATACTCGTTGTCGATGGCGTCGATCTGCTCGAGGATCGCGGCGATCCGGCGCGCGTAACGCTCGCCCTCGTCGGTGAGGGCGACGCTGCGGGTGGTGCGCCTGAACAATCGTGTGCCCAGACGCGATTCCAGCAGCGCGATCTGGCTCGAGACCGTCGCGCGCGACAGGCCGAGCGCCTTCGCGGCGGCGCTGAAACTGGCGGCGGACGCCACCGCGGAGAAGGCGCGCATCAGGTGGATATGGTCGGGCATGGTCGCGGTCGGATGGGTTCGATTGTCAAGCTGGAACGAACAATGTTGTCCGTCTGGCAATAAAGCCCTGACAGCATACTGCGTCGGTCCCTTTCCTCCGAGCCGGAACCGTCGTCATGAACACCACACTTGTCCAGCGCTGCCGTGCCGAAATCGGCAGCCTCGTCAGCCTCGCCGTGCCCCTGGTGGCGGGCCTCATGACGTCGTCGCTGCTCATGATCACCGACACCTAGATGATCGGGCCGCTCGGCGCGGTGCCGCTCGCGGCCGCGTCGCTCACGGGCAGTGTGGTCCTGATTCTCTGGGCCGCGCTGTACGGATTCATGACGCCGGTCGGATTGCTGGTGGCGCGTGCGTTCGGCGCGGGCGACGATGCCGGCGTGGCGAGCGTCGTGGCACACGGGCGCTGGTTCGGTGTGGGCATCGGTGTCGCCTCTGCCGCGTTGATGCTCGCGGTGTTGCCGCTGTTGTCCCTGGCCGGCGAGCCGCCCGAGGTGCTCGCTGTCATCGGGCCCTACTGGATCACGATGGCGTGCGTGCTGGTGCCGTACTCGATCAACCTGGTGTTCAAGCAATGGCTCGATGCGGTCGAGCGCCCGTGGACCGGTGTCGCCATCATGTTCGTCGCGGTGGTGGTCAACGTGCCGCTGAACTACGCGCTCATCAACGGGGCCTGGGGATTGCCCCGGCTCGGATTGCCCGGCGTTGCCGTGGCGACGCTGGTGTCCGAAACGATCTCGCTCGCCGCCTTCTATGCATTCTGGCGGTGGGCGCCAGCCATGGCCGGGTTGCGCCGCGCCGTGCGATTGCATCGGGCCGGGTTCGCGCAGCAGTCGCGCGAGGGCGTGCC
>JANXYG010000028.1 GCA_025350245.1 Betaproteobacteria bacterium
GTACCTGGATGGCATGACCACGGGTTGGCGATTGGCCAGTGGCCCTTGAGCAGCCCTTGAGCGGGCACCCCACGATAGACCGCTCGGGCGAAGTCCAAGGCAACTGCGATTACAGCCTCGGCACTTCGCACGACAGGGTAATTAACCGCGACGCGGGACTGGGAGCGAAGAACCGCGTCCAGCATGCGCAAAGGTCAGCTCAAGGGGGAAGGCGGAGCGCAGCGCAGCTGGAGCGCTGAACGAAGGAAACATCTGAAGCGAAGGGGCCCCGCCCACAGCCCCCCCGAGGACGGGGCGCCCCCTTGGGGGAAGGCGCAGCGCAGCGCAGCTGGAGCGCTGAACGAAAGAAACATCTGAAGCGAAGGGGGCCCCGTCCACAGGCCCCCCCGAGGAACGGGGCGCCCCCTTGAGGGGGAAGGCGCAGCGCAGCGCAGCTGGAGCGCTGAACGAAAGAAACATCTGAAGCGAAGGGGCCCCGCCCACAGGGCCCCCCGAGGACGGGGCGCCCCCTTGAGGGGGAAGGCGCAGCGCAGCGCAGCCTGGGGGTGGACGTCAACTCAGCCGAATATCACCAGCGCCCAGACAATCGCTACGTTAGCTAGAGAAAGCAGCACGGCGGCGCTGCCGATGTCCTTGGCGCGCTTGGCCAGCCGATGGTTTTCCAGCGAGATGCGGTCCACCGTTGCCTCGACTGCCGAATTGAGCAGTTCCACCACCAGCACCAGCAGGACGCTGCCGATCAACATCGCCTTGCCGACGCCGGCGACCGGGATGAAGCAGGCAGCCGGGACCAGCACGACCGCAAGCAGGACTTCCTGGCGGAAGGCATCTTCGTGTCGATACGCCGCCCGCAGCCCGGCGACGGAGTAGAACATCGCATTCCAGATGCGCCGGATGCCGGTCTTGCCCTTGTGCGGGCTTTCGGGCGAGGACATGTCCATGGACGAGGACCGGATCAGGGTGCGCGGCGAGTCGCCAACACGGTGCCTCGCACCCTAACGACGTTTTGCTGCGGCGTTATTTCAGTGCGGCGAGCGCGGCGGCGGAATCGGGCTCGCCGGCGCCTCTACCAACACCAGGTCGCCCATCAACGCCTGCCCGTGATCGGTGATGCCGACGGCCACCGTGCCCTCCGCCTCGGCCAGGGCCCACTCATGGTTTTCGGTGTAGCCGCGGTCTGCCGGGATCATTGGCGCTCCCTTCACGGATGAAAAAGATAGAGGCGATAGCCGGTGGCGACGATGTCGCCGGTATCGAGCGAGAGCCGGATGCCGAGTTCGGCATTGGCCGCGACCCCCGCCCCCGCCGGCATGCCCGACAAGTACTCGGTCGGACCGAAGACCTTGCGCGCGGCCGCGTCTTCGCGTGCATCGGTGAGCGTGAGCTCTAGCAGAGGCAGCGCCTGCTCGACCCGCGCGCGGTTGCGGATGGTCGCCGTCAGCGTCACGCGGTTCGGGTGCAGCGGATCGAGCGCCTGCAGGTCGGACGCCTCGATCGTGAGCCGATCCGTCAGTCGCGGCAGCGCCACCATGCAATGCAGGAAGTGGCACGCCGTCTCGAGCGAGGGCCGTGCCGATGGAGCCGCTTCGGCAAGCGCGGCTCGCAACAGATAAACCGTTTGTCCGACCAGCGACAGCGCAAGCACTGCGGCACTTGCGACCAGGCGCAGGGAGGTGCGGGGTGGACCGGGCGGCGCGAACCCGGACGGAGTCACGATCGACGCGGCAGGACCCGACACCTCACGGCCAGCGTTCGGCGCATCCAGGGCAGGTGATGCAACACCGGCCGGCATGACGGGGAATTCGGCGACAGGCCCGGTTTCGTCACCGGACCCATCGACGATCGGCGCCGCGCTTCCCACGACCGAAACCGGTGGCTCATCGGAAAAGGCTGCGGACGTTGCGCTATCCGCAACCGGAAGCGGCTCGGATTCCGTCAGTGCCGGCGCCGCGGCCATCGGTTCGGCGACCGCGGGATCATCGGCCTCGCCGGCCTCGACCCAACCGCCATCAGGCTCGCTCAGTGCCGGCAATGGCGAAATCGCCCCTTCGCCGAACATGCGGGGCGCCGGGTCCGCCATGGCATCGGGGTCTGATTCGTCGACGGCGACCTGCCCGGCATTGCCAGGCGCTTCCGAATCGGCGCTCGTCGGCGATACCTCGCCGCCGCTCACCGGCGCAGTCACGAAGACCTCGAGCGGATCGACATCGATCGGCGGCCAGGGCGGCGCGGCGGCGTCATCGACAAGCCCGTGCACCGATTCAGGCAGCGGCGCTTCCAGCATCGTCGACACCGCGTTCGCGCCACCACCCTCGTCCGACGGCGGTACCGGGTCTACCGGCACGCGCGGGTCGCGCGCGCTCAGCGTCACAAAAGCATCGAACACCTCGAGGCAGACACCGCACCGGACCTGTCCGCCCGAGGCCTGCAATTGCGCCAGGGTCACGCGGAACATGGATTCACAATGGGCACAACGGGTGAACATGCTCATGGCCGACCGGGGCGCGGATCAGGTAGCTTCGCTCATCGTTTCGTGCCCCAAAGGCACACCCAGCCGTCGTCCTCTATGACCGGTTCGATCTCGATCCAGGGCTCGTAGGCACTGGCCACGGACTGCCACTGCCCGGCGAGAATGCCGGACAGGACCACGGCACCGCCAGGGCGGCACAGGCCGGTGATCAAGGGGGCAAGCACGCGCAGGGGGTTCGACAGGATGTTCGCCACCACCACATCCGCCGCTGCAAGCGTCGACGTATCAGTTTCAGCATCCAGAAAAACCGCGTCGACGGCGTTGCTCGCGGCGTTCGCGCGGCTGGCGATGACCGCTTGCGGATCGATGTCGATCCCGACGACCGTTCCAGCGCCGAACAACCTGGCCGCGATCGCGAGCACCCCCGATCCGCAACCGTAGTCGACGACCGACATGCCCGGGGTCACATGCTGGTCGAGCCAGCGCAGGCAAAGACGGGTCGTGGCATGGCTGCCGGTGCCGAACGCCAAGCCGGGGTCGAGCCGAATGACGATCTGTGCCCCGGCAGGCGGTTCGCACCAGGTAGGCACGATCCAGAGGCGCGACGAGATCGCCATCGGCTCGAACTGGCTTTGCGTGTGCCGCACCCAGTCGCGCTCCGGTACCGGCTCGATGTCGATCGCGCGAGCGGCCGGACCCGCACAGGCCCGGATCGCCGCCACGACCGGATCAAGGTCGGTTTCACCGACAAACAGCCCGGAAACAAGATTATCGTCCCAGGTACCGGGCGGATCACTGCCGGGCTCACCGAACAGCGGTCGTTCGGCATCGGTTCCGGCATCGGCATCGGCGACGTCCACGGCCACGGCGCCGGCCTCCAGCAGGGCATCGGCGATGGCTTCCGCATCGGCTGCCGCGACCCGCACCCGCAGTCGCTGCCAGTCCATCTAGGCGCCCGCCGGGCCGACCCCAAGGGCGCCTGCCCCCCTGGAGGGGTAGCGAATAGCGCAAGCTTGGGGGCCCAGGTTCACTTGTCGCCCTTCTTGGCCTGAGCGAGCTTTTGCTCCAGGTAGTGGATGTTGGTGCCGCCGCGCAGGAATGCGCTGTCAACCATGATCTCCTGGTGCAACGCGAGATTGGTCTGGATGCCCTCGACCACCATCTCGGACAACGCGATGCGCATGCGGGCGATGGCCTGCTCGCGTGTGGCCCCATACGCGATGACCTTGCCTACCAGGGAGTCGTAATAGGGGGGCACCACGTAATTGGCGAACGCATGTGAATCGACCCGGATGCCGGGCCCGCCGGGCGCATGCCACGACACGATGCGACCGGGCGAGGGGGTGAACTTGAACGGATGCTCGGCATTGATGCGACATTCGACCGCGTGCCCGTGGAACACGACGTCTCGCTGCCGTATCGGCAGGCGCTCGCCGGCGGCCACACGAATCTGCATCTGCACGATATCGATGCCAGTGATCATCTCGGTCACCGGATGCTCGACCTGCACGCGCGTGTTCATCTCGATGAAGTAGAACTCGCTCTTTTCGTAGAGAAACTCGAAGGTCCCGGCGCCCCGATAGCCGATCTTGCGACAGGCGTCGGCGCAACGCTCGCCGATGCGGGTGAGCTCGCGGGGCGTCAGGCCCGGTGCAGGGGCCTCCTCCACGACCTTCTGGTGCCGCCGCTGCATCGAACAATCGCGCGTGCCCAGATGCACCGCGCCCTTGTGTTCGTCGGCCATCACCTGCACCTCGATGTGGCGCGGGTTCTCCAGAAACTTCTCCATGTAGACCGTGGGATTGTTGAAGGCGGCCTTGGCCTCGGTGCGGGTGGTGTTGACCGCGTTCATGAGCGCGGCTTCGGTGTGCACCACGCGCATGCCACGACCACCGCCACCGCCTGAAGCCTTGATGATCACCGGGTAGCCGATCGAGCGGGCGATCTTCACGATCTCCGCCGGTTCGTCGGGCAGGACGCCTTCGGCACCTGGAACCACGGGCACCCCGGCCTTCTGCATCGCCGCCTTGGCGCTCACCTTGTCGCCCATCAGGCGGATGGTGTCGGGGCGCGGGCCGATGAACACGAAGCCACTTTTTTCGACGCGCTCGGCGAAATCGGCATTCTCGGACAGAAAACCGTAGCCCGGATGGATGGCTTCCGCGTCGGTCACCTCCGCGGCACTGATGATCGCGGGGATGTTGAGATAGCTCTGCGCCGAAGCTGCCGGCCCGATGCATACCGATTCGTCGGCCAGCCGGACGTACTTGGCATCGGCGTCGGCCTCGGAATGAACGGCGACGGTCTTGATACCCATTTCACGGCAGGCGCGCTGCACGCGAAGAGCGATTTCGCCGCGGTTGGCGATCAGGATTTTTTCGAACATGGACTTGGCGATACCTCAGCGTACGCCGGGCCGCCCCATGAGCACCAAACACCAGGAAGGCGTTGCTCGGCGGAGCCCGGGGATGCCGAACGCAGGGACATTCGGAAACGAAGGGGCAGCGCCCACAGGGCCCCCCCGAGGACGCTGCACCCCCTCGGGGGAAGGCGAAGCGCAGCGCAGCGTGGAAATGCCGAACGCAGGGACATTCGAAAACGAAGGGGCAGCGCCCACAGGGTCCCCCGAGGACGCTGCGCCCCCCGGGGGGAAGGCGGAGCGCAGCGCAGCCTGGGGGGGCGTCCTCGCTGCATCAGCCGATCAGAAACAGGGGTTCGCCATACTCGACGGGCTGACCGTTCTCGACCAGGACCGCCTTGACGACGCCGCCGTGATCGGCTTCGATTTCGTTGAGCAGCTTCATCGCCTCGATGATGCAAAGGGTGTCACCCTCGGCCACCGCCTGGCCGACCTCGACGAAAGGCTTTCCTCCCGGGGTGGAAGCCCGGTAGAAGGATCCCACCATCGGTGACTTGACGATATGCCCTTCGGCCTCGGCGGCGGCATCCGCTCGAAGCTGCATTTCGGCTTCGGTGGCGGCCGCGGGGGCACCCAGCACCAGCGGCGCAACCGATGGCATCGGCGCGGCGGGCGCGTACATCACCGCGCCACGACTGATCCGGACCCGCTCCTCACCCTCGCTGATCTCCAGTTCGGAGATTCCCGATTTCTCGACCAGATCGATCAGTGCCTTGACCTTTCGAAGATCCATGACGTTCAAGCCCCTGTGTCGGCCAGAGCGTGCTCCAGAGCAAGCTCATAGCCGCGCGGCCCGAGGCCGCAGATCAGACCGACCGCGATGTCGGTGAAGTACGAGTGGTGCCGGAAAGGCTCGCGGCCGAAGACGTTGGAAAGGTGCACCTCGATGAAACGCACCCGGGTAGCGGACAGCGCGTCCCTCAGGGCGACGCTGGTATGGGTGAAGGCCGCGGGATTGATGATGACGAAGTCGACGGGGTTGTCCAGCAGTCGTTGCACCCGTTCGACCAGATCGCCTTCGCTGTTGCTCTGAAAGGTGTCGACCACGGCGTTGGCCGCGCTCGCGCGATCGGCAAGCTTGCGGTTGATGTCATCGAGGGTGGTGGTACCGTAGATGTGGGGTTCGCGACGGCCCAGCAAATTGAGATTGGGGCCATGCAGCACGAGAATCCGTCGAGCCATTACGGCATCCTCCGCGTTACTGCTGGATGACGGCCGATCGCCAGTCGATCAGGAACGCCGTCGCCAATTCACGAAGTTTGCCGGAGTTCAGCGTAACTTGTCCAGTGATCGGCTCAGATTGGAACCGACGACATTGACGCCGGAAACCACGCGGAAATCGTGGCAATGCCAGTCGGGCTGGAGACCGGAAGCTCGATTGCCGAGTGGTCGAAAACCATTTTTTAGCTACGGATTCACCGACGATCACTGCAAGAGCGGCTGAATCAGCTGGGTCAGCCTTGCCTCATCCACGCCCCCAAGTTCGGTCTTGACCACCTTGCCGGCACGATCGACGATGACCGTGAATGGTAGTGCACCCAATTGGTTGCCGAGCGACCGGGACAGCTCGACGGCGTCCAGTTCGCCCACCAGGATGGGATAGTTGATGCCCATCTCCCTGGCGTATAGCGCCACCTTGTCTTTTTCGTCGATGGCGACGCCGACGAATTGCAGTCCACGCGGACCGAGTTTCTGCTGCATCCGGATGAAAGCCGGAATCTCCTTCCGGCACGGCGCGCACCAGGTCGCCCAGAAGTTGATCACCAGCACCTTGCCTTTCCAGGTTCCGAGTGGCGTCTTGACGCCCTTGAGGTCGGCGAGCGCGGCGTCCATCAGACCGGGGGGCGTCGGCGGGGCCGTGGCGCTTTCGACCTCGCCGGTACGAAAGTAAAGCCCAGCCGCCAGGGCGAGCAGAGCCACGGCGGTGAAAGCGAACAACTGCTGCAGGCGATTCATAGGGACAGGACCAGATCGGGTTTTCTTAAGGGGGCTGTCGGCGGGGGCTAGCGCCCTTCCAGGGAGTCGAGCAGGCTGCGGGGCGGCGCAGGCAGGGCTTCGTCGCCCATGGCGTTGAGGACCAGCCGCTGGTCCTGGGGCGTGTAACAGATGCCTGCGTCGGCGCACCCCTGGGAAACAACCCGCAGATTCAATTTGTCGGCGCCCGGCGGAAGCCTGGCCGGGATTCGGATGGTGATCTCGCCGCGATAGGTTTCGACCTTGCCGAAGAACTCGTCGTCCTTGACGGTGCCAGCCGGCAACTGCGGCGCGCCCAGTTGGGCCGACGCCGGTTCGATGCTGAACCGGAGCTTGTCGCGATACAGGTAGTACCCGTCGGCCACCAGCAAACGCACCAGGATATGGCTCTCGGGCAGCAACCGCGCCGAAATCCGGAATGCCTTGCCGGGCTCCAGCAGATCGGGTGCCGCCGCTTGGGCGCCCGCCGGCACCAGGCATGCCAATCCGGCCAGGCACAGCCATTGCCGACGCGTCATGGCAGCACCACAGGGCCCCCGAGGATGCTGCTGCGCCCCCTGGAGGGGGAAGCCGGAGCGTAGCGCAGGCTGGGGGTGGACGTCATTTCAGCCGGCCAGCGCGGCGGGTAAGCCGTGCGCGACCGTCGGATAGCGCAGGCGTACCCGCAATTCACGCTTGAGCCGATCGTTGATCAGCCTTCTGGACTCCCGCATGAACGAGAGCAGGCCGACGGGAATCCGGCCCTGCGCTTCGCGCCAGCTGATTCGAGGGGGCAGGTCGAGCCCGAACCGGCTGGCGACCAGGTCGAAGTAGTCGCCCATCTTCATCGCGGAGTCGTCATTGGCGTTGTAGGAACGACCACCACGCCCCCGCGACAGCGCCGCGATCACGATGCGGGCGAGATCATCGGCGTGAATATGGTTGGTGAAGGCATCGTCTTCGGTGGCCAGCGTAGGCGTCCGCGCCGCGAGCCGGTCCAGCGGCAGACGGTCGGCCGCATAGATGCCTGGCACCCGCAACACCACGATCTGCACGCCATGACTGAGACCCCAGGCGCGCAACCGGCACTCTGCATCGACACGCCGGCGAGCCCGATCACTTTGGGGATCCAGCGGCCGCGTCTCGGCCACCCAGTCACCACCGCAATCGCCATAGACACCGCTGGTACTGATGTACACGAGGCGCTGTGGTAGCCTCGCCGACTTGGAAAGGCTGTGGATGAGATTGCCGGTCCGGGTGTCGCGGGTGCCGGCGGCGGGCGGCGGCGCGAGATGTACCACGTCGTGCGCTATGCCGGACAAACGATCGAGGCTGCCCGCTGCGTCGAGATCGCCGCGGATGGGCGTGACGCCATAGTCGCGAAGCTGTCGCGGGCCAGGATCCGAGCGCGTCAGGGCATACATTCGATAGCGCCCGGCGAGGGCGGGGATCATGCGCACCGCGACATCGCCGCATCCGACAATCAGCAAACGTTTCATGGCCGTATTCTAGTCCATGCATGCGCGGCACCTGCGCCCCAGGCAACCGTGGCGGGCAGATGCATGCAGCCGTACCCAGGCATGGGGGCGGAGGTGGCGCCAGCCGATCCGAGCACCCCCGAAACAAGGAAAGTCGTCAATGCCATTTCAGGTCACCCTGCAGCAAACTGGTCATCGCTTCGACGTGCCGGCCGGTCAATCGGTTCTCGCCGCGGCCAACGCGGCCGGCTACACCCTGGCTTATGGTTGCCGCAGCGGCTCGTGCGGCGCCTGCAAGGGCAAGCTCATCGAAGGTAGCGTCGACTACGGGGTCCACATGCCCTACACGCTGTCGGAGATGGAGAAGAAGGCGGGATTCGCACTGTTCTGCACGGCGAAACCACTGACCGACATCGTCATCGACGCCCGCGAAATCGGTGGCATGGGCGGCATCGAGGTCCGCAAGCTGCCGGCGCGCGTGTTGTCGATCGAGAAACCGGCCACCGACGTCGTGGTGCTCAAGCTCCAGCTGCCGGCCAATGTCGAGTGGAAGTTCCTCGCCGGCCAGTACATCGAGTTTCTGCTGCGCGACAACCGGCGGCGCGCCTATTCGATGGCGAATGCCCCGCACGTCACCGATCACGTCGAACTGCATTTGCGGCACATGCCCGGCGGACTGTTCACCGACCCGGCGTTCACGACCATGAAGGAAAAGGACATCCTGCGCCTGGAAGGCCCGATGGGAACCTTCTTCCTGCGTGAAGACTCCGCCAAGCCGATCGTATTCGTCGCCAGCGGCACCGGCTTCGCGCCGGTCAAGGCGATCATCGAACACATGCTCCACCAGGGAATCGTGCGCCCGATGGTCCTGTACTGGGGCGGCCGGCGGCCGGCGGATCTCTATCTGTCCGAGCTGTGCCGCCAGTGGGAAGTGGCGCACGGCTACTTCACTTTCATGCCGGTGATTTCCGATGCCGTTCCGGAGGATGCCTGGGCCGGCCGCACCGGGTTCGTGCACCACGCGGTCATGGCCGACTTTCCGGATCTCTCAGGACACCAGGTCTATGCCTGCGGTGCGCCGATCGTGGTCGACTCGGCCCGCCGCGATTTTGTCGAGCAATGCGGACTGCCGCCAGACGAGTTCTTCGCCGACTCGTTCACCCCGTCAGTCGACCCCGCCGCCGCCGACCAGGGGTGAGGCGAGGCGGAACAGTTCCGCGACGATCCCCTCGTGCACGCAGTCGTGCTGCCGCATGCCGAGCGGCGAGAGATAGGGTTGGCGAGATGGCAACGATCCGCAACGACTGCGACAGCTCGCGGCCGAGTTCATGCACCTGTTCGAGATACCAGTCCATCGCCACCGAGCTCTGGCGCACCAGGGCAGGTCGCCGGTTGCCGTTTTTCAGAAAGCGCTTCGGCGGCGACCCCCACTCGCTTCATCGAGCCGTTCCAGCGCCAGATCGAGTGCCGCGCGACGATGCAATTCGGACTCTTCGAAGCGACCGGTGTCGGCGGCGAGGCGGGCCAGCTCGAGATATGCGGTATGCGAGCGCTCGACCGCGAGGCTCGCCTCGAAGTAGCTGCGCGCCTTGCCCCAGAGACTGCCGTGGGCGCACAGGCGACCCAGGGCCATCAGCAGCACTGCATCACGCGGATGCTGGGTGAGCCAGGCCTCGGCTTTCTGCAACTGGTCGCGGGCATCGCCCTCGGGCGCACGCGAGTAGAGGGTGACGAGTTCGGCGTCCCACTGCGAATCCAGGGCCTGCTCGGCGATGCGTCGGACCTCACCCGGCATGCCGAGCGCGAGAAAACCACGCGCCGCCGCGGCGGCCACGCCGGGATCGCGCTTGAGGTCCGCTCCCACCTGGTCCCATGCCGCCCGCAGTTGCCCGGCGTCGATGGCACGCCGCTTCAGGCTCTCGGTGGTCGCGGCCCGCCGCAACTGCGCCACCACCGCCGACTCGAACACCCGCTTCTTCTCGACCCGTGGCAGGAGTTCCAGCACCCGGTCCCAATCCTTGGCCATCTGGTAGGCCCGCAACTGCAACCGCAGCGCGGAGGTATGCCGCTCGCGAATGCGCTCCAGGACCGCAAGGCCGTCGTGGTAGCGGCGCTCGTTCAGCAGCAGTTCCGCCTGGGTGATGTGGCGCAGGTAGTCGTCCTCCGGCGGACCGATCTCGGCCGCTGCGAGATACCGGTCGCGCGCCTCGAACGTGCGCAGCTCGTGCGCCGAGCGAGCGGCGATCACCGCGGACAGTCCGCGCGCCTCGCCAGCGGCGAAAGCCTTCGCGGCGGCGCGTTCGGCACGTCCGAAACGGCCTTCGAAATAGGCCTTCAGGGATTCCATGAAAGCCTGGCGGCCGCCCTCGCGCTGACGGCGTTCGTGGTAACGACGGACTTCGGCCGGCATCCCGACCGCGAGGAACACGGCGCGCAGGGCGAAATAGCCGAGCACGAGTACGGCGAGGATCGCCAGCACGGCGAGATTGATCGACAGTTCGACGCGGCGATGCGGAAACACGACCAGCACATAGCCCGTGTTGTACCGCGCCGCCAGCACCAGTCCGACCGCGGCACCGAACAGACCCAGGACCCAGAACAGACTTTTCATTTCAGCCGGTCAGCGCCGGGAGGGTCCGGGGAAACGCGCAGCGCAGCGATGCTGAACGAAGGGAACCGCTGAAGCGAAGGGGCAGCGCCCACAGGGTCCCCCGAGGACGCTGCGCCCCCTCGAGGGGAAAGGCGAAGCGCAGCGCAGCCTGGGGGTGGTCCACACACTCACCGCAAGGCGCGTTCGCGCGTCGTGCGTTGCGACTGGACGGCACGCAGGCTGTCGGCAATATCCGGCAGCCGCATGCTCACATCGCTGTCGCCAAGCTGCTTGAGCACCGCCAGCGCGTTGGCGCCGGTCTTGCCGCTGGTGTCGAACTGCTGCCCGAGCCAGCGCGCCGCAACGCGCAGGTCGGCGCGAAACGCCGCTTCGTCTCGTGCCAGCAGCGCGAGACGCGCCGATAGCAGCTTGAGCTTGAGATTCTCGCGAACGAAATAGGCCTGCTCGGGAGCCAGCAATGGTGCCTCGGGCAGATCGGCGACACGGATACGCAGCAGGTCCTTGACGTCGCGCAAGGCTTCGCCGCCGAGCCGGGCCCAGAAGCCAGTCGGCAAAGCGGCCGGACGCAACGGCGTTTCGCTCGGCCGCTGCTCGGACGCCAGCGGCAACTCGTCGACCGCGGCAACCAGGTTGTCCAGCTTGAGCGTGAGCCCGGGCACATCGACGGCTGGCAGCGCCCTGAGCCGGTCGGCATCCCGGGTGATGACCCGCCGCAACGGGATCAGGTAGGGTCGATCGGCGCGTGCCAGCCGCTGGTCCGCCGCTTCGAGCGCGATCAGCGCGGCACGGACGTTGCCGGCCAGCTGCAACTGCTGGCTCGCCGTGACCAGGATCTGCTCGATCTCGGCCAGCAC
Source organism: Betaproteobacteria bacterium (assembly GCA_025350245.1). Classification (GTDB taxonomy): domain Bacteria; phylum Pseudomonadota; class Gammaproteobacteria; order Burkholderiales. The sequence continues at coordinate 11,786 of JANXYG010000028.1, forward strand.
CCATTCGTCGCGATTGCGCGCGAGCTCCTCGTACAACGATTCGAGCGCCACGCGCTGATTCTGGGTTTCGATGAGGCGCGCTTCGAGCATGCCCATGCGGCTTTCGACATCGCGCAGCGAATTTCGAACCTGTTCGGCGAGCAACCGACTGTCGCGATTGCCGGACTCCATCTCGCCCAGGCGGCGGGCCAGGTCGCCCTGCAGGGCGGTCGCCTCGCGCCGCGCATCCGCCCATTGCCACAGGGCAAGCGCGAGGGCGACCACGGCGATGGCCATGGCCGGGTTGATCTGGCGGGCGGCCCGGCTCCAGATCGGTTCGCCCGTTGCCGGTGGCGATACCGCCTCGGGTGGTGAATCGTGTGAATCGTTCATGCCGGTCTCGCAGCCGATGCGGTGGCAAAATGCGCCAGCAAAGCGGCGACCGTCGCGCGGTCGCCGCTGCCGCACACTTCGGCATGCCCGATACCGAGCGCAATCGCGGCGGCGGCGATGCGTTCGTGGGCCACGAACACCGGGAGCGTGCACAGCACAGCGCGCGCGCGCGCACCAACCATCTCGAACAGGTTGCCGAGCCCTTCACCGCTCGAAGCGGTCACGGCTGCGATGGCGGCGGCGGCGAGATGCCGCTCTAGCGGCGCCGGATCGGCGATCGGACGGCGGCGCCGATAACACGCCACCGTCGTGAGGCGCGCGCCACGGGCGGCAAGCGCCTCCGCCAGCAGGCGACGCCCGCCTTCGCCCGTGAAGATGAAGGCGCGAACCCCGGCGACATCCCGCAGCTCGGCGCGCTCGAGCAGAGATTCGGTATCGGCGCCGGCAGCCGGGATCAGGACATCGACGACACCGAACGCCGCCAGCGCCGCGGCGGTGCCCTCACCCATCGCGGCAATTTTCACGCGCGATGACAGGCCGCCGGCCGCCCGCAGCGCCGGCCATGCAAAACCGACCGCGTTCGCGCTGGTGAAGATCGCAAGGTCGATCTCGCCACGGGACGCAACCGCTTCGGCCAGGGGCGCCGGATCGACTGCAGCCGCGATCTCGATGGTGGGAAACAGCACCGGCTCACCGTCAGCGGCCGCGATCAGATCGGCCAGCGCAGCGGCCTGATGCAAAGGCCGGGTCACGAGGATCTGTCGGCCGCCAAGCGTGCGGACCGGTACGCTCACCGCCCACCCTTGGCGCTGCGTGACATCCGGTCGAGCGAGCATTTGCCCCGGGACCAGATCATGTCGTGGTGTCGAGCGCACGCAGGATGTCGAGGGCGCCAGCCGCGGCAAGCTTGTCGGCCACGGCTTGCCCCAGCGCATCGGCGGCGTCCTCGACATATGGCGCAGCCGCGACGGCACGCACGACCCGGGTTCCGTCCGGGCTCGCCACCAGCCCGCGCAGCGTCACGCGGTCATTGGCGATCTGGGCAAAGCCGCCGAGCGGAACTGTACAACTGCCTCCCAGCCGACGACTCAAGGCGCGCTCCGCCCGGACGCACCATGCCGTGTCGCGATGGTTCAGGGGTTGCAGCAATTCGATCAGGTCGGCACGGTCGGCACGGCACTCGATGCCGATGGCCCCCTGACCGACCGCCGGCAGACTGTCTTCGGGGCTCAATCGCGCCCGGATCCGGTCGGCGAGCCCGAGGCGCTGCAAACCGGCAGCGGCAAGGATGATGGCGTCGTAGTGCCCTTCGTCGAGCTTGCGCAGCCGTGTTTGCACGTTGCCGCGCAGCGGCTCGATGCGCAGCGCGGGGAAGCGCTCGCGCAGCTGGCTCTCGCGCCGCAGGCTCGAGGTGCCGACCACGGCGCCCGCCGGCAACTCGGCCAATGACCGATAGCGGGACGACACCAAGGCATCGCGGGGGTCTTCGCGCTCACCGATGGCCGCGATCACGAAGCCGGGCGGCAGATTCACCGGCACGTCCTTCATCGAATGCACCGCGATGTCGGCGCGGCCGTCGAGCAGGGCGTCTTCGAGTTCCTTGACGAACAAGCCCTTGCCGCCGATCTTGGCGAGCGAGGATCCGAGCTTGCGGTCGCCCTCGGTGGTCATGCCGAGCAGCGCAACCCCGAGGCCGGGATGCGCCTGCTCCAGCAGGGCACGGATATGTTCGGCCTGCCACAATGCCAAGGCGCTCTCGCGGGTGGCGATGACTATTCGGTTGAGGGGCATGGCGGGCGCGGACACGGGGAATGGAGACGATCGACTACCGGCTCCGATTCTATCAGCGGCGGCGCCTGGTTTCAGAGGTCACGCGAACCGTTGGACCGCTGCCGTGCGCGCCCGGCCGCAAGCTCTGCGAAAACCGTCGGGGTCATGCAGGAGACGCCCGACCGGGTGATGCGCCCGTCGAACTGTTCCGCGAACACCACCATGCCATCGACCCGCCAGACCCAGACGGCATTGTCGAACGTTCCGCCCATGCCACCTCGCAGCCGTTCCGTATGGTCTTCCGGGTCGGCAAGCAGCGCGCGCAGGCGCCCCACCACGGTGGCGAATCCGGACTCTCCCAGATGCACCGAGGACGCGACCAGGACGCCGGCATCGAGATCCACCATCGCGGCCTCGGCCGGCTCGCCGTGGAACGAGGCGACCACGCCCGCCCCGAGCGCGCAGCGCGTCGTCCCGGCACCGGGCTCGCACCGGTACTCATGCATCCCGCCAGCCACCAGGCACGCATGACTCAATCGATGCCCTGCGTCATCCGCCAACGCGGGGGCCGGGGCACCGAGACCGGCCAGGATCAACCACCCGACGACCCTCACTTCGCGCCGCGGGCGAACTCGCGCACCACATGGGCCTGGCGGCGCGAGACCGGCAGCCGCTCGGCGATGGCAGCGAACAACACCTCCCAGTGCGGCTCGCCGCCGTCGACGTTGGCGCGCTCGAATCCCGCGACGTGTGCTTTCGCCACCAGGCAATTGCGATGCACCCGAACGAAACGGTGGGCGTATTCCTCCTCCAGGCGGGTCAGCGACTCTTCCAGCAGAAGCTCGCGATCACGGGTGCGCACCGTGACGTACTTGAGTTCGGCCCGCAGGTAGAGCACGTCGGCCACCGGGATCAGCACGATCCGGCCGCGCTCGGGAATCGCCAGATGGGTTCGCGGTTCGGGCGTGGCGGCGCGCAGCACGTCGAGCCGCAGCGGGGTGAGGGCGCGGACCCGCGACAGCGCGTCGAACAGCCGCCGCAGGCGGATCGGCTTGAGCAGATAGTCGATCGCGTGCAGTTCGAACGCGGCCAGCGCGTGATCGTCGTAGGCCGTGGTGAAGATCACCCTGGGTCCGTCCGGCAGGCGCAACAGATGGCGCGCCGCCTCGAGACCGTCCATCTCGGGCATGCGAATGTCAAGCAGAACGACATCGGCCTCGGCATCCTGGACCAGTTCGAGCAACTCGACACCGGTGCTGGCTTCGCCCACCAGTTCGACCGGCAGGCTGGTGGCGCAGTCGTCGAGCAGGTCGCGCAGCCGGCTCCTGGCGGGCGCCTCATCATCCGCAATGATCACCCGCAACGCATCGGGATTTCGACTCACCTGCCCAGTCCTCCTTGTCGGCGCCCGTCTTCGCTCGCCCGACTCGCATCCCGGCTGCGCCGGGGCCCTGCTCGGTGGCTCTCTCCGACCGCCTCATCATCCGCAATGATCACCCGCAACGCATCGGGATTTCGACTCACCCTTTTTCCTTCACATAGGGCACGCGGATATGGACCTGATAGGTGCTGTCGCGGACCTGTGACTCGAGCTTCGCCTCGGCATCGAAATGCAGCGCCAGACGTTCGCGGATGTTGCCGAGCGCCATCTTGTTGCCGGCATGGTGCCCACCATCGCGATGATACGGATTGAGCAGCACCATGTGCACCTCGCCGCGCACCTGGTAGATGTTGATGGTGACGACGCCGGTTTCGGGTGACGGTTCGATGCCGTGAAACACCGCATTCTCGAGCAGCGGCTGCAGCACCAGTGGCGGCACCATCGCGTCGTGGGGCATGTTCTCGACGTGCCATTCGATCCGCAGGCGATCGCCGAGCCGCAATTGTTCCAGGTCGAGATACCCGCGGCACAAGCGCACCTCGTCGGCCAGCGGTGCGAGGTTGCGGTTGTCGGCCATCAGCACCCGAAACAGGTCGGCCATGTCTTCGAGCGCGGCTTCGGCGCGCCGGGGCTCGCTTCGCACCAGCGACAACACGGCGTTGATGCTGTTGAACAGGAAGTGCGGCCGGATGCGCGCCTGCAACGCCTGCAGACGGGCCTCGGTGAGCGCGGGCGACAGCGCGCGGCTGCGCATGAAGAAGTAGAAGAGCACGGTCGCGGCGGTCGCCAGGGCGAGCAACAGATGCCGCCAGGGCCCGCCGCTTTCATCGAGATAGCGCCCGGTCACGTCATGCGTGACGACGGCCATCAGACCGACGGTGGCCAGCACCGCGGCGACACCGGCGCGATAGCCCAGGCGTTCGATGCGCGCGAGCAGCGGCGAAACCAGCGCGAGCACGGCCAGCGACAGCACCAGGACCGGCTGCACATGCATCGAGACGATGGAGAATTCCTCAAGGTACGTGGCCGGCGAAGCCGCGCGCAGCAGCGTCGCGACCAGCGACAGCCAGGTCACGATCAGCATCGTGCGCAACCAGACCCCGAGATTGAGAAAGCTCGGCAGCCGGTCTGGCCAGCGGTTGTGATTTATACTCGCCACCCTTCCGAAAGCCTGACATGGCGCGGCTTTGCGCCGATCGGACGGCATGCCGGGCAGTTCGTCTCGATCACCAACATGGCATGTTCGCACAGTCCGGGAAGCCACGAAAACCTCATGCCAACAGATTCTTCCGCCAGCAGCACGACACCCGCAGTCCCGGCGGCAGCCTGGTCGGGACGCTTCAACGAACCGGTGGCCGAGCGGGTCAAGCGCTTCACCGCGTCGGTCGGGTTCGACCAGCGTCTGGCGCGCGTCGACATCGACGGATCACTGGCGCATGCCCGGATGCTGTGCCACGTCGGCGTCCTGTCGGGCCCGGACCTCGCCGACATCGAGCGCGGACTCGGCCAGATCCGGCAGGATATCGACGGCGGCCGCTTCGTGTGGTCCCTGGACCTCGAAGACGTGCATCTGAACATCGAGCGCCGGCTGACCGAACTGGTCGGCGACGCCGGCAAACGACTGCACACCGGCCGCTCCCGCAACGATCAGGTCGCGACCGACCTGCGCCTGTACCTGCGTGATGCCATCGACCAGATCCGCGTTCTGGTCCGGGAACTGCGCCGGGCCCTGATCGATCTCGCCGAAGTCCATGCCGACACGGTGATGCCCGGCTTCACCCACCTGCAGGTAGCCCAGCCGGTGACCTTCGGGCATCACCTCATGGCTTATGCCGAAATGCTCGAGCGCGATGACGGGCGTCTGGCCGATGCCCGCAAACGCACCAATTGGCTGCCGCTCGGCAGCGCAGCACTGGCCGGCACCAGCTATCCGATCGACCGCGAGCACGTCGCGCGCGCGCTCGGTTTCGACGGCATCTGCGCCAACTCGCTCGACGCGGTGTCCGATCGCGATTTCGCGATCGAATTCTGCGCCGCCGCCGCCTTGGTGATGACGCATCTGTCGCGCCTGTCGGAAGAACTGATCCTGTGGATGACTCCGCGGTTCGGGTTCATCGATATCGCCGACCGCTTCTGCACCGGCTCCTCGATCATGCCGCAGAAGAAGAATCCGGATGTGCCCGAACTGGTACGTGGCAAGACCGGCCGCGTGAACGGCCACCTGATCGCTTTGCTCACCCTGATGAAGTCGCAGCCGCTCGCCTACAACAAGGACAACCAGGAGGACAAGGAGCCGGTCTTCGACACCGTGGATACGCTCGTGGACTCGCTGGCGATCTACGCCGAGATGATGCGCGGGGTGACGGTCGATCCGGTCGCCATGCGCGCGGCGGCGATGCAGGGCTTCGCCACCGCCACCGACCTGGCCGACTACCTGGTCAAGAAAGGGCTGCCGTTCCGCGAAGCGCACGAGGCGGTGGCGCGCTGCGTGCGCCACGCCGCGGAGCATGGCGTCGACCTGTCACAGATCGACCTTGAGGTCCTGCGCCGCTTCTCACCCCTGATCGACACCGACGTGTTCGGTGTCCTGACGCTCGAAGGCTCGATCGCGGCCCGCAACCACGCCGGCGGAACCGCGCCGGCGCAGGTGCGGGCCGCGATCCAGGCGGCGCGAGCAGCCCTGGAGACCGCATGAGTTCGACCGATCTGCCCGCGCTGTTTTCCCTGGCGGGGCGAACCGCCGCAATCACCGGCGGCAATTCGGGTATCGGCCACTGCATCGCCCTTGCCCTGTCCGAGGCGGGTGCCAACGTGGTGTTGATGGCGCGCGATCGCGCCCGCCTCGAAACCGTCGCGCGCGACATCGAGACGCGCGGCGGCGCGGCGGCATGGTTCGATTGCGATCTGTCCGATCGCAGCCGCCTGGCGGACATCGCGGTCCGCGCCGCGAAAGGGTTCGGCCCGCCCGACATCCTGGTCAATGCCGCCGGCATCAACCTGCGCCCACCGCTCGAGCGACTGACCGAACGCGAGTGGGACGCCACCATGACGCTCAATCTCGATGCGCCTTTCGTGCTCTCGCAGGCGCTGGCGCCGGCCATGGCAGCGCGCGGATGGGGCCGGATCATCAATATCGCCTCGCTGCAATCGGTACGCGCGTTCGGCAACAGTGGCGCCTACGGCGTTTCGAAAGCGGGGGTGGCGCAACTCACCCGGGTGCTGGCCGAAGGCTGGTCGCGCCATGGCATCAACGTCAATGCGATCGCCCCGGGTTTCTTTCCGACGCCGCTCACGAAACCGGTGTTCGACGACCCCGAACGGGCGCGGGCGATGGCGGCGCGCACGATGATCGGGCGCAACGGCGAACTCGACGACCTGCGCGGTACCGCAGTGTTTCTGGCCTCGCGCGCATCCGATTACATCACCGGGCAGGTGTTATTCGTCGATGGCGGCTTCTCCGCCGGTTGAGCCCCGGCGGGCGCGGAAGCGCTTGCCCGGGTTGTCCGACGGGAGGCAAGCTGCTAGATTCAATCGGCGAGCCGGCATCTGCCACAGACCGGCACCACCACCTTTGGGGAGAATCCAGATGAGCCGCATCACACATGCCGCAGTCGCGGCCTTGGCCACTGTCGTCGTTTCAGTGCTGGCGCCCGCCCCCGCCCAGGCGGTGCAGAAAACCACCTTCCGGATCGGATTCGTCACCTTCCTGTCCGGGCCGGCAGCCGGCCCGTTCGGTGTCCCCGCCAAGCTCGCCGCCGAAGCGATCGTCGAATCGCTCAATGCCGGCAAGGGGCCGGCGCCCTACCAGGTCAAGGGCATCGGCAGCCTGCCGATCGAACTGGTGGTGGTCGACGAGGCCGGCGGCGGCACCAAGCAGGTCAGCGAGTTCCGGTCGCTGGTCGAGCGCCAGAACGTCGACGCGGTGATCGGCTATATCGGCAGCGGCGACTGCCTGGCGATCGCGCCCGTGGCCGAGGAACTGAAGATGCTCACGGTACTGGTCGATTGCGGCACGCCGCGCGTGTTCGAGGAGGCGAGCTACAAGTACGTGTTCCGCACCCGGGCGCACGCCACGATGGATGCCGTGGCGGCCACGCTCTACCTGCTCGACAACCGGCCCGCGGTCAAGCGTATCACCGGCATCAACCAGAACTACGCCTATGGGCAAGACTCGTGGAACGACTTCGAAGCCACGATCAAGACCATTCGGCCGGACGCCGAGATCATCAGCTCCCAGATGCCGAAGTTCGGGGCGGGTCAATACGGCGCCGAGATCTCCGCGCTGCTGTCGGCCAACCCCGACGTGATCCATTCCAGCCTCTGGGGCGGCGACCTGGAGGCGTTCATGCTACAGGCGCAGCCGCGTGACCTGTTCAAGCGTGCGCAGTTGATCCTGGTGGCCGGCGAACCCTACCTGCATCGCCTGCCCGGCAAGATCCCGGACGGCACCATCATCGGTGCCCGCGGCGCCAACGGCGCCTTCGCGCCCGATTCCCCGATCAAACGTTGGCTAACCGAGTTGTACAAGGGCAAGTCGGGCGGCCTCGATCCCAACTATCCGGCCTACAGCGTCGCCAACGCCTTCCTCGGACTCAAGACCGCCTTCGAGAAGGCGCAGCGCACCAAGATCGGCTCCGCCATCCCGATGGGCGCGGCGAAGAACGTGAAGGAAGAGATGGAAAAGGCATACGCCCCGGCAAACACCGAAGAGGCCATCGCATCGTTCGAGAACCTGGTCTTTGACGGCCCGGCCGGCAAGGTCCGCATGGCACTGGGCAAGGGGCACCAAGCCGTCCAGGGAACCGCCTACGGCACCACGCGGCTCGAGAATGGCGTGATCAAGCTCGGCAACATCAAGTACTACGACGCCGACCGGGTCACGCCGCCTGAGGGTGTCAGTTCTCTCGACTGGATCAAATCAGGATTCCGCAAAACCAAGTAGACCATTGGCGCGCTCCCCGGCGCGCCTGCTGCACTGACATCCTGCCATGAACCAACTGCTCGTCGTCGTCTTCGATGCGCTGACCTATTCGGCATGGCTGTTCATCATCGCGGTCGGGCTCACGCTCATCTACGGGGTGATGAAGATCCTCAATATCGCGCACGGCAGCCTGTATGCGCTCGGCGCCTTTTCCGCCGTGTCGCTCAGCAGCTGGTGGCTCGCGCACGGCTACCCCCCCATGGGGACCTACGCGATGCTCGCGCTGGCGGCCCTGCTCGTGGGTCTCATCGCCGGCCCGCTGATCGAACGCGGACTGCTGCAGTTCCTGTACGAGAAGGACGAAGTGGTGCTGGTGCTGGTCACCTATGCGCTGTTCCTGATTCTCGAAGACCTGATGAAGCTCGTCTGGGGCGTCGATCCGCTGCTGCTGTATGAACCTTACCAGTTGCTCGGCAGCATCGAGATCGGCGGCATCGGCTACCAGAGTTTCGATCTGGTGCTGATCGCGGTCGCCGTGCTCGTGGGTATCGGGCTCGCCTGGGTCCTGAACCGCACCCGATCCGGAAAGCTGTTGAAGGCGGTGATCCACGACCGCGAAATGAGCGCGGCGCTCGGGATCAACGTCAAGTTCACGTACTTTCTCACGTTCACCGTCGGCGCCATCCTAGCCGCGGTCGGCGGCGCCCTCACTGCGCCCAAGATCTCGGTGGTCACCGGCATCGGCGCCGAGGTCATCGTTCTCGCCTTCGCGGTCGTGGTGATCGGTGGCCTGGGCAGTATGGGCGGGGCGGCGCTCGGCGCGATCATTGTCGGCCTGGTCCGCACGATCGCCGTGCACTATCTGCCCGAGGTCGAGGTGTTCAGCATCTATTTCGTCATGGCGGTGGTCCTGATCGTGCGTCCCAAGGGTCTGTTCAGCGGCGCCGAGGTGCGCAGGATATGAAGCTCGACCGGACTTCCGTTGCCCTGCTGGCGGTGGGCGCGGTGCTGATCGCGGTTGGCCCGGTGCTGCCGAAATGGGGCGTGTCCCTGCTCAACGTGTCGCTCTGCTACGGCATCGTGGTGCTCGGGATGATGCTGATGATGCGTACCGGTCTGGTGTCTTTCGGGCACGGCCTCTACTACTGCATCGGTGCCTATGCCGGCGGCCTGCTCGACCACTACTTGAAGCTGCCCGACATGCTGCTGATGGTGGCGGGAGGGGCATTGTCGGCCGCGGTGGTGGCCACCATCCTCGGCTTCCTGCTCGCGAAGTACCGCGACATTTTCTTCGCCATGCTGTCGCTCGCCTTTTCGATGATCCTCTACGGGCTCCTCACCAAGAGCGCGAGCCTGGGCTCCACCGACGGCTTCAACGTCGCGGCGAAATCGATCGCCGGTGTCGCGGTGAATGGCGAGGGCCGCCAGTTCGCGGCCTACGCCCTCACCGTCGCACTGGCCGCGGTGTGCGCTCTCCTGCTCAATCTTTACCTGCGCTCACACCGCGGGCGCCTCGCCGAAGCCATTCGTGACAACGAGCTCCGGGTCGAATATATGGGGGCGTCGGTACGCAACATCGTGCACCTGCATTACATCATGGCGGCGACGTTCGCCGGCATCGGTGGCGCGATGATGTCGATCAACATCGGTCATATCGACCCGGAAATGACCTACTGGCCGCAATCGGGTGAATTCGTGTTCATCGGCATCCTCTCCGGCACCGGCAGCGTGTTCGCGCCGATGCTGGGGGCGCTGCTGTTCGAGACCATCCGCAGCTTCGCCTACGAATATTCACCGAACACCTGGCAGATGGTGCTGGGCATCACCATGCTGATCGTGATCGTGTTCCTTCCCGGCGGACTGTGGTCGCTGTTCCGGCAGAGGCGGGCGCCATGAGACACCCGGCGAGGGGCCCCTCCGGGGATCGACGGTCAGTCGATTGGTGCCGGCCGCCGACACGGGGGCGTCGGAATCTCCTGGCGGCAGGGGAGGCGGCAACGTGACAGCTATCCTGGTCGCCGCGGGGCTGAACAAGAGCTTCGGTGCCGTCACCGCCGCCAATGACATCAATATCGCGGTCGAGCGTGATTCGGTCGTCGGTCTGATCGGGTCCAACGGCGCCGGCAAGACGACCTTCATCAACATGGTCACCGGCTACCTCAAACCGACCACCGGCACCATCAGTTTTGAAGGCCGCGACATCACCGCGCTGGCGCCGCGCCAGATCACCCGCCTCGGCATCTGCCGCTCGTTCCAGATTCCGCAATTGTTCAACAGCATGAGCGTCGCCGAAAACCTGCTGGTCGGTGTCGGCATCATGGCCTCTGCAGGCAGCGACTGGATCGCGGCCGGTCGCCAGACGGGAAACCCGGGCGAGGCAGTCGACGCGATCCTCGATCAGTTCAACCTCGGTGGCTATCGAGACCGTCAGGCGGGCCTGCTCCCCGAGGGCACCCGCAAATTGCTGGACATCGCGCTGGCAATGGTGGTGCAACCGCGCATCCTGCTGCTCGACGAGCCGACCAGCGGCGTGTCCGCCGACGAGAAGTTCGAACTCATGGACATGGTCATGAAGGCAGTGCGCGAAACCGGCGTCACCGTGCTGTTCGTCGAGCACGACATGGAGATCGTAGAACGCTACACCGATCGGGTGCTCGCGTTCTACGAGGGCCGGATCATCGCCGACGGTGCGCCCGCCACGGTCCTCGACGCCGCCGAGGTCAGGCGCTACATCATCGGCGAACAACGCTGACCATGCTCGACATCGAACAACTCGACGTATCCATCGGCTCGGTCAACGTGCTGCGCGGGGTCGACATGCAGGTCGGTGATGGCCAGTTCGTCGGCCTGATCGGCCGCAACGGCGCCGGCAAGACCACCCTGATGCGCGCCATCATGGGCATCCTGCCGCCGCGCGCCGGGCGCCTCAGCTACCTCGGCAAACCACTCGCCGGCGTGCCTTCGCATCGGCGGGCGCGCGACGGCATCGGCTACATGCCCGAGGATCGCCGTCTGGTGCCGGCGTTGACCGTCGAGGAAAACGTCCTGATCCCGGCCTGGGCGGGCCGGCGACCCGACGCGCAGCAGCGGCTGCGACAGATCTACACGATGATTCCCGAGGTCGAAGGCTTCGCCACGCGCCGTGGCCTGCAACTGTCGGGGGGGCAGCAGAAGCTCGTTGCGCTCGCCCGTGCGCTCATGTCGGGAACGCGCCTGCTGTTGCTGGACGAACCGTTCGAGGGGGTCGCGCCGGTGCTCGCCCGACGCCTGTCCGAGGTCATCGCCGGGTTGCGCGCGGAGGGGTTGTCGATCATCCTCACCGAGTCTGACCTGTCCCACTCGAAAGACCTGCTGGACCGGATTTACACGATCGATCGTGGCACCGTGACCGCCGCTTCGTAGGCGGAGTTCCATTACAGGCGCGGTTTTTGCAGTTCGTTGCAAGCCATGAAAACCGCCTCTCCCCCTTCCTCCGCCCGTCCGCCCTGGCGATTCGCGGTTGTTCTGGCGACCCTGGCGGTCGTCAGCGCGCTGACCGTCGCGGCATACGGGGTGTACGCCTGGCACCGCGTGCAGGAAGAAGCGGCTGACCGACTGGCCGGCCTGGCGCGCCTGGGCGCCGAATCCTCGCGCCTGTTCTACGACAACATCGACGGATCACTGGCGGTCCTGGCCAGACGTATCTCCGAAGACGGTGCCGCTGGCTCCCCCGCGAAAACCCAGGCCCTGCTCGAGCGCTACAACGTGCGGTCCGGACCTTTGCAGGCGATGCAACTGATCACGCCCGATGGCCGGGTGGTGGCGGATTCGATCCAGCCCCGGATTGCCAACTGGAATCCGGCTGCCGACCCGACCGCCATCCACGGCCCGGCATCGGATCTCGAGATCGGTCGTCCACTGCCGGGTGACCTGGACGAACCGAAACTGATTCCGGTTCGCTATCCGGTGCGCAACTCCAGGGGGCGGTTGCTGTTCACGCTCGCCGCGCTGGTCTCGACCGCAGAGCAGACGCGGATTCTGTCCGAACTGCAAATGCACGGCACCGGCACTATCGGCGTGGTTCGCGACGACGGTGTCGTGCAGGACCAGTGGCGGGCCGGCTACAACCAGGGTGCGTGGTTCCCGAACCCGGTGGACGGTGTGCTCGCCGCCACCCTGAAAGCCGATTCGGACCAGAGCCATGGCCGGATCCCGCACGTCGAGGCCGACAGCACCGAGCGTCGTTTGATGGCGTTCCACCGCATCCCCGGATATCCCCTGGCGCTGGTGCTCGCGATGCCTTCCCGCGCCATCTGGACCCTGTGGCTGGCGCGGGTACAGGTTCCCGTCTTCCTGCTGCTGTGCATGGCAATGGCAGGGGTCATCATCGGCCGCCGTGCCACCGCGCAGCAGTCGCTATGGTCGCGCGAGGTCGACCAGCGCCAGTCACGCCTGGAGTTGCTGCACCGGATGGCGACCCTGGTCAACGCCGGGTTACCCGTGACCGATGTCATCGAACGCACGGTCGCATCGTTGTCGAGCCGTTATCCTGCGCTGCGCATCACCTATTCGACACTGGACGAACGCGGACGGTTGGTGGTGATCGAGTCGATGTCCGCGCCCGGACTGCCGGACGCGACCGGATATGAGATCGACTATGCCAAGACGCCCGAATACCTCGCCGTGCTGCGATCCGGTGGCCCCGGCCTGATCGAGAACTGGCGCACCGATCCGCGTATCCAGGCGCTGCAGCTGCCCGACCTGTGCCTGGCCGCTGCCTGTCTGGACATGCCGCTGGCGCATCCCGGGGCCCTGATCGGCCTGCTGTCGCTCGACTCGGCCCAGCCCGGAGTGTGGGGTGCCGACGAGGTCGACACCCTGCGCGAGGTCGCGAGCCAACTCGCGCTCGCCCTGCGTGAAGCCCAGGCGCAGCAGGCCCGCGTGATCGCCGTCGAGCAGTTGAGCGATCGCGAGAGCACCTTTCGCCGGCTCGCGGAGATCTCGTCCGACTGGTTCTGGGAACAAGACACCGAGGCCCGCTTCCGTCTGCGCGCCGACGCCTTCTGGCTGACCCCCGGTCCGTTCGGCAGCGAATCGAGCTTCATCGGCACGCCGGTGTGGGATTTGCCGGACACCCGCTTCGACGCAGGCAGGCTGGCCGCCCATCGGAACGCACTCAGCCGCCGCGAAGCGTTCCGCGATTTCGAGTTCGAACAGATCGCCGCCGACGGCAGCCCGCGGCATCTGTCGCTCAGCGGCATCCCGGTGTTCGATCCCGACGGCACCTTCGTCGGCTACCAGGGCGTCGGCCGCGACGTCACGGGGCAGAATCTCGCGGCGCTCAAGCTGCGCGAGAGCGAAGCAACCTTCGCCGCGGTCTTCAACAGTTCACGGGATGCGCTTTTCGTCGGCAACATCCGCGACGGGTCGGTCAGCGATTGCAATCCGCGCGCGGTCGAACTGTTCGCGGCCCAGTCGAAGCAGTCGCTGCTGCGGCGACCGGGCCATTCGCTGCTGCGCCACCCACTGTCGCGCTCGGTGCTGGCCGATCGGCTGCAGCGCATGGGCGGCGGCGAGATCCTCCAGGAAGACCTGCCCTTCCGCTCGCGCGCTGGGCGCGTGTTCTGGGGCGAGATGGTGGCGGTCGAACTGCAACTGCCGGGCCCTCCCAACTACCTGGTCCGCGTGGCCGACATCAGCGAGCGCAAGGAAGCCGAGACCCGCCTGCGCGCGAGTGAACAACGGTTCCGTGACCTGACCGAGTTGTCTTCCGACTGGTTCTGGGAGATGGATGAAGAGCTTCGTTTCACCGAGATCTCGGCCTCGGCGCTCCACGGCTTCACGCAGGGGCGCGAGAGCCCCATCGGCAAGCGCCGCTGGGAGCTGCCCTACATCCTCGATCAGCAGGACCCGAAATGGGAGCTGCACCGTCGCACGCTCGCGGCGCACAAGCCGTTCCGCGATTTCGTCTACCGCTACCACTCGATGCAGGGCATGCGCTGGTCATCCATCAGCGGCCGCCCGCTGTTCGACGACAATGGCACGTTCGCCGGCTATCGCGGCATCGGCACCGACATCACCGAGCGCAAGATGAGCGAGGACCGTATCCGCTATCTGGCGCAGCACGACGAGCTCACCGGATTGCCGAACCGGACCGCGTTCCAGCAGTCGGTGTCGCACGCGATCGAGCAGTCGCGACGCTACGACCGGAAGATCGCCGTGTTCTTCGTCGACCTCGACCGTTTCAAGAACATCAACGATACGCTCGGGCACGACGCCGGCGACACCGTGCTCAAGGAAGTGGCGCTGCGGCTGCGCGGGTGCCTGCGCGCGGGCGACGTGGTCGCGCGCCAGGGTGGCGACGAGTTCGTGGTCCTGGTCGAGGAGTACGTCACCGAAACCGACCTCACCGGTATCGCCCGCAAGATGATGGAGGCCTTTGCCCAGCCGTTCTTCCTCGGCGGCCAGGAGTTCCTGCTGACCGCGAGCGTGGGCATCGGCACCTTCCCGCTCGATGGCAACGATATCCAGAGCCTGCTCAAGGCCGCGGACATCGCGATGTATCGGGCCAAGGAGTCGGGCAAGAACAATTTCCAGTTCTATGCGCCGCAGATGAACGTGCATACGTTCGAGCGCCTGGCGCTGCAGGCTTCGCTGAAGCGGGCGCTGGAGCGCAACGAACTGCGCCTGTTCTATCAGCCCAAGCTCGAGCTGACGACGCGCCGCATCACCGGCATGGAGGCACTGCTGCGCTGGGACCACCCGGAGATGGGCCTGGTGCCGTCGATGCAGTTCATCCCGATTGCCGAAGAAACCGGCCTCATCACCCCGATCGGAACCTGGGTCATGCGCGAGGCCTGCCGCCAAGCCAAGGCCTGGGAGCGTGCCGGGCTGCGCGATCTCAAGGTGGCCGTCAACCTGTCGGGACGCCAGTTCCTCCAGGATTCGCTGCTGGAGGAGGTGGTGTCAGCGCTCGATGACGCCGGGCTCGACGCTCGCTACCTGGAGCTGGAGATCACCGAAAGCACCGTGATGCAGAAACCGGAGCTGGCGGCCGGCCTGCTCGGCGCGCTCGACGAACTGGGCGTGTCGATCGCGATCGACGACTTCGGCACCGGCTATTCGTCGCTCGCCCATCTCCAGCGCTTTCCGGTCGACGTGCTCAAGATCGATCGCTCCTTCATCAAAAATCTACCCGACGACCCGGACGACGCCGCGATCACGCGCGCCGTGATTGCGCTGGCCCGCAGCCTCAAGCTCGAAGTCGTGGCCGAAGGCGTCGAGCAGGCGCATCAGCTCGAATATCTGGCGGCGCAAGGTTGCGACCAGGCGCAGGGCTTCTTCATCGGCCGGCCGATGCCGGCCACCGAGTTCGAACATTTCATGCGTGAGATCGGGCGCTTCGCGGCATAGGTACGCCCCCCAGGCTGCGCTGCGCTTCGCCTTCCCCCCACTGGGGGGCGCAACATTCCTCGGGGAACCCTGCGGATGTTGCCCCTTCGTTTTCCAGACATCCCTCTCCGGTTACCACCCGGCGCCGCTTCACCTACCCGGCGCGCTGTGCTGTCGCGGACCGCATGTACACTCTGCGGCACGCTCTCTGTCCAAGGATCTAGCCATGTCCCCGACCGGCCTGCTGGCACTGATCGGCAACACGCCGATGGTGGAGATCACCCGCATCGACACCGGGCTGTGCCGCCTGTTCGTCAAGCTCGAATGCCAGAATCCGGGCGGGTCGATCAAGGATCGCATCGGGCTGTCGATGATCAGTGCCGCCGAGGACAACGGGCGGCTGAAACCCGGTGGAACCATCGTCGAGGCCACGGCCGGCAACACCGGGCTGGGACTCGCGCTGGTCGCAGCGGCCAAGGGCTACCGGCTGATCCTCGTGGTGCCCGACAAGATGGCGCGCGAGAAGATTTTCCATTTGCGGGCGATGGGTGCCGAGGTCCGCCTCACCCGCTCGGACGTGGGCAAGGGCCATCCCGAGTACTACCAGGACATGGCCGAGCGGCTCGCACGCGAGCTGCCGGGCGCGCTCTTCATCAACCAGTTCGCCAATCCGGCGAATCCGCTCGCGCACGAGACCGGCACCGGACCCGAAATCCTGGCACAAATGGACGGTGACATCGACGCGATGGTGTGCGGCGTGGGTTCGGCCGGCACTATCACCGGCCTGTCGCACTTCTTCGCGAAAGCCTCGCCGAAGACCGAGATGATCCTGGCCGATCCGGTCGGGTCGGTGCTGGTCGACTACATCACCACCGGGAAATTCGGCGAGGCCGGCAGCTGGGTCGTCGAGGGCATCGGCGAGGACTTCATTCCACCGATCGCGGATTTTTCGCGAGTGCACAAGGGCTACTCGATTTCCGATGCCGACAGCTGCAACACCGCGCGCGACCTGCTCCTCAAGGAAGGGCTGCTCGGCGGCTCTTCCAGCGGCACGCTGGTGGCGGCGGCGCTGCGCTATTGCCGCGAACAGACCACGCCGAAGCGGGTGTGCACCTTCATCTGCGACAGCGGCAACAAGTACCTGTCCAAGGTCTACAACGACTACTGGATGATCGATCAGGGATTCGTCGTACGCGAGACCTTCGGCGACCTGCGCGACATGATCACCCGCCGTTTCGACGAAGGTGGCACCGTCACCGTGGGTCCGGACGACAAGCTCGCCATCGCCTATGCGCGCATGAAGCTCTACGACGTGTCGCAGTTGCCGGTGATGGAGGGCGACCGGCTGGTGGGCCTGCTCGACGAATGGGATCTGCTCAAGGCCACCCAGAAGGCGCCACGACAATTCGCCGAAGCCGTGCGAACCGCGATGACGCAGAAGATCGAGACCGTCGGCCTGAACACGCCGCTGGCAACGCTCATGGATGCTTTCGAACGCGGTCATGTCGCCATCGTCGTCGAGGGGGGCAGGTTCTACGGCCTGATCACGCGCATCGACGCGCTCAACCACCTGCGCCGCAACGTGGCCCTGTAGCGCGGAACCCGGCCTGCCTCCGCTACCATTGCCCCTCGTTTCGCGCCATCTTTCCCTCTGGGCCGACCATGTCCGAAGCCAAGCATCCTGCACACGCCTTCGCCACCCGCGCCATTCATGCCGGCCAGGCGCCCGACCCCACGACCGGTGCGGTGATGCCGCCGATCTACGCGACATCCACCTTCAAGCAGCGCTCGCCCGGCGATCACACCGGCTTCGAGTACGCGCGCAGCCAGAACCCCACCCGCATGGCCTTCGAGCGCAGCATCGCCGACCTCGAAAGTGGCGCCGCGGCCTGGGCGTTCGCTTCCGGCCTCGCCGCGATGAGCACCGTGCTCGAACTGCTCGATGCCGGCAGCCATATCGTCGCGGTCGACGATCTTTATGGCGGTAGCTGGCGGCTGTTCGAACGCGTCCGCAAGCGCTCGATGGGGCTGCGCACGACCTTTGCCGATCCCGACGTCCCGGGAGCGGTCGAACGCGCGCTCCAGCCCGACACGAAGATGATCTGGGTCGAGACCCCCACCAACCCGATGCTGAAGATCGTCGACCTGGACGCGATCGCCGCAATGGCGCGCGCCCGCGGCATCCTCACCGTCTGCGACAACACGTTCGCCTCGCCCTATGTCCAGCGGCCGCTGGAACACGGCTTCGACATCGTCATCCACTCGATCACCAAGTACATCAACGGCCACTCGGATGTGGTGGGCGGGGCGGTCGTGGTCGGCGACAACCCCGGCCTGCAGGAACGCCTCGGCTACCTGCAGAACGCGATCGGCTCGATCCTCGATCCGTTCTCGAGCTTCCTGGCGCTGCGCGGGGTCAAGACGCTGCCGCTACGCATGCAGGCGCACAACGCCAACGCCCTCGAGATCGCGCGCTGGCTCGCATCGCACCCACGCTGCCGTCAAGTGATCTACCCCGGGCTGCCCGCGCACCCGCAGCACACCCTGGCACAGCGGCAGATGAACGGTTTCGGCGGCATGGTCTCGGCCTATCTCGACACCGACCTCGCCGGCACCCGGCGCTTTCTCGAACAGTGCGAACTTTTCACGCTGGCCGAGAGTCTCGGCGGTGTCGAGAGTCTGATCAGCCACCCGGAACTGATGAGCCACGGGTCGCTCACGCAGGAACGTCGCGACCAGTTGCATCTCACCTCGAATCTGGTGCGACTGTCGGTGGGCATCGAAGACATCTCCGACCTGAAGCACGATCTTGAAACCGCCTTTGCCGCCCTCTAGACAAGCCGAAGGAGCCCCCATGCTCGAACGACTCACCAGGCCGCGAACCCTGCTGCTGGCCACGTTTGCGGTCTGCGCAGGTCTCATTGCCTACGCGCTGTGGTTGCAACACGCCAGCCACCTCGAACCGTGCCCGATGTGCATCCTCCAGCGCTACGCGTTCGTGGTGGTCGGCGTGATCGCGCTGGCAGCCGCGATTCAGAATCCCGGCAGAATCGGCATGCGCGTCTATGCGGTGCTGATGGGGCTCGCGGCGATAGCCGGCGGAGCCATCTCGACCTGGCAGAGCTGGCTGCAGCACCACCCGCCGAAGGTCGCCGATTGCGGGCCCGGCCTGGAAACCATCGTCGGCGAGTTCCCGCTGTCGGAAGCCCTGCCGATGATCTTTCGCGGCGCCGGCGATTGCTCGAAAGTCGATTGGACCTTTCTCGGACTGTCGATCGCGGAATGGGCACTGGTGTGCTTTGCCGGCATTGTGGTGACGGCGATGATCGTGTGGGTTCGCGCCACTCGGAAGCCCTGAAACACGGGTTCCCGATCACCCGCGGCTGATCGCGGCTGGCGAGCCCCGCGCGGCTACGTCGGCAACGGCCTGCGCTCGGGCGCGGCTCCCGCCAGCGCCGTGCCGATCATCGCGTCACGCGAGACCAGTCCCGCGCGTCGCAGGAACGGTAGCGCGATCCGGTTTTCGACGCTTCAATAACATCGCCCTCGCTAACGAGTCGCGCCGCTCAACTTTTCCTCATACCGCTGAGCACCGCGAGTCATCCGCGCCCGAGAACGCTCTTGGGCTGACGTAGGACAGTACTCGCCGTCTCAGCCCGTGGCGATGGCCACTGGCGCGCCCGAACTGCTGTGCTCCGACGGCCGCCACTCCGTCACGCGCGAGGGCTTTCTGCCACCGTTTCCACGCAGTCCCGGGAATCGATGCAGTGTCTCCCAGTGACGCTCGACCGCCCCTCATAACAGGAAACCCGTATCGCTTTGCCATTTCCAGCGCGTCGCGGCCGTAGCACTCCCATCTCGTCCCGACCTGCAACCAGACAATCGCACCCGGAAACCGGGAAGTGAACCAACTGTGCTGACTGGCCAGACTGGTGGCGAACGGTGGTTCGAGACGGCTACCGATCCCGGGCCACGCCAACGGGAACAGCGCGTCGAGCCATGGATGTCGTGCCCAAAGTCGAGCGGTCAATCGGAAACCGCTTGCATGCCGAAAGTGGCCGAGGTAACTGCCAAGCGAGCTTTGGAGCGCCTTCGATTGCGCGAGATCCATGCACAGCCCGTGGTTTCCGACCAACGTCGATCCCCACTTCGCAAGGCACTGATCGGCCGCATCCACCACCCGCTGCCGGACCAGCAGATAGTTCGGCCTGATGACATACCCGAGAAAATCCACGCCACGACTGACCGCCCACGGCATACCCACCGGCGTACGCAGGCTCAATCCCAAACGTTCCCGAAGGAACTCTTCGATCGCGTCCCGCCACGCGAGCAAGCGTTTCGGATCGGGATCGACCAGCACGAAATCGTCCACGTACCGCAAGTACCAGCGGCATTTCAGCGTGTGCTTGACGAACTGGTCCAACTCGTTGAGGTAGACGTTCGCGAAGAACTGGCTCGACAGGTTCCCGATGGCGAGTCCGCATTCCGGGGCCGCGTTGACGAGGCGCTTATGCGGTGGAACCCGGTCGAAACGCGCCGGGTGCCCAAGGCGATAAGCCCCTTGGGCCGGGTTACCGGTAAGCAGGCTGCGCGTAATCCTCGCCAGATGCCGATACCGCTCTTCCTCCGACGGGTATCGTCGTGACGACTGGTCGAGGCGATGGGAGATCATGGCGAAGAGTCGTCGTCGGTCGATGGTGTTGAAGTAGTTGGCGATGTCGAGTTGCAGGGCATAGGCCCGCTGCTGGCCGTTGCAGGTTGCCTGCCGCATGAATGTCTGCAATCGCGTCACAGCACTGTGCGTGCCCTTACCCTGCCGATTGGCATAGCTGTCATGGATAAAGACGGGCTCGTACAGCACCTCGAGTTGGGGCACAAGCCAATGGTGGACCACACGATCCGCAAAAATCGGCGCGTGAATTTCGCGCGCCTTCGGTTTGGTGGTCACGAACACCCGGGTGCGGGAAGGACGCCAGGTACAAGCATTCAACGCCGTCTGCGCCGCCGCCAGCCGGTCCAGCAATCGGCCGTTGTAGCGCAAACAGTCGCGGGTGCCACGTTTTCGCCGCCGGCAGGCGAGCCATGCTGCCCAGAGCGATCGAAAACGCACTCGTGGCTGACTCATGGCCCAACGCACCAGCACATACGCGAAAGTCGCGGTGCCCGCCTCGTCACTCTCCGCTACGCACCAAACGAACAGCGTTGTCGTTGTCGCAGTTGTTGTTGTTGTTGTCAACGCTGCCGTCGCCGAAATTGACATTCCAGCAATTGGAGCCGTTGGGCACTCCGAGCAGCAGAACACCCACACCGCGGGCCAAGGTCAATTCACCTCCGGCTCGCGCTAGCCCATGCGCTTTTGCGGGCCGCCAACCACCTCGACCCCACCGGTAAGCCACCCGCACGCGGCAGGCTCGCCTGTATCGATATGCCATCGCCGGATGTGCCGTCGATGGCGTCATGGGCGCACAGTGACTCGGGACGCGCGGGTCAGACAAGTTGACCCGATTCCGCCCGCCCTGCACCGACACCTTCCCGCTCGTTTCCGGCTGGATGCAGCCGCGCCTTCTGCAGAGCGCGCCGCCAGCCGGCCGCCTGTCGGGCAATACTCAGGGCCAACTCGACGCCCTGCTCGAACTCTGCCCAACTGCGAAATGCATGTACTTCCTTTCCGAGTTGAAGCAGCAGCTTCAGTTCCTCGGCAGCAAGGTGCAACTCGGTAACAACCGCAGTCCGGGTGCTCGGGTCCGCGGCCTGCGCGCGCAAGACCAAGCGGCACACCGCGAGCGCCTGCGTTCGCAACTGCGAACCCACGGTGTACTTGTGGTAGCGCGCGAACCGGCGCACGGCCTCTTCTACCCAGACCAGCATCCGTTGCGAATCCCGCCAGATCGGTAGATGAGATGTCGAACTCCCGCGCGTGGTCACGCCATCGGATACCGCAGGAAAAGTTCAAAAGTCACTGTCCGCTACGCACCAAACGAACAGCGTAGCCGTTGTCGCAGTAGCCGTAGTTGCTGCCTTTGCCGCCAACGCGGCCGTCGCCGAAATTGACAACCCAGCAACCGGAGCCGTCTTTCGATCTCGTGTGATACCACTCCGACGGCGTATCCGGGAAGATCTCGTCGTCTATCGACGGATTCTCGCAGTTCTTCGCAATGATCGTTTTCAGCTCGTCTACTGACGGCATGCGCCAGCCATTCGACCAGCCCTCGTTGGCGCTGTCGTGGGTGAACTTTTTCGGTACTCCGACGCAACCCAGATCGTCTTTCCACGTCTGGCCCTGACTGCAGCGCATCCAGGTGAGATCGGTCTTCTTGTCGTAAACGACGCCGCCCTTGACCACGAGGCGTGCACTCGACGGTTTGGAAGTCTGGGAAGAGTCGCACTCCGCGAGTGCAGTGCTTGCCGCGACACACACGCCGGCACCCATCGCCAAGACCCAGATCGACGCCACGCTCACATGCATTTGACTGCTCCTCCCGAGGTAAGTCCAGAAAGCGCCGGATTCCGCGCCGGCGCGGGAAATGCGGTGAACATAGTCGAAACCGGGACGCAATGGCAAGAGACAAGATCGCCTGTTCCCGGCCTTTGTTCGATGCTTCAGGGCAACGGCCGGGCCACTCGGAATCCAAGGTTGCTCGACCGATCCTTCGCCAGCGTCCAGCTACGTTGTGCCAGTCGAACCACCTCCGGCTTGTCGTACCAACTACCGCCGCGGGTCATCCGCCGCTTGCAATTGCCTTCGGTCCAGGCGGCCCCGTCGGTCGGAGCTCCTTGAAACGAGCCATTCTGGCAGTCCTCCACCCATTCCCAAACGTTGCCGAGCATGTCGTACAGTCCGAACGCATTTGGCTTGAACGCCCCCACGGGTGCCGTGGATCCATAGCCGTCGTCACACTCGAATGCATCCGTCGACAGTTGATAGGCGCGCTTCCGAGCCTGATCGCTCACGTTGGCGAACCGGCAAGCGCGGGCAGCATCTTGACCCCACCACGTGGCTTCCTGAGTGCCAGCTCTGGCGGCGTACTCCCACTCAGCCTCGCTCAACAGCCGATATGGCTTGCCGGTCTTGCGCGACAACCACGTGGCATAGGCCACCGCCTGCGGGTACGACATGTTGATCGCCGGACGGCGTCCGCGGCCCCATCCCTCATCCTTGAGGCTTGCGCAGCCCGTGTCAGCGACGCAAACATCCCATTCATCGAACGTTACCTCGAACTTCCCGACTGCGAACGGCGCAGCCACAGTAACCATGCGCGGTGGTCCCTCGGATTCCTCGCGGCCATCTTCGTCGCGGGGCGATCCCATGACGAACCGCCCAGGCGGGATCACCACCATCTCCGGGCACTGCGGGCAGTCGCGAAACACCGTTCCAGCAGGCACGCCACCATTTCCCGTCTTGCCCCCGGCAGGCGCGGCAGCCGGTTCCGTCAGGCGCTTCCGCGCCGCCACGGAAACCTCGCTCTTGGGGTCGATCTCAAGCGACTTGCTCCATTGGACCCTGGCTTTCTCGCCCTCGCCTGTGGCGAGATAGGCCTCGCCCAGGTAAAAGCGCGCCATCGCGTTGTTCGGGTCGCTTTTCAGGCCCCGTTCAAACTTGGCTATGGCCTGCGCCGCCTTGCTCTGCCCAAGCAGTTCAAATCCGTCAGCGAAGAGTTGCTGCGGGTCTTCCGCCGACACCCTGCCGGACGCGAGGACGACCAGCACCGCAAAACACAGCGAAACCCATATCCGAGCCCGTCCCATGCACGTCCACCTTCCAGAGTAGAAGTAGCCAACGTTATGATTGCCGGAAACGGGGGGTCGTGTCATGCCAAAATATTCCGGGGAATCGATCAACGATACGCTGATGTGGGCTGCGGCGAATGTGCTCGCACTGGTTTCCCTGTTGCAATGGACGCCGGCGAACGCCCGAGACGTGCTGAGCCTGTTTCCCTCCACGCGCTACTTGATTCTGAGTTCCCCATGGCGCCCGACGTCCAACGACGAATGCAGTGCACTCCAGCAAGAGTTTTCGGCAGAGGTTTCTGGCCTGACTGGGCAACATCAAGCGTGCCTGGCCGACACACCAGCCGATCCGAACGAGGGCGGCTCGTGCTCGAAGGCCAGTTGCCAAGCGCTGCACAGCGCCATGGATTCGGCGTCGCGCAAGTCGAGCGCAGAGACGAGCCTGTGCCGGCAGCGAGTGGGCGAGTACCTGGCAGCCCAACGTCAGGAAGCCGAGCAACGGCGCAAAACCGCGGAGGCTGCGGAGCGGGAGGCAAAGGACCGCGAACGCGAAGACGCTGCCCGCAAGGCAAAGACCGAAGCGGATCGCCAAAAGGACGACAAGTCCCGGCGTGATCGCGATGCCGAACGCGACCGCGACCGGAAGGCCCAGGAAGCGCGCGATCAACGCGACCGCCAGGAGGCAGATGCTCGGCAAACCAAGGACAAGGCCGAACGCGAGGCCGCGCGCGTAAAGGCGGACAAGGAATCAGCTGATCGAGCGAGCGCAGACAAGGAAGCGAGGAATCAGGCCCGCGCGGCGCAGGACGCTGCGGACCAAGCCCGCCGGGAATCGGAGCGGGCCTTGGCTCAAGCCCGGTACGAAGCCGAACTTGCCCGGGCGAGAGAAGCCACCGCCAAAGTGGAACGCGAAAACAAGGAACAGGCGCTCTATCTCGACCTCGTTATCAAACTGAAGGACGGAAAAGACAAAGTCAGCATGACCAAGGAGTTCATCGAGAATCCGTTCAAGAAGGCCGCGGAAATGGCTGGCGACGCGGTGGTCGGCAAGCTGGTAGACAAAGGCCTGGATCTCGCCGCGCCCATCGGCCCTGAGAAGGAGGACTCTCGCTACGAAGCAGTGGCTGCCGGCGTAGACGCTGCCCGCGGCACGGCGCTCGGGGGCAGCCCCGCTGCGGATAAGATTTCTGGCGCTGCACTGGAAGGCATCAACAAGATCAACCGCCAAGTGTTGGGCCAGTTGGATGACTTGGGAAAGCAGATGGACCAGATCGGCAAAGGAGAGACGCGATCGGCTGGCACAACACCTTCAACCTATAGTCCCTCACCGCCTCCTCGAACCTCTGGGGGTGAGGTAGTCCGGCCCAGAGCTGCTGCCGAGACGCCCAACCCCTTCAGGCGCGAGACGAACAACGACCGCGTTGCAGCAGCATCACCGGAAGGGATGCCGACCGTCAACCCGTTCGTCAAGCGCGGCGGCGGGTCCACGTACGATGATCCGGATACCGGTCGCACCTACAGCATTCCGTCGGGGCACATCCTGTATCGCAACCCCGGCACCGGCGCGTTGTCCGTCGTCGAAGACGCCCAAGTGCGCCGCTCCAGCGACGACGATTGGATGGAAGACGGACAACCACGGTGCAGCGCGTCGGGCAAGGGTCGGGTTCTTGCCGAGTGCGAGAAACGTCGCAAGACGAAGAATCCGTTTGCGACCAAGTAGGCGAACATCTTGGGCGCCGACGAGCGAAAATCGGCCTTCCCGACGGCAGACTGCTTTGTCTGATAGCAAGGGCGCGATTGCGTTCATGTCGCTGCCTATCCGATAGGAGGTTTCATGCTCGCCACCTTCACCCTCAGCAACTTCAAGAGCTTCAGGGAAGCGCAGCTCCACCTGGGTCCCTTGACCGTCCTGATCGGTGCCAACGCCGCTGGCAAGAGCAACGCGATCGAGGCTCTCAGGCTGCTTTCCTGGCTCGCCCAAGGCCAGAAGCTGAGTTCGATTCAGTACGCGGTCAACAGCGCCGACCGGGTCGTGCGCGGCCGAATCGATGACCTCTGTCATCGCGGGCAGAGCCAGTTCGGTCTCGGCTGTGTGACCAACGATTCGCATTGGAACCGCTTGGCAATGCAGATCAGCATTCGCGAAGGTGAATTGCACATCTCTGCCGAGAAGATCGACGAGGTTTTGGTAACGGTCCCTCTTTACGATATGGACCAGCCATCGACAGGGCTGAGCACAGATGCCGGGGTGGCGTACAACAATTTTTCGCGAGGTCGCAACAAACCGCACGTTACCGTGAGCGATCAAATGGCGGTGTTTGCGCAGTTGGAGAGTGCTGTTCGTTTCGAGGTCGGGCACAAAAAAGCCCAGGAAACGATTCCCGATGTCGCAAAGCGGTACCAGAACCTGTTGTCGAACATTCTATTCCTGGATCCGGTTCCGGCGCGCATGCGGGAGTACAGCTTCACCAACGACAAGCGACTGCTCGGGGACGGTACCAATCTTTCGAGTGTGCTGTTTCGTCTCTGGGGTGGCGGCGATGACTTCCCCGCGGAACCCTTCTTGTCGCAACGCGCGGCCATCCTCGAGTTCATCCAAAGCCTGCCTGAGCAGGACATTGCCGGTTTGAACTTCCTGAACGGCCCGCGAGGCGAAGTCATGGTGGAGTTGCTCGAGACGTTCGGCGGTGCCCCGATGGCCTATGACGCCTCGCTCCTGTCGGATGGCACATTGCGGGTGTTGGCTATTGCTGCCGCAATGCTCTCGGCGCCGGAAGGCAGTCTGGTAGTCATCGAAGAAATCGACAACGGTGTGCACCCGAGCCGCGCGCGCCATCTGCTGGACAGCATTCGGTCGATTGCAGAGCGCCGCAAACTTCGCGTGCTCCTATCGACACATAACCCAGCCATGCTGGATGCACTCCCGGATGCCGCGGTACCCGATGTGGTGTTCTGCTATCGCGACCCAGTAAGCGGAGCAAGCAAACTCGTTCGAATGCAACAGATCCCGGATGTCCCTGAACTGCTGGTCCAAGGACAACTGGGCCACCTGATGACTTCGGGCGCGCTGGAACGGTTCGTCAAGACACACAAGGGTTCTGAGGCGCGCAAGGAGAAGGCAAGGGCATGGTTGGAAACGCTTCACGCGGCCGACCCCGGGGTGGAGGGATGACTGCGATCGTCATCGTCGACAGCTCCATATTGCTGAACATCCTCAATGTGCCAGGCAGAAACCAGCACAGGGCAGAAGTCCTTTTCGATCTCGAGCGAATGATCGAAGCGGGGGATCACCTCTTCATTCCAATGGCAGCCATCGTCGAGGTCGGGAACCACATCGCCCAATTACCGGATGGCACGCTTCGCAGGTCGTCCGCCGATCGCTTCGTCAACGAGTTGCGCAAGGCGGTCGCGGACGACGCTCCCTGGAAACCTATCAATTTTCCCTCGAATGAAGAAGTTCTTGGGTGGCTCGATGCGTTTCCCGATTCGGCTACCAAGGGCATCGGTATGGGCGACCTCTCAATACGCAAGGAATGGGAGGCCTGCTGCGGGCGCTACGCTCTCAGCCGAGTTCGCGTCTGGACATTGGACAATGATCTTGCCGGGCTCGACCGAATAGTCTGAACACGGATACGCGATACGGGACTTCTAGTCTCCGGATGCGGTGGGGCAGGGCGCGGCACCCGCCAGCGCCGTTCCGATCATCGCGTCACGCGAGACGAGCTTCGCCAGAGCCACCTCGTCCAGTCCATCGGTCCCGGCGGGTCTGGCCGGCACCACCAGATAGCGCATGTCGGCGGTCGAATCGTGCACACGCACGGTCGTGGTGACTGGCAAATCGACACCGAATTCACTCAGCACGACACGCGGCTCCCGGACGGTACGGCTGCGGTACTCTCGGCTCTTGTACCAGTCGGGCGGCAGGCCCAGCAGCCAGCGCGGATAGCACGAGCACAAGGTGCACACCACGACGTTGTGCACGTCCGGCGTGTTCTCGACGACCACCAGCTTGTACAGGCCGCGGTCGAGGCCGATCTCCTCCAGCGCGGCATTGCCGTCCGCCAGCAGACGCGCCTTGTAGGCCGGATCGACCCAGGCCCGGGCGACGACCTTCGCGCCACGGGCGGGCGTGCGCGCATCCATGTCGGCGACCTGGGCGTCGACCTGTTCGAGCGACAGGATGCCCTTGTCCGCGAGCAGCTCGCGCAGCGAGGTTTCGAGGAGATTGAAGTAGGTGGTGGGCATGATCAGGCCGGTTCCAGCCAGTGCTGGTAGATCTCGACGTCGACGGTGTCGGTGGCGGGCCCGCTGTAGTCGGGCCACAACTCGCGCTGCGCGAAGCGCACCCGGTATAGCGGCTGCGCCGGTTCGCCGGAGCGACAGTAGGCAAGCTCCTCGGGGTTGCGATAGACGCCGCACAGGCGCTCCACGATACCGGTGTGGCCACGCGCATAGAACGGGGTGCGCACATGACCGGGCGGAAAGGCCACGCGCACCTGCACCTTCTGCCCGTCGCGGAACCGGACGTCGGTCATGATCCTGCGGTCGGCTCGCGCCGCCGCTCTACCTCGGCCATCTTGCGCGCGAGGTCGTCGATGGAGATGACGCCGCGCTGGATCAGCGCCTGCGTGATGGCATGGATCCACCGCTCATAGTAGGTCATGCGATCGTAGGCGGCAGCGCCGAGGCCTTCGATGTGGCGGCGCAGTTCATCGACGCAGATCAGGCGCCGGTCCGGGTGGGCGAGCAACACGTTCAGGGCGTCGACGCGCTTTTCCCACAGGGCGTATTCGTGCTCTGTGCAGGCGACACGACCGGCATCTATCCCGCCCATGTCGTGCACTCCGCGCGCCGCCAGTGCGCCGGACTGATCGCGCTGGAGGCTCATTTCTTCGGCGGGTCGGCAGCCTTTGCTGCGTCGGCCTTGGGCATCGCCACAGCCTTGGGAACCTCGGCGGACTTCGGCATCTCCGCGGGCTTCATCGCAGCGGCTGGCTTCGCACCGGCATCGGCGCCCTTCGGTGCATTTGCAGGCTTCGGCACATCTGCAGGCTTCGGCACATCTGCCCCCTTCGGTGCATCTGCAGGCTTGGGCGCTTCCGGCGGCTTCGGCGGTGCGCCCGGTGGCTGTTGCGGATTGACTTTCGCGCCCTCGGCCAGGCTGGCCGGCGGGCTGACCGCCACCACCACGCCCTCGTCCAGACCGCTGGCGATCCGCAACATCTTGCCATCGGTACCGGCGACGACGATCGGCACGAAATGCGCCTTGCCGTCCTTGCCGACGATGACCACGAACGGCTTCTTGTCCTTGGTGACCAACGCGCCGACCGGCACCTCGATGAAGCTGGTGGCGGGGATCAGCAGCGACGCGTTGACGAAACTGCCGGCGACGAAACGCCCGTCGGTATTGTCGAATTCGACCTCGGTGCGCAAGGTCCGGGTGCGGGTGTCGAGCGCGCCCGAGGTGCGGGCGATCTTGCCGCTCACCTTGCGCTCCGGTGCCGCGGCATCGATCACGTCGACGTCGAGTCCGGCCTTGATCACCGGCGCATCGGCCTGCTCGGCGTAGACGGTGATCTTGAGTTTCGAGGTATCCGCTATCGTCACCAGCGGCAATGCCGATGTCTGGTTGCTGGCCGCGTTGGTGACCAGCGCGCCCTGGTCGGCATAGCGCGCCGTGACCACACCCGCGAACGGCGCGCGCAGCGTGCGATAACTCGACAACGTGCGCACTTCGCCGATCTGGGCCTCGGCAACACGCACGTCGGTGTCGGCGGTGTCGAGCGCCTGCTGCGAGAAGAAACCCGCGCCCGCGAGTTCGCGCGTGCGCTTTGCGATCTGCCGCTTGTTGGAGAGGCCGGCATTGATGGTGGCGACCTGCGCATCGAGTTCCGGCGAGGTGATCTCGGCGATCACCTGACCCTGCTTGACGATGTCACCCACGTCGACATTGATGCGACTCAGGTAGCCGCTCACCTTGCTGTAGAGCGTGACGCTCTGGTGCGGCAACGCCTCGCCGACCAGGGTGATCTTGCGAAAATTGGGACCCTTCTGCGATTTGGCAACGGTGACGTTGACACCGGCCGCGGCCTTGTCGGCCTTCTCGCGCGTTTCGGCCGCCTCGCGCGCCTCGCGCGCCTTGGAGTAATAGAGCACGCCGCCGCCGGCCGCCACGATCAGGACGATGCCGATGATGAGGAATACGACGAAGGAACTGCGCTGACGTTGCATTGTTGGATTCTCCCTATGCGATCGCTAGACCGCGTCGCCGCTGGCTTCGCGCTCGAAACGAGCGTCGAGCAGGTGCAGCGTTGGCATCTTGCGGCGCAGCAGGCTGTAGACCACCGGCACGACGAACAGCGTCGAGATGGTGGCAAGAATCAGCCCGCCGATCACGGCAATTCCCAGCGGCGCGTTCTGCTCGCCACCCTCGCCGAGACCCATTGCCATCGGAATCATGCCGATGATCATCGCCAGTGCCGTCATCAGCACCGGCCGCAAACGGGTGCGCCCGGCTTCGATCGCAGCCTGGACGACGTCCACCTCCGGGTGCAGCGCGCGGTACTCGTTGGCGAAGCTCACCACCAGGATCGAGTTCGAAACCCCGATGCCGACCGCCATGATCGTGCCCATCATCGACATCACGTTCAGGCTGGTACCGGTGAGCGTGAGCATCCACAGGATGCCGATCAGCGCGCCCGGCACCGCCATCATGATGATGAACGGGTCGGTCCACGACTGGAACAGCATCACCAGCAGCGCGTAGACGAGGATCACAGCCAGCACCAGGCCCAGAGCCAGGCTGGAAAAGGACGACTGCATCACGTCGTACTGGCCGCGGATATTGATCTTGGCCGTCTTCGGAAAATCCTTTTCGGCCAGGATGGCGTCGATCTTGGCCTTGATCTCGCTCACGGTGCTGCCGAGATCGCGTCTGTCGAGATTGGCGGCGATGTCGATCACGCGCTGCAGCGTGTAGTGCGAGACCGACTGATAACTCAGCTCGGGCTTGATGGTGGCGACATTGCCGAGCGTGATGACCGGTGCACCCTGGGTCGGCATGGTCACGCGCGGATCGGCGGCAACCGAAACCGGCGAAGTTGTCGGTGACACCGGGGTCGCCATCAACGACTCGACACTTGCCACGCGCTCGGGTGGCGTCCGTACCGACACCGTGTAGTTGACGCCATTGGGGTTCAGGAAATACGACGGCGCGATGATGTCGCTCGACGACAGCGAGATCAGGGCGCTGTTGGCCACATCGCGTTGGGTAAGGCCGAGCCGGGCCGCCCGCATGCGATCGACATCGATCTTGAGCGCCGGGTAATTGAGCACCTGCATCTGACGCACGTCGACGGCGCCGACGGTTTCCTCGACCGCGCGGCGCACCCGGTTGGCGTAGCCCTGCGCCCGCTCGAAGTTGGAGTCCTGCACCTGGATGTCGATCGGCGCCGGCAGGCCGAAGTTGAGCACCTGGGTGACGATGTCGGCGTTCTGAAAATAGAACTCGGCCCCCGGATACTTCTGCGGCAGCGCCTTGCGGATCTCGCGCAGATAGTGCTCCACCGGCTGGTGCGGCGCCTTGAGCAGGATCAGCACCTCGGCGTCCATGCCGCTAATGTTGT
This sequence comes from Betaproteobacteria bacterium, assembly GCA_025350245.1. Taxonomy (GTDB): domain Bacteria; phylum Pseudomonadota; class Gammaproteobacteria; order Burkholderiales. The sequence goes on from JANXYG010000028.1 coordinate 42,954, forward strand.
CGGTGGGCACCAGCGCCAGATTGAAGAACAGTGGCACGCCGATCATGTCGTTGATGCGGTCGATCTCCGCGGCGGGGATGATCTTGCGCAGATCTTCCTCCACCGCGAGAACCAGCTTCTCGGTTTCCTCGATGCGGGTGCCGATGGGCGCGCGCACATGCAGCTTCATGATGCCCACGTCCGGCGTCGGGAAGAAGTCGGTGCCGACCACCTTCACCAGCATCAGGCTGATGCCGCCGAAGATCACCACCACGAGCATCATCACCAGGCGATGCGTCAGCGCCATGATCAGGAGGCTGCCATAGAAGTTGGTCAGCCCGTCGAGGATGCGGTCGCGCCCGGCGTTGAAGCGGGCACCGAAACCGCGGCGCGTACCGGGCTCGTGGTCATGCCGCTCGCCTTCGAGCAACTGGCGCGACAGCATCGGTACCAGCGTGAACGACAGGATGTAGGAAGCGAGCAGGGAGAACACCACGGCCAGCGCGAGCGGCGTGAACAGATAGCGCGAGACGCCGAACAGGAACGACACCGGGAAGAACACGATGCAAATCGCGAGCGTGGCCATGGTGCGCGGCATGGCCACCTCGCGCGAGCCTTCGAGAATCGCGACGGTCAGTGGCTGGCCCATGGCGCGGTGGCGATGGATGTTTTCCACCGCGACGGTGGCGTCGTCGACCAGGATGCCGGTCGCGAGCGCCAGCCCGCCGAGCGTCATCAGGTTGATGGTGTTGCCGGTGACGTACAGGCAGATCACGCCGGCGAACATGGCGCACGGGATCGAGGTGATCACCACGATGGTGTTGCGCCAGCTCCCGAGGAACAGCAGGATCATGATCGACACCAGCACTGATGCCAGCACCGATTCGGATGCCACGTTGGTGATGGCCGCCCGCACAAACGTCGACTGATCGAAGTCGAGCGTGATGTCCATGCCGTCGGGCGCGCCGGCGCGGATCTCGTCGAGCAGGTTGCGCACGCCGTTGACCACCGACAGGCTGGACGCGTCGGAATGCTTCAGGATGGTGAGATAGGTGGCGCGGCGACCGTCGACGTGGACGATGTTGCTCTGGACGGTGAAGCCATCTTCCACATGCGCCACGTCGCCCAGCGCCACTGGCACATTGCCCTGGATGCGCAGCGGCATGCGATTGAATTCGTCGACCGTTGCCGGGCTCGAGTTCATCAGCACGTTGTAGTCGAAGCTGCCGATGCGCGCGGTGCCGGAGGGAATCAGCAGATTCGAGTTCTGGAGCGTGTTGACCACGTCGTTGGGCGACACACCCTTGGCCGACATGAGGGTCGGATTCAGGTCGACCGAGATCTGCCGCAACCGGCCGCCGAAGGGAGCGGGCACCTGCAGGCCGGGAATCGTGAACAGCTTCACGCGCACGAAGTTGAACGCGTGGTCGAACATCTTGCCCTCCGGCAGCACCTTGCTGGAGAAGGTCATGTTCACGATCGGCACGTTGGCCGGGTTGTACGTGATGATGATCGGCGGCGAGATACCCGGCGGCAGGATGCGCAGCGCAGTGCCGTTGATGGCGTTGATCTGCGCGATGGCGGCGCCGATGTCCATGCCCGGGTGGAAGAACACCTTGACCAGCCCGATGCCGGGAATGCAGTTCGACTCGATGCGCTCGATGCCGGCGACCGTGGTCGAGTAGGCGCGCTCGGAGATGATGACGACGCGGCGCTCCATCTCCTCGGCGGAGAGGCCGGAGTACTGCCAGCCGACGAACACGACCGGAATATCGATCTTCGGGAAGAAGTCGACCACCATGCGCGTAGCAGCCAGCATGCCCAGAAGCAACACCAGCAACGACAGCACGGCAATGGTATACGGCCGCCGCAGAGACAGCCGTACGAGTTCCATCATGGTGAAGCATTCTCCCCTGGTACACCGACCCCGGTGCTGTCGATCTCCCGCGAATTTACTGTTCTTGTTCTACGGCAGAGCCCTGGATGATAAGGGCTGGGCGCGGTCGGCGTCGAGTACGGAATACAATCACCGTGCACGTATCGATCCAATCCGCGCCCGCCGCCATGAGCGCGGCACACGCCCGACTCGACCGCCGACGGCGCGGGGTTTCGAGGGACGACTGCACGCACGACCCGGGCGTTGCACCCTGGCGCCACCGGCTACTTCGCGAACAGCTTCTTCAGTTCGCCGCTCTGGTACATCTCGCGCATGATGTCGGAACCACCGACGAACTCGCCGTTGACATACAACTGCGGGATGGTGGGCCAGTTGGAGAATTCCTTGATGCCCTGGCGCACTTCGGCGTCCTCGAGCACATTGACGGTGGTGACTTCCTCGACACCACAGGCCTCGAGAATCTGCACCGCCGCCGCGGAAAAACCACACATCGGCGCGTCGGGCGTGCCCTTCATGTACAGCACCACCGGATTGGTCGTCACCTGCTGACGGATACGTTCATTGGCGTCCACGAATCGACTCCTGAAAACATCGGGTCGGGCCGACATGGCCTCCCGGATAGATCGCGGATTCTAGCAGCCCGCCGACCGGACGGAATCCGCGCGACGTCCGTGAACCACGCGGGGGTTGTCGCCAGCATCGTCGAGAACCGCGATTCCGGTGAAGCCGGCCGCCTCGAACAACGCCACCACCGCCGGCCGCTGCCGGTACCCATGCTCGACCAGTAACAGCCCGTCGGGCGCCAGAACCGCGCCTGCACCCGATACGATCCGGCGCAGGTCGTCCAGCCCGTCGCGGCCCGACACCAGCGCCGACGCCGGTTCATGCGCCAACGCCGCAAGATGCGGATCCCCGGTCTCGATGTACGGTGGATTGGCCACGACGAGATCGAAAGGCCCCGGCGGCGCGCCGGCGAACCAGTGGGCGCACGCGAACCGGACATTGGTGGCGCCCAGCCACCGGGCGTTGTCGCGCGCGATGTCGAGGGCTGCCGCTGCGCTGTCGATGGCGACGACATCACTGCGCGGCCGTTCGAGTGCGATCGAGATCGCCACACAGCCGCTACCGGTGCCGAGGTCGAGGATACGAGCGGACCGGTCGGCACCGACAGCATCGAGCGCCGCGCCGACCAGCACGGCCGTATCGTCGCGCGGGATCAGCACCGCCGGGGTCACGCTGAACCGGCGACCCATGAAGAACTGTTCACCGACCACATAGGCCAGCGGTTCCCCAGCGGCGAGCCGCGCGACCGCCAGATCGAATTGCCGCAGACCGACATCGGCGGCGGGTGCGGCCTCGCTCAGCGTGCGCTCGACGGCGCCCATCCCGGTCGTTGCCTCGAAGACGCGGACGATCCACTGCCACGCCTGGGAATCCGACAGCGGACCGGCGCCGTCACCCACCCTGGCCGCACGCAGTCGCGCCGCCTCGGCTCGTAACCGTTCACCGAGAGTCATGCGGCCTCCTGACCTGTCGCGGGCGACATCAAAGCGCAGCCTGGTAGTGCGGAACGAAGGGAATGCCTGAAGCGAAGGGGCAGCGCCCACAGGGTCCCCCGAGGACGCTGCGCCCCCTTGAGGGGGAAGGCGAAGCGCAGCGCAGCCTGGGGGTGGGCGTCACCCTTCCTCGGCCATCGCCGCAAGCTGCTCGGCCTGGTGCTCGGCAACCAGGGCGTTGGTGAGGGCGTCGAGGTCGCCGTCCATGATCGCGTCGATCTTGTGCAGCGTCAGGTTGATGCGGTGGTCGGTCACCCGGCCCTGCGGGAAATTGTAGGTGCGGATGCGCTCGGAACGGTCGCCGCTGCCGATCAGGGACTTGCGCGTGGCGGCGGTCTTGGCCGACTGCTCGCGCGTTTGCTGGTCGCGGATACGCGCCACCAGCACCGACATCGCCTGCGCCTTGTTCTTGTGCTGCGAGCGATCGTCCTGGCATTCGACCACGATGCCGGTGGGCAGGTGAGTGATGCGCACCGCGGAGTCGGTCTTGTTGATGTGCTGCCCGCCCGCACCCGAGGCACGGTAGGTGTCGACGCGAATCTCGGCCGGATTGATGATGACATCGGCGATCTCGTCGGCTTCGGCCATCACCGCGACGGTGCAGGCGGAGGTGTGGATACGGCCCTGGGCCTCGGTCGCCGGCACGCGCTGGACGCGATGGCCGCCAGATTCGAACTTGAGCTTCGACCAGGCGCGCTCGCCGCTGATCTTCATGATGATCTCCTTGTAGCCGCCGAGTTCACTCGGGCTCTGCGACACGATCGCGGTGACCCAGCGCTGGCGCTCGGCGAAGCGCGCGTACATGCGGAACAGGTGACCGGCGAACAATGCCGATTCGTCACCACCGGTGCCCGCCCGGACCTCGAGATAGATGTTGCGGTCGTCGTTGGGATCGCGCGGCAGCAGTTTGAGCTGGAGATCGGCCTCGATGGTCGCGAGGCGCTCGCGCGTGGCCTTGATCTCGGCTTCGGCGAACGCCTTCAGCTCCGGGTCGGCCATCATTTCCTGCGCGGTGAGCAGGTCGTGCCAGCCGTTGCGATAGTCCGTGTACAGCGACACCACCGGATCGAGCTCGGCGCGCTCGCGGGTCAGGCGCCGATAGTTGTCGAGATCGGCCGTGACCTGGTCGGATTGCAGCAGGCGATTGATCTCCTCCAGCCGCGCCGACAACTGCGCGAGCTTGGCCTCGATGCTGGGTTTCATCCCTCTTTGGGAATGGCGTAAAGCCGGCCGAGCGTGGCGATCAACTGGTCGCGCTCCTCGCCGTCGGCGCCGTTGAGCGCCCGGGTCGGTGCATGCAGGAACTTGTTGGTGAGGCCCTGCGACAGCGATTCGAGCACCGCCCGCGGGTCGTCGCCCCGCGCCAGCGCTTTCGCCGCGCGCTCGACTTCGTGCTGCCGCAGCTGTTCGGCGCGTTCGCGCAACGCGCGGATCGCCGGCACCACCCGCCGGCCCTGCAGCCAGTGCATGAAGTCGTGCACGCCGGCGGTGATGATGGCTTCAGCGGCACCGACCGCCGCGCGGCGCTGATCGACGCCTTCCTGGACGATGCGGCCGAGATCGTCGACGGTGTACAGGAACACGTTGCTCAGACGCCCCACCTCGGGCTCGACGTCGCGCGGTACGGCGAGGTCGACGATGAGCATCGGCCGATGCCGCCGGCTGCGCAACGCACGCTCGATCAGGCCCTTGCCGATGATGGGTAGCTGGCTCGCCGTACAGGTGACGACGATATCGTGCTGGGCGATATGGTCGGGCACCTCGGCGAGCGGGATGGAACGGGCGGAAAACCGCTGGGCCAGCGCCTGCGACTTTTCGAGGGTGCGGTTGGCGAAGGTCACCCGCTTCGGCGCGCGGGCGCAGAAATGCGCCGCGCACAACTCGATCATCTCGCCGGCACCCACGAACAGGATGGCCTGTCCGGCAACCGACGGAAAGATGCCCTCCGCCACCCTGACCGCCGCGGCGGCCAGGGACACCGAATTGGCGCCGATCTCGGTGCGGGTGCGCACTTCCTTCGCGACCGAGAACGTCTGCTGGAAAAGTTTGTGGAGGACGGTGCCGAGCGTGCCGGCTTCCTCAGCCTCGCGCACCGCCTGTTTCATCTGGCCGAGGATCTGCGCTTCGCCGATGACCATGGATTCGAGGCCGCTCGCCACCCGAAACACATGACTGACCGCGCGTTCGCGCGGCAACTGGTAGAGCGACGCCTGCAATCGGTCGGCGGGCAGACCGTGGTGCTGGGCCAGCCAGCCCACCACCTGGGCCGGCTCGGTGGTGGCGCAGTAGACCTCGGTCCGGTTGCAGGTGGAGATGATCGCCGCCTCGCCCACCGGCTGGCGCCCGACCAGATCGCGCAATGCCGGTTGGAGATCGGCGGCCGGAAACGCCACCTGCTCGCGGATGGCGAGCGGCGCGGTCTGGTGATTCACTCCGAAGGCGATCAGTTCCATGGATGACGAGTGCCGCCGGCGCGATGCGGCGTGTCCGACCTGTAAACGGTTTGAACCGGAGTATATGTCAGCACCACAGGTAGCCAGCGGCCAGAAGGCGCTGAACGAAGGGAACATCGGAAGCGACGGGGCCCCGCCCACAGGGTCCCCCGAGGACGGGGCGCCCCCT
>JANXYG010000034.1 GCA_025350245.1 Betaproteobacteria bacterium
GACGCCGAGCCGCTTCATCAAGGGTTGCGCACAGTGATGGCCGGCGCGAACTGCAATGCCCTCGCGGTCGAGGATGGTGGCGATATCGTGCGGATGAATATCGTCGAGCATGAACGACAGGACGCTCGCCTTGGCACGCGCAGTGCCGATCAGGCGAAGGCCCGGAAACTCGGAGAGCGCGCGGATGCCGTAGGCCATGACTTCATGCTCGTGGGCCGCCAGTGCGTCGCGTTCCAGACCGGCGAGGAAGTCGATGGCTGCGCCCAGACCGACCGCGTCCGCCATGTTCGGCGTGCCGGCTTCGAATTTTTGGGGCGGCTTGTTGTAGACCGTCTTCTCGAAGCTGACCGACAGGATCATGTCGCCACCGCCCTGGTAGGGAGGCATTTCCTCGAGCAGATCGCTGCGGCCGTAGAGAACGCCGATGCCGGTGGGGCCGTACATCTTGTGGCCCGAGAGCGCGTAGAAGTCGCAGCCCAGCGCCCGCACGTCCACCTCGAGGTGCGGGGCTGCCTGTGCCCCGTCCACCAGGACCCGCGCGCCGCGGGCGTGCGCCATCTCGACAATGCGCCGGATGGGATTGATGGTGCCGAGCACGTTCGAGACGTGCGTGACAGCGACGAGCCGGGTCTTCGGTCCGATGAGACGCTCGAACTCATTGAGCAGCAGCTCGCCGTCCTCGTTGATGGGCGCGACGCGAAGACAGGCACCTCTTTCTTCGCAGAGCATCTGCCAGGGCACGATGTTCGAGTGGTGCTCCATCGCCGTGATGAGCACCTCGTCGCCCGCGCCGACATGGGTTTTTCCATAGGTTTGCGCAACCAGGTTGATCGCCTCGGTGGTGCCGCGCACGAAGACGATTTCGCTGGCGTGCTCGGCGTTCAGGAAGCGCTGCACCTTGGCGCGAGCGCTCTCGTATTCCGCCGTCGCTCGATCGGCCAGGTAATGCACGCCGCGGTGAACGTTCGCGTTGTCCGTCGTATAGAAACGCGCCAGCGCATCGATGACGGCCTGCGGCTTCTGGCTGGTCGCGGCGCTGTCCAGGTAGACCAGCGGCTTGCCGTAGACCTTCTTCCCAAGGATCGGGAAGTGCCGGCGCAGGCGCTCGATGTCGAAGTCGCCTGCCCGTTCCTGCACCGACGATCTTGTCGGCAGCGCACTCATGCCGGTACTCCCGCGCTTGGGCAATCTGCGAACCGGGTCGCCAGCATCTGCCGCACCCGGGAGCGCAGCGGCGGCACCTGGATCAGCTCCAGCATCTCGGCTGTGAACGCGTCGGTCAGCAGATCCCGCGCCGCCTGCTGCGGAATACCGCGCGTGCGCAGGTAATACAGCGCCTCGTCGTCGAGCTGGCCCACCGCGGCACCGTGCGCGCACTTCACATCATCGGCAAAGATCTCGAGCCGCGGCCTGGTATAGGCCTGCGCCGATGTCGACAGCAGGAGATTCTTGTTGGTCTGGCTCGCATCCGTCTTCATGGCGCCCGGCTGCACGACCACGCGACCGTCGAAGATGCCACGCCCATGCCCATCGACCACGCCCTTGTAAAGCTCTCTGCTGGTGCAGTGGGGGGCGGCGTGCTCGATCGTTGTCGGATTGTCGAGAAGCTGCCGGCCTCGCGGCAGGTACAGGCCGTTCAGCACGACCTGCGCCTCGGGGGCCTCGAGTGCGACCTTCACCTCGTGCCGGGCGAGCGCAGCGCCGACGGCGACCGAGTGCGCCGAGAACCGGCTTGCGCGTCCCTGGCGCACGTCCATGAACGCGAGATGGAACGCCGACTCGGCCTCGTTCTGGATCTTGTAATGTTCGACGACCGCGCCGTCGTCGAGGACGATCTCGGTGACCGCATTGCTGAGGTAGATGCCGCCCGCGATGCCGGCGTGAGTCTCCACGATCGTCACCCGGCTGCCGGCGCCTGCGAACACCACCGACAGCGGATGCGACACCAGCGGGGTGGCGCCCGCGTCCGAGAGAAACACGAGGTGGATCGGCTCTTCCACGCTCGTGTGGGCCGGAATCCGAATGAAGGCGCCGTCCTCGCCCAAGGCTGCATTGAGCGCCGTGAATGTCTGGGGCCGCTCGCGAAAGCGCCGCCAGAGCAGCGATTCGAGCGCCTCACCTTCCTGGGTGAACGCCGAGGCGAGGCTGCCGAGCTTGACACCCGCGGGCAGGCTTTTCAACGCCGAGAGCTCGGGGACGAAATAGCCGTTGACGAAGACCAACCGCGGGCCGCCGAGCTCACCCGCGATCTCGATGACCTCATCTGGGGACAGCGCGCGGCGCGCGCCCGGCTCGGCCGGCGCGAAAGGGATCTCCAGGATGGGCGCGACCTGCGTGTACTTCCAGGCCTCGTCCTTGCCCGTCGGGAAGCCATGGGCGCCTACCCACTCGAAAGCCGAGCGGCGCAGCGAATTCAGCCAACTCGGGTGGTCACCGTTGGCTTTGGATTCAGGGCGTGAGATGCCCTGGAGAAAGGCATTCGCCGCGCCACTCATGGCCTCGCTCCGACTGCCGTACGGGTCGCGTTTGTGGCGGGTGTGGCCGGCTGCGGCTCGAAGCCCGCGTAGCCGCGCTTTTCCAGTTCCAGCGCCAGATCCTTGCCGCCGGAAGCCACCAGGCGGCCGTTGACCATCACGTGGACGTGGTCCGGCACGATATATTCGAGCAGCCGCTGGTAGTGCGTGACGACAAGCAGCGCCCGGTCCGGGGCGCGCAGCGCATTGACGCCGGCCGCAATGGTGCGCAGTGCGTCGATGTCGAGACCCGAGTCAGTCTCGTCGAGGATCGCCAGCTTGGGCTCCAGAATGGCCATCTGAAGAATCTCGTTGCGCTTCTTCTCGCCGCCGGAAAAGCCTTCGTTGACCGAGCGATTGACAAAGCTCGGGTCCATCTCGACCAGCTTCATCTTCTCCTTGGCCAGCGTGAGGAAGTCCATCGCGTCGATCGCCTCCAACCCGCGCTGCAGGCGCAGCGCATTCAGCGCCGTGCGCATGAAATAGAGGTTGCCGACGCCGGGGATCTCGACCGGATACTGGAACGACAGGAAGATACCGGCGACCGCCCGCTCCTCCGGCGCCAGGGTGAGCAGATCCCGGCCTTCATAGCGCACCTCGCCCGCGGTCACCTGGTAGCTGTCGCGACCTGCGAGCACCTGGGCGAGCGTGCTCTTGCCAGAGCCGTTGGGCCCCATGATCGCGTGCACTTCGCCCGCGTTCACGCGCAGATCGATGCCGCGCAGGATTTCGCGGCCTTCGACTTTCGCGTGCAGATCTCTTATTTCAAGCATGTTTTAACTCTTCTTTCTTAAGTCTCAGCCGACGCAGCCTTCCAGGCTCACGCTCAGCAGCTTTTGCGCCTCGACGGCAAATTCCATCGGAAGCTCCTTGAACACTTCACGGCAGAAGCCGTTGACGATCATCGAGACCGCGTCTTCGGCCGGGATGCCGCGCTGCCGGCAGTAGAACAACTGGTCTTCGCCGATCTTCGAGGTGGACGCCTCGTGCTCGACCCGAGCGCTGGGGTTTTTCACCTCGATGTACGGGAACGTGTGCGCGCCGCACTGGTCACCCAACAGCAGCGAGTCGCATTGCGTGTGGTTGCGCGCGCCGGTCGCGCCGGGCAGGATCTTGACCAGTCCGCGGTAGGTGTTCTGGCCGCGCCCGGCAGAGATGCCCTTCGAGAGGATGGTGCTGCGGGTGTTCTTGCCGATGTGGATCATCTTGGTGCCGGTGTCGGCCTGCTGGCGATTCGCGGTCAGCGCCACCGAATAGAACTCACCGACCGAGTTGTCTCCCTGCAGGATGACGCTCGGGTACTTCCAGGTGATGGCCGAGCCGGTCTCGACCTGGGTCCACGAGATCTTTGAATTTGCGCCTGCGCACTTGCCGCGTTTGGTGACGAAGTTGAAGATGCCGCCACGGCCCTCGGCATCGCCGGGATACCAGTTCTGTACCGTCGAATACTTGATCTGCGCGTCCTTGAGCGCGACCAGCTCGACCACCGCCGCATGCAACTGGTTCTTGTCGCGGATCGGTGCCGTACAGCCTTCGAGGTAGCTCACGTAGGAACCCTCGTCGGCGATGATCAGCGTGCGCTCGAACTGGCCGGTGTCGGCGGCGTTGATGCGGAAATAGGTCGACAACTCCATCGGGCAGCGCAGGCCCTTCGGGATGTAGCAGAACGAGCCGTCGGTGAACACCGCCGAGTTGAGCGTCGCATGCTTGTTGTCGCTGTAGGGCACCACGGAGCCGAGGTACTCGCGCACCAGCTCAGGGTGATCCCGCACCGCCTCCGAGAACGAGCAGAAGATCACACCGACAGCGGCGAGCTTGTCCTTGAAGGTGGTGCCGACAGAAACCGAATCGACGATCGCGTCGACCGCGACGCCGGAAAGGCGTTCCTGCTCGGCGAGAGAAATGCCGAGTTTGTTGAACATGGCCCGCACTTCGGGATCAACCTCGTCGAGGCTCTTGAGGCCCGGCCCCTTGGGCTTGGGTGCCGAGTAATAGATGATGTCCTGGTAGTCGATGGGCGGGTGGACCACATTGGCCCAGCTCGGCTCCGCCATCGTCAGCCAGTGCCGGTAGGCTTTGAGCCGCCACGCCAGCAGCCACTCGGGCTCATTCTTTTTGCTCGAGATCAGCCGGATGACATCCTCGTTGAGCCCGCGCGGGACCTCATCGGTCTCGATCTCGGTGACGAAGCCGTACTGGTATTCCCGCTCGGTGAACGCGCGGAGTTCGTTCTGGACAGCGCTCATGGCAAGCTGCTCTCGAAAGTAGTCTTGCGGGCGCTTTTGCTACGACAGCCAGCCTCTTGCGAAACCACCGAGCGCAGCGTCCTGAGCGTCACGCCGCCCGAGGTCGGATCCGGGGCGATTTCGTAGCGCGGGATGGACTCATCCACCTCGATCGACCAGACGTCGATGCCGCCGGTCATGGAGCGGACGTTCTTGAAGCCGTGTCCGGCGTAATAGGCCGCCGCATCGAGGCTGCGAGCGCCGACATGACAGTGAAAGACGATGGGGCTGTCCTTGGGCTGCAGCATCAGCTCGTGGGCTAGCTCTTCCGTGATGAGTGTCGCGCCGGGAATGCGTGCCAACGCCCATTCCTCGGGCGTGCGGACGTCTACCAGCCGCAGAAACGGCCCATCCCTCAGCGCGGCTGCCACTTCAACGGGCTGCACCTGCATGTTCCGGTCAACGGCGTCTGCCTCATCCCGCTGGATGTAGGCGACGACTTGGTCAACGTCACGGATGTTGTGCTTCTGGGCCACTTGCTCGAGCGTATCGGTGGGTTGGTAGCCACAGCTACCGCACCCGCCGATGTGGTAGCGCGTGAAGAGCCCGCGCTGCGCACTCGGATAGGCCGCCAGCACCTCCTGCATCGTGCTGGCCGCGTTGATCGTCATTGCTGTCATGGATGACTCCTTGTCCAAAGGGAACTTGTTGTCCGGCGCTTCCCGGTTGGAGCCTCGACTCCGACCACATCCGACAGTTAAAAAAGTATCAGCTATGCCTTTGTTTGTCAATAACATGCTTTCTTTATTGGGAGAAGACAAGTCGCTTGACTTAATTTTCAAAAGCAAGTACTTTACATAATTGTAAAAACATGGCGCCCATCAAGTGGTTCTGACAGCAAACACGCCGGCCTCTGGCCGCGACAGAGTGCCCTTGTTGCTCAAGACGAAGGGGCCGCAAACGGTTGCGCGGATGGCCGAACGGCTTGGCGTCACGACGATGGCTGTGCGTCAACATCTCGCCGTCCTTCACGAGGAGGGGCTGGTCGACTACGTCGATGAAAGGCGAAAAGTCGGCCGCCCGGCACGCGTCTGGCGCCTCACGCCCAAGGCCAACGACCGATTTCCGGACCGTCACGCGGAGATCGCCGTGGGGATGCTCAAGGCCGTCCAAAGCACCTTCGGCGAAGCAGGTCTCGAGCGCCTGATCACCGCGACAACGCAGCAGCAGATCGAAGCCTACCGCGTGAGGATGCCAGCGCCCGGCACGCCACTCAAACAGCGCGTGGCGGCGTTGGCGAAAATTCGACGCGACGAAGGCTATATGGCCGAATGGCGTCAAGTGCGCGACGGGACGATCGAGTTCCTGCAAAACCACTGCGCCATCGACAGCGCCGCGCGCTTCAGCAGCAAGCTCTGCGGCGGTGAACTGTCACTCTTTCGCGCGGTACTCGGTGATGGCGTGTCCGTCGAGCGATTCGAATACCTCCACAGCGGTGACCGGCGCTGTGCCTACCGTATTGCCAGCCTGGAGTTCCCATCGACATCGTCAAGTTCAGCTTAGTCCAGGTCTGCGACGTGTTGCGGCTGGACCGCGATCCAATGCAGTGTCGACCAAGTGGACCCATTGCGCACGCGGCTGCGGCATGGGCTGGGGTAGCGCCACTGAGGTCGGGAACAAAGTGCTGGCACCGCACCGCGTGGGCGGAGTGAATGTCGACATCGTTTTCGACCCACTGCGGAACCGCTCGAAAATGTTCAATGCGGCTCTGTTGAATCTCTGCCTTTGACCACTACTGTCCGGTTAAAAGTCGAACAAATTCAATTTGTCAGCGGCGTCGAGCAGATCGATCTGTGAAGCATTGGCCTGCAAGGCGCATGAAATCTGGGTTTTCTCGAAGACCGAGCCCCGACAAGATCCGTAGGCATGTGTAGAACGAAGCATCGACTTGAAGCTCCTTTTTGACGATGGCGATGAGCACGTAGGTTGCGACGGCGCACCACACCTGCGTCTTCACCGCGTTCTCGCTGGTGCCCAAGAAGTGCTTGATGCGCAGGTGCTGCTTGATCCACTTGAAGAATAGCTCCACCTGCCAGCGACTCTTGTAGAGCGCGCCCACTGAGAAACTCCTACTGTAATAACCGTCATGAGCCTGAACATCCTGCTGCTGGAAGACGTACATGCCAGCGCCACATCGATTCTGCAGACCCTCCGCGGCGCCGAGATCGTTCGGCTGAAGCACGCCCCCGATGCGCGAGAGCTGAAGGCGCTGCTCGCTGACGTGCAGGTGCTGGGCCTGCGCTCTCGCACCGTGCTGGACATCGGCGTGCTGGAACACGCGCCGCAATTGCGCGCCGTCGGTGCCTACTGCACCGGCACCAACAATATCGACCTGGGGGCGGCCGCTGAGCGGGGCGTGGCCGTCTTTAACGGACCGTTCTCCAACACCCGCTCGGTGGCCGAGCTGGTGATCGGCCACGCCATCCACTTGCTGCGGCGCGTGCCCGAGCGCCATGCCGCCGCCAAGCGCGGCGAGTGGCTGAAGGATTCACGCGGTTCCAACGAAATCCGCGGC
>JANXYG010000080.1 GCA_025350245.1 Betaproteobacteria bacterium
GATGGCACCGTCATCGATGCGCTGCCGCGTCACCGCGTGGCGGGCGCGGGCATCGGCCGCACGTTTCAGAACCTGGCGCTGTTCCGCACCCTGTCGGTGCTCGAAAACGTCATGCTCGGCGCGCATGCCGTGAGCCGCGGCGGTTTCCTGGCGAATGCGCTGCGCTTGCCGCTGGTGCGGCGCGAGTCGGCTCGCGTGACCGAGCGCGCACACCAACTGGTCGAGTTGCTTTCGCTCGGCGGGGTGGCATCCACCCCCGTCGCCGATCTGCCGTTCGGCACGCAGAAGCGCGTCGAACTCGCGCGCGCGCTGGCTGCCGAACCGCGGCTGCTGCTGCTCGACGAGCCCGCCGCCGGCCTCAACCACGAAGAGGTCGAAGGCTTCATGGCGCTGATCCGGCGCGTGCGCGACGAGCTGCGGCTCACCGTGCTGCTGGTCGAGCATCACATGAACCTGGTGATGCGCATCTGCGATCGCGTGGTGGTGCTCGACTTCGGCCGCAAGATCGCCGACGGCCTGCCCGCCGAGGTGCAGCGCGACCCCGAAGTCATCCGTGCCTATCTCGGCTCCTGAACAATGCCCGCGCTCCTCGAGGTCAGTGATCTCTGTGCCGGTTACGGTGCCGCCGACGTGCTCGACCGCATCGCGTTCACGGTGGAGGAAGGCGGCGTGACCGCCGTGCTCGGTGCCAATGGTGCCGGCAAGACCACGCTGCTGCGCGCCGTGTGCGGGCTCATCCGGCGCCGTGGCAAGGTGCGCTTCGGCACCGAGGCGATCGAGACCCGTGCCACCGAAGACATCGTGCGGCTCGGTCTCGCGCATGCTCCCGACGGGCGCGGTACCTTTCTGCAACTCACCACCGAAGAGAACCTCCGGGTGGGGGCGCTCACCCGGCGCGATCGTGCCGGCGTTGCCGAAGACATGGCCAAGGTCTACCGCTATTTTCCGCGCCTGAAAGAGCGCCGCCAGCAGCAGGCTGGCACCTTGTCCGGCGGCGAGCAGCAGATGCTCGCGATCGCGCGTGCACTCATGCTGCGGCCTCGGCTGCTGGTGCTCGACGAGCCCTCGTTCGGCCTCGCGCCCCTGGTGGTGCAAGACATCTTCTCGATCATGCGCACGGTCAACCGTGAAGATCGCGTGAGCATCCTGCTGGTGGAGCAAAACGCGAAGCTGGCACTCGATCTGGCCGACCGGGCCTACCTGCTCGAAACCGGCCGCGTCATCCGCGGCGGCCCGGTCGCCGAAATCCGCGACGACGAGACCGTACGCCGCTCTTACCTGGGGTACTGAAATGAAACCCACCCCCAGGCTGCGCTGCGCTACGCCTTCCCGCTCCAGGGGGCGCAGTGTCCTCGGGGGGCCCTGTGGGCGCTGCCATGACGTCCACCCCCAGGCTGCGCTACGCCTTCCCCCAGGGGGCGCAGCGTCCTCGGGGGACCCTGTGGGCGCTGCCCCTTCGCTTCCGCATGAGCCTGCGCTGACCATGGACGCTTTCCTGCACCAGTTGTTCTCGGGCGTCGCCACCGGCGGCATCTACGCCAGCGTGGCGCTGGCGCTGGTGATGATCTACCAGGCCACGCACCACATCAATTTCGCGCAGGGCGAAATGGCGATGTTCTCCACCTATCTGGCGTGGACGCTCATCGCTGCCGGCGCGCCTTACTGGATTGCCTTCGTGCTCACCGTCGGCATCTCGTTCGTGCTCGGCGTGGTGATCGAACGCGTGCTCATCCGGCCAATGGCGCATGCGCCGGTGCTGTCGGTGGTGATCGTCTTCATCGGGCTGCTGGTCATCCTCAACAGCCTGGCCGGCTGGATCTTCAGCTACACCATCAAGTCGTTCCCGAGCCCGTTCGACGGCGTGATCCCCGGCAATGCCTTCATGTCGCCGCACGAGCTCGGCATCATCGGCGTGACCCTGGTGGTGCTGGCGCTGCTGTACGGGTTCTTCCGCTTTACCTCGCTCGGGTTGGCGATGCGCGCTGCCGCGCTGAACCCGGTGTCGAGCCGGCTCGCCGGTATCCGCGTCGGCCGCATGCTGGGCCTGGGCTGGGGTCTGGCCGCGGCCGTCGGCGCGGTCGCCGGCATGATGGTGGCGCCGGTGATCTACCTCGACCCGAACATGATGGCCGGCGTGCTGCTCTACGCCTTTGCCGGCGCTCTGCTCGGCGGTATCGATAATCCGATCGGCGCCGTGATCGGCGGTTTCGTGGTCGGGGTGGTCGAGAATCTCGTGGGCACCTACCTGATCGGCACCGAACTCAAGCTTACCGTGGCGCTGGTGCTCATCATCGGCGTGCTGGTGTTCCGGCCGGCCGGCCTGATGGGCAAAGTCGTCGTGATCCGGGTGTAGTCATGGCCACCGATACGTTCGCCGCGGTCGGCTCGTTGCGCTGGATCGGCATCGCCATCCTGGTGGTGGCGCTGGCCTTGCTGCCGTTCGCCATCAGCGATTACCACACCTTTCAGTTCACGCAGGCAATCAGCTACGCCATCGTGCTGCTCGGGCTCAACATCCTCACCGGCTACAACGGCCAGATTTCGCTCGGCCATGGCGCCTTCTATGCGGTCGGGGCCTACACCGCGGCGATCCTGATGGACCGGTTCGGCGTGCCCTACTGGGCCACGCTGCCGATTGCCGGGCTGGTGTGCTTCGGTTTCGGCTTCCTCTTCGGATTGCCGGCGTTGCGATTGCAGGGGCACTATCTCGCGCTCGCCACCTTTGCCCTCGCGGTCGCGACACCGCAGTTGCTCAAGTACAAGAAGATCGAAGGCTGGACCGGCGGCGTCCAGGGCATCGTCATCATCAAACCCGACGCGCCATTCGGCCTGCCGCTGTCGCAGGATCGCTGGCTCTATCTGTTCACGCTCGCGGTGGCGCTGGTGATGTTTCTGCTCGCCTGGAACATCCTGCGCGGTCGCGTCGGCCGGGCGCTGATCGCGTTGCGCGACCAGCCGATCGCTGCCGAGGCGATGGGCGTGCACGGCGCGTTCTTCAAGTCCACGGCATTCGGCGTGAGCGCGTTGTACACCGGCGTCGGCGGGGCGCTGGGTGCGATCGCGGTGCAGTTCGTCGCGCCCGACAGCTTCACCACTTTCCTGTCGATCAGTTTCGTGGTCGGCATCGTGGTCGGCGGGCTGGCGTCGATCTCGGGCGCGATCTGGGGGGCGCTGTTCATCCAGTTCGTTCCCAATGTCGCCGACCAGATTTCGAAGGCAGCGCCGTGGGCGATCTACGGTGCCGTGTTGTTGTTGTGCATGTATTCGATGCCGCTCGGCGTGGCCGGGCTGCTGCGAAGTACCGTGCGGCGCCTGAGGGTGAGGCGCCCACGGTCCGTGACGTGACGATCCTTGCGATATGCCTATGGCGCCATCGTCAAGCCTGCCTGCCGGCAAGTCGCCGGTAGAGGGAGGCCCGCCGCTCACTCCCGCGCAATGAACTACCTGATGAGCGATGAAGTTCAGCCACTACGCCTGCAGATGCCTGCAACAACCACAAGCCTGGTCCACAACAAGGCAACCCCGCAATGAACGCCCCGGTTTCCCTCATCCCCAGCCCTCCCGGAGGGAGAAGGGAGCAGGAGACATCCCTCCCCCCCGGGAGAGGGACCGAGGGTGAGGGAGGCACACTTCGCATGGAGTAAAGGCGCTTCCTTCGACGATCAACCGGGCGCACCCGTCATGTACCGATCCGCGCGATACTCGCGCCCATAACAACACTGGAGAAATCATGAAGATAACGCTGTTCGGCCTGGCGGCACTGACCGCCGCTCTGATGCTGTCGCTGCCCGCCGCCGCCGAAAAGAAATACAGCCCCGGCGCGAGCGACACCGAGATCAAGATCGG
>JANXYG010000081.1 GCA_025350245.1 Betaproteobacteria bacterium
GGAATCAAAGGGGCCGTGCTCGGACTTTCTCGTCCACGCAGGAGATCGAGAACCGTGACGCGGAACGCTGGGGTTCGTGAGAATGCCAGTGGATCGCGTGCTCGATCGGGCCGGCGGCACGCGAGAAGTCCGAACCTGCAAGCAGTGGCAAAGCGATGGTACCCCAGCCAAGCGGCAGCATCGATCAAGCCGACCCGGAGCCCAGATCAACTCGACAGCCTTGCAGATCGTCGTCGCCATCCGCGAACTACCGGATCGCGCCCGCAACGGCGACAAGTCTCGGTCATTGTGGCTGAGCCGTCACATGCAAGGTCAGTCCGGCGTGCCGCTGCAGATGGCTGATGACGCTGAACAGGTTGCGCGCCTGCGGGTTGCCCGTCGGTCCGAACATGCGGATCAGGCTCTTGGGCGATGACCCGACCTCGATGCCCAGCTGCTCGAACCCCACCGTCGCCTTGATGTAGTCGCGCAGGATCGCCTTGCCGGTCTCCACGTCGCCGGTCAGCAAAGCCTCGATACCTTCCTCGAGCAGCGCATCGCGGAACTTCGGATCGGCCCGGACGCGGGCCAGCACCGTCTCCTTGAAGTCACGTGTCAGAGCCATGGTTCACCTCGCCAGTCGTTTGCGCCGCTTGTAATCTGTCCATCGTGCACGCGCGGCTTCGATGTCGCGCTGTTGCCGCTTCTTCGTCCCACCGGCCAACAGGACAACCAGCACGTCGCCGTCACGACCGAAATACATCCGGTAGCCCGGTCCGAAGTCCAGCCGATACTCCAGCACCCCCTCCCCGACGCCTTTGACGTTGGAAAGGTGGCCTTGCTCGATGCGTGCGAGGACAACCGTGATCCTGGCTGCCGCAGTGGCGTTCAGGGCAGCGAACCACTCCGCGAAGGGACTGGTGCCGTCTTCTTCCAAGTACTCGCGTACGTCCAACATGGTTATTGGTAACACATGTGTCACCACGAGACAAGCGGGAAATCAAGGCGGAGTGTGGCTTGATCCCACTGAACCCGATGCTGTCCTCGACGTCTTGTTCCAGCATTGACCCTTTCGATTGCGCGCCGGCCGGCTCGCTGATTTACGTCGAGAACGGCGAGGCGAACAAAGCTATGTCAACGGGGCGCACGATCCAGATGCGCGCGCACTCACCCCTACGGCACCACATCTCCCCGATACCGCCGCACTTCGAACGTCGTCACCTCCCGCCCGCGATTGCCCCACGCGCCTCGGATGTAACTGGCCACCGCAGCGATCTCCTGATCGCTCAACAGCGGTCCATACGGCGGCATGCCGAAGGGGCGCGGATTGCGGCGCGTGGCCGGTGCGAAGCCGCCTTCGAGCAACATGTGGATCACGTTGGCGGGTGGGTCGAGCGCGACGGCCCGATTGCCGGCAAGGCCGGGGTAGATGCCGGCCACTCCCGCCCCATTGCTGCCGTGGCAGTTCGCGCAATGACGCTCGTAGACGGTCGCGCCGAGTTCGATCCACGCGGGGGTCGGCGCCGGCGGCGTTGCCTGTGGCCGATCGTCGATCTGCGGCAGCGCCTGCAGGTAGACGGCCATCGCCCGCAGGTCGGTCTGGTTCAGATACTGCGTGGCGCCATGCACCACATCGGCCATCGGACCGCTGGCCGAGGCGTCGGGGGCGACGCCGGTCAACAACAAGCTGACGACATCCTCGATCTTCCAGCGAGCGACGCCGGCCTGGGTTGCCGACAGCAATGACGGCGCGTACCAGTTCTGCATCGGGATCATGCCGCCGGCGAGTTCGGGCGAATCGGCGGCGGCGCCGAGCGCATTGCGTCCTGCGTGGCACGCGTTGCAATGCCCGAGGCCTTGCACCAGGTAGGCGCCGCGATTCCACTCGCTGGACCTGGTCGCATCGGCTTCGAACGTTCCGGCGCGAAAGTACAGCGTTCGCCAACCGGCAAGAGACAACGGCGAGTCATACGGAAAACGCAGCGCGTGCGGCACATTGCGCTGGCGCACCGGCGCCAGGCGGCGCAGGTAGGCGTGGATCGCATCCGCGTCGGCGCGGTTCACGCGGGTGTAGCTGGAGTAGGGAAAGGCCGGATACAGCGCGCGGCCGTCGCGCGAACGGCCTTCGTGCAGGGCACGCCAGAAGTCGTCGGCCGACCATTTGCCGATGCCGGTCTCCGGGTCGGACGTGAGGTTGGAGGCGAAGACCTTGCCGAACGGGGTGTCGATGGCGCGGCCGCCGGCATACGGTCGGCCGCCACGGGTCGTGTGGCAGCCCGCGCAGTTCCCGGCACGGGCGAGATACTCGCCGCGCGCGATCTCGCTGCTGGTTGCCGCTGGTGGCGTCGGCACCGCGGCAGCCGACACCGTGCCGCAGTCGAGCGGCGGTTTTCGCACCGGGCGCGGCGCCGGCCGGGTCGATGCGGGCAATGCCTGCGCGGCAAGCCACTGCGACACCGCGCCGATATCTTCGGGCGTGAGTCGGTGCGCGATCCGCGCCATGCAGTCGGGTGCGGCGGCGTGCCGATTGCCTGCTTTCCACGCGCCAAGCTGAGCGCTGAGATAGTCGCGCGGCAGGCCGAGCAGGCCAGGCGTCGCGGGTTGCACGCCGGTGAGCGCCTCGCCG
>JANXYG010000085.1 GCA_025350245.1 Betaproteobacteria bacterium
CGATCATCGGCGCGGTGTACTCGCTCAAGCCACCGGCCTGCACATCCATGCGCTGGCGCAAGGTCGGGCTCGACGGGGTCTGGGCGATCCCCAGCGCTTCGCGGAAGAACCGGTCCCCGCGCACGTTCTCGATGGCATCGATTCGCGCGTCAAATCCAGTCGGGGCGCAAACGGCGCGGCCAGCACGATCCAGAGCTGTTTGCGCGTTTCGTACACACCGATCTCGGACAACTCTTTCTTCCTGATCTGGGCGCAAAAACGCCTGGCAAGAAGCGCCTCCAGCCCGGTACGGAGGCTCGGCCCGGAAACCGTGATGACCTGCGCCTGTGTCATCCGCTAGCCAGTGGCATTGAGCGCTGCCTCGAGCGCCTCGCCCCGCGCCAAGCGCGACGCCGCGGCGTCCAGCATGGCCTGGGGAACCAACGCGGGTGCCTTGGCCGCGCACGTGTTGGGCGCGGATGTGAAGGGTCAGGTCTTGTATGACAACATCCACCTGAGAAATGTCGGGGTACTTGGACGAGGTCTTGCCCCGAGCAGGTGAATCGTCCGACGAACCCGGAGAGAGTGCTGCTGCAAGACCCGGAGTCGCTCAGGTCGTGCCGGTCTTCAACCGCCGGCGGGCTCGTCCACCACACACAACCCCGAGAACCGCAACACCCGCCAGCGTGAGTAGGCCGGTATCCGGCTCCGGCACGGCAGCGATGGTCATGGAGGTCAGATCGAAATCGCCGGTTCTGGAACCCGGGAAGACTTCCACGATCTTCCCGGTGCTGTTGTCCAGCGTCCACTTGAGCGTGGAAAAATGGATCTGGTTGATGGCGCCGGGCCCTGGCGCGAGTCCGGCAGTCTCGACAAAGGTCAGGTCGCCCTTGTTCAACCAGGAGCCGATCGTCGGATCCGTCGAGCGGCTCAGGTCCGCGCTGATCGCGGTGTGCGTCTGGCCATCGTCCAATCCATAGCCGGCAAAGGCATACACGTACTGAAAGTAACCGCCGCCCCCACCGATGTCGTTGAAGACCGAGGCCTGGCTCCGGGGCAGGTTGCCTGCAAAGCTGCCGCTCGTCGGTCCGGTCCAATGGATGTCGAACGTCGTGGTCACCCAGTTCTGGCCGGTGGCCGCGAATGGAGCAGCGCTGAAGGCGTCGGGCGCGCCGTGCACATCGATGGTCACCGTTCCGGTCATGCTGTAGCCACCATCGCTGGGTTTCCCGAAGCAGCCGGATGTCATCGAGCCATCCCGGGACAGCTCAACGTCGAAGACGCAACCGGCCCCGGCGACGTTGAACACGGTCTTGGCGCTGGCCGCTGCCGGTGTTCCCACCAGAGCCGCAGTCAGCAGCGTCAGGAACACCTTCCAGGCAGCATTGAGAGGGGTGAAAGCGCTAGCGCTTGCAGCTGCAGGCGTGGAACTGCCGAGGCAGTGCATTGTTATTCTCCATGGTTGACTGACTCGGGCAGTGAGTGGGCGCAACGGACAAACGTTACCACAGCCCGGATATACGGCCGACCGCGCTCGGGGTCTGGTCTTGGTTGCGGCATGGCAATGTTGCAAGTTCCAGCGGGTGAGAGTCCCGCCCAGAAAGCCGCTAGCCACGGGTCTGGTATCGAGCCTTGCAGGCGCACCAGCGATGGGGCGCTTGATGCGTAGGCACGAAAGCAAGCGAGGCGCAATGGTACCGGGTGAAGCCGGCCGTGAAGGTGGAAAGTCCCGAAATGACCGCATTGGGAGTGGCCGACAGTTTCAAGACGCTGGCAGGCAACAGTGGCGCAGGCGACAAGGCAAGGCTGCGCTGCCGCCCCGGGATGGAAAGCCGCATCGAGCTTGACGAGGAGCAGGCAGTAACCATGGAGATCCGGGCACCGGCGCGGGGCAGTGCGCACCCTCCGACAAGTCTAGAAAGCGAGGGCGGTGGGGTCCGGAAGTCGGCGGCACCCATAGTAGCGATGAACGCCGGTAACGCGGCGGGAGCGAAGGGGTGCCGGTGCGAGACAACGGATAGGGGAAACATGGCCCGACACTGAGCGGACTCTGCCCATGACAACCAAACTTATCCGTTTCACGCAGCGGGGAAATCCCGCTGCCGATGACTCGTACTGGGAGCCGGATGGTGTAACGCTTCAAGTCCGGTTCTGCGAGGGCGGTGGGACGGATCGGCTAGCCGAGATTCCCACCGCTACTCTCCCTCCGTGCATCCCGATCGCCGGATTGACGCCACGCCTGCGCTGCTGCAACACTTGCACTTGCCGCTGGCACGATATGGCGATCGACAGGCGGCCAACGTTTTCCTGACAGTAACGAATGAGGAGCAAAAGGTGGATCAACAACGCAGGATGGTCTTTCGTGGTGTCGCGGCGTTTGCAGTGGCCGGAACACTGCCCGGTGGACTTGTCGTGGCCGGCGCCAGCCATGCCGCGGCAGAGGGCGCGCCGAGCGGCGTCAAGGCCCTGATCTACGACGTGTTCGGCACGCTGGTCGACTGGCGCACCGGGGTGGCTCGCGAGTCACGCGCAGTACTCGAGCCGCTCGGCTTTCATCTCGACTGGATCGCGTTCGCCGATGCCTGGCGCGCGGAGTATCAACCGGCGATGGAAGAGATCCGGTCCGGTCGCATCCCGTTCTCGCGCCTGGACGTCATTCACCGCCGCATGCTCGACCGTATCCGGCCCCGGTTCGGCCTGGACAATCTCGACGAGGCCGTGCAGCGCGAACTCAATCTGGCCTGGCACAGGCTCGACGCCTGGCCGGGCGTCACTGCCGGACTCACGCGGTTGCGCAGCCGATATCTGCTGGCACCGTGCTCCAACGGCAACATTTCGTTGATGATTGATCTTGCCCGCCGCAACCAGTTTCCGTGGGATGCGATCCTCGGCGCGGAGATCGCCGGCGACTACAAGCCGAAGCTGCGCGTGTATCAGGTCGCCGCCGAGGCGCTGGGCATTGAGCACCACGAATGCATGATGTGCGCTGCGCACAGTGGCGACCTCCAGGCGGCCGCACAGGCGGGATTGAGCACCGCGCATGTTTCGCAGCCCGACGAATTCGGCCCGGGCACCGGCGAACTGGCGCCGACCGTTCCCGTCGACGTGACCGCGCGCAACTTCACCGATCTGGCCGACAAGCTGCTGGCTTGAGCCTGCGCGGGGTCAGGTCTTGCCCCGCGCATCCGAGCTGGCCGGCGAACCCTGAGAGTGCGTTGCCTTACCCTGAGTTCGATGCCCCTGCGCGATTGACCGCTGACCGCCCCGTTGTTACTCTACATACTGACGAGAAGAGAGATTTTTCCTTCTTGTGTACAGATCCTCGGCGCATTGCTGAATGCGAGCGTTTCGGCGTTGTGGCCGTCGCAGGTCTTTCGCACTCCCTGAAGGAGGCCCGAACATGAAACGCGTTTCACTCCTCGTCGCCGCGGCGACGTGTGTCTTCACCGCCACCGTCCAGGCCGCGGTCACCGCCAGCTTCGACAATCTGCCCACCGCCCCCGTCCTGACCGACGCCACGGGCCTCTTCTTCGCTAACAACAACAGTTTTGATTACCAGGGCGTGACCTGGGATGCCCGCTTCAGGGTGGTCGGCGACGCCTATCGCATCGCGCCGCCGGACGGCCCGCTGTTCGGCCTGCCGAAATCACCCCACTACTTCGTCACCAACGAGACGGGCACGGTCGGTGGAGCGTTCACCAACGATGGCCTGCTCATGAGCACGGCGCTCGTGCTGACCGAGGCATGGTTCGGGCAGAACGAGTACTACGGGTTCGGCGGTGGCGCCGATGAAGTCACCATCCACGCGCTGCACGGATCGAGCATCCTCGGGTCGGTCTCGCTTGCCTTGCCCGATGACACCCTGGGCCAGCCCGAGCCGTTGCGCAAGATCGACACCTCCGCGTTCCTGTCGCTGTCCGGCATCACGGGTTATCGCATCGATCGGCATGCGCAGGGTCAGTTCTCCGATAGCTGGGTCGCGGACAACTTCGTGTTCCAGTCGCCGGTGCCGGAAGCGTCGACGACGTTGCTCCTGATGTTGGGGTTGGGTGGCTTGATCGCAGTGCGGGGTCAGGTCTTGTACCGTGCACACAGATTGCCTGCTTGACCCTGACCCTGCGATGCTGCAAGACCTGACCTGGTACTGCAAAACTCCCTAAACCACCACCACCACCAGCAGCACCGCACCGGCGGTCTTGCGGGCCTCCATGTCGCGGTGAGCCTGCGCAACGTCGTCGAAGGCGTAGTCGTGATGTCGATCGGCAGTGATCGTGCCGTCGGCGAGCGCCGAGAACAGCGTCTTCGACATGGCGTCGCGATCAGACCCGGTAAAGTAGTGAAATACGCCCGGGCGCGAGATGCTGTTGGATTTTTCGAACAACAACGAGACTCGAAACGGTTCGATGGGGCCGGAAGACTGTCCGAAGTTCGCGAGATGACCCCGGATCGCCAGGCACTGCAAAGAGCCGAGGAAGGTGTCCTTCCCGACGGAATCGTAGGCCACGTCGGCGCCCCGTCGGTCGGTGATGGCCAGTACCTTGTCGACGAAGTTCTCGGTGCGATAGAGGATCGAGTGGTCGCAGCCGTTGGCCGACGCTATCCGCGCCTTCTCCTCGCTCCCGACGGTGCCGATGACCGTGGCTCCAAGGTGCTTCGCCCACTGGCACAGCAGCCGGCCCACGCCGCCCGCCGCCGCATGAACCAGGACCACATGACCGGCTTGCACCGGGAAGACCTGGTGCGCCAGCATCTGTGCCGTCAATCCCCGCAGGAGCGTGGCGGCCGCGGTCCGATCGTCCAGCGAGTGCGAGCGAGTGCGGCAGCCGAACGAGCAAGCTGCTGTCGATGAGCCGTACGCTCGCGTAACCGCTGTATCCCCGCGTGATATAGCCGACGCGGTCCCCGGCGCTGAAGTCATCGACGCCGGGCCCGACGGTCTCCACGACGCCGACCGCTTCGAGCCCCGGAATGCCCGGCAACTTCAGCGTCTGGTACTCGCCGGACCGGACATAGCAGTCGTGAAAGTTGACGCCGATGACGGTCTGCCGAAGGCGGACCTGTCCATTGCCCGGCGCCCCCACTTCCTTTCGGGGTCAGGTCTTGCCCCGTACACCTGACCTCGCCCCCTTCAACCCGCCGGATTCGGATACCGCAGCTGAATGTGACCGATCTCTTCCAGTGTTTTCGGGTCGAGCGCGAACTGCGCGCCGGCGATGTCTTCCTTCAGTTGCGCCATCGACGTCGCGCCGATGATCGACGCGCCCAGAAACCAGCGGCTGGCTACGTAACCCAGTGCCAGTTGCACCAGCGTGATCCCGCGCTGCTTGGCGAGCGCTGCGTAGGCGTCCACCGCATCCGGCACCACCGCCTTGCGAAAGCGGATGCCCAGCCCTTCGAACAGCGTGAAGCGCGCGTCCGCGGGCGTGGCGCCACCGAGATATTTTCCGGAGAGGATGCCGGCGGCGAGCGGGCTGTAGGCGAGTAGCGACATCTTCTGCCGGAACAGCGTCTCGGCGAGGTCGTTGTCCACGTTGCGCGAGAGCAGGCTGTAGCTGTTTTGCAGCGTCACGGGCCCGGGCACCCCCAGCTCTTTCGCGACCCGCCAGAATTCGCACAAGCCCCAGGCGGTCTCGTTCGAGAGGCCGTAGTGGCGAATCTTGCCGGTCTTGATCATCGCGGCCATGCCCTCGACCTGCTCGTGGATCGATGGGCCGCCCTTCTCCTCAGACGGATCGAACTCGGTCGCGCCGAACATCGGCACGTTCCGCTGCGGCCAGTGGATCTGATACAGATCGATGTAGTCGGTTTGCA
This sequence comes from Betaproteobacteria bacterium, assembly GCA_025350245.1. GTDB lineage: Bacteria > Pseudomonadota > Gammaproteobacteria > Burkholderiales. The sequence continues at coordinate 5,791 of JANXYG010000085.1, forward strand.
GTCGCGCGAGGCTGGTGTCCACGGCTTCGGCGATCACGCCCTTGGTCAGGTCGGTGCGCCCGCCACGAATCCAGTCGCGGCGGCCGGGCCCCGCAACCTTGGTTGCGATGTAGAGGCGATCGCGCTGCTGCCGCGCGAGCCAGGTGCCGAGATACTTTTCGGTGCGCCCTTGCGTCTCGCCATTCGGCGGCACCGGATACATCTCCGCCGTGTCGATGAAGTTGATGCCCTGCGCGACCGCGTAGTCGAGTTGCTCGTGCGCTTCGGCTTCAGTGTTTTGCTGGCCCCAGGTCATGGTGCCAAGGCAGACCCTGGAAACGTTCAGGTTCGTGCCGGGAAGTGTCAGGTATTGCATGGGAGGCCCTGGGTCGAAGACAAGGACCTCCAGGGTACCGGAAACTCGCTCGGCATCAGGTGTTGCGTCGCGTATCCGGAACATCCGGGGTCTGCCGTCGACGCCGACCGGGTGACGGCAGACCCCGCGCCGGCTATCTCTGGCGCTTGGTCCGGCGCATGGTGACGCCGAGCAGACCCAGCCCGGCGATCATCATCGCGATGGTGTCGGGTTCGGGCAGCGCGCCCGCCGCAGGCGTCGTTCGATGCGAAACAACCAAGCTGTTCAGTTTCATGAGGTCCCCCGAGGATGCCCGCATGTACGGAGCTTACCCAAATCTACCGCAATGACAGGTTCATGCGCAATCGCGTTGGTCACCTGGGGTCAGGTGTTCGCCCCGTGCACCTTGACTGGCCAATTGAGGCGGAGAATGTGGTGGTGTAAAATCGGGGTCAGGCCTGCATACATGCATATTGCGACACTGCCTGTGGATCTCGTTTCCGCAAGCAAGGCGGGATCGACACTCGCGATGATCGGCTCATATATGTTGACGTTGCGCTCGCCCGGGAGGAGGGCACGAATGACAAACAGGTTCATGACCGCGACCATGCTCGTCGCAACGTTGGTGATGTGCGGCGCGTGGCCCGCCATCGCCGCCCAGGGGCGCTCGCCGTGCCCACCACCACCGAAGCTCGAAGCCAGCTCGACCTCGGTCGACACCAAGACGGCGCTCGATCTCGCCACCAGGATACTGGGCAAGATCAACATCGACGCCAACTTCAAGTCCACGCGTGACAGCATCTTCAAGGACAATCCGCGCGCTGATCAGGCGGCGATCGTGCTCACGATGGCCAACACGTTGTGCGAGATGATCTGGTCCGACACGACGCTGAGCGGTGGCGAGAAGGCCACCCGCTTCCAGGCCATGATGCAGGACATGCTCTCGCGTGCGTTGGGCCCGGCACCGATAGCGAGGACGGACGCGCCGAAACGCAGTCGGTTCGATGGGTGGGGCGACAGGATCGTCCTGGCCGCTGCCGATCCGCTGCCCCGGCAACTGGTGGAGCTGAACGAACCGGTTTTCAAGCTCCCGGAGACGCAGACGGGATTCCTGCGCGACCCGCCCTTCTACGTGACCGACGCTAACAAGTACTTCGTGATCGTGGGCTCGGCGCAATCGCGCAAGGAGGGGCTGAGCCTCATGAACCGGTTCAAGGCGAAGGCACCGCAATACGACTTCGCCTTGTATGGCCCTTATGGCGACAACCCCTATTTCGGGGTCATGATGGCGAGCTGGGTCCCGCGGGATGTCGCCGCCGAGGCGCTGCGGCTGGCGCACCGGGACGTCGTGCCCGACGCGTATCTCTGGGCTTGCCGCTCCACGGGTGAACGCTGCTGACGGCGTCCTCTCCGTCTGCCATCGCCAACCGGCGACAGGCGGCGCCCGTTCGAAATCGACGTTGCCCGTTGTCGCGGGCGACGACTTTCCATTGCATAGCGAGGCAAATCATGAGCATGAAGAAGACCGACCTTTACAAGAATCTGGCGAAGAAGGTCGATGGCAAGATGAAAGCGGCGGTACCGTCGCAACGGTTCGCCCAGGGCGCCGCCGGTCTTGCGAAAAAGGCGGACAAGGCCACGAGCGATTCCGCTGGCAGGCTGGTGGCCGTGTCGTGCCGCCTGCCCGCCGAGCTGGTCAACCGCCTGCGCAAACACGCGGCGGGCCAGGAAGGTGGCATCAGCGTGCTCATCGCCCAGGCTGTGGATCTCTGGTTCGAGTCCGCGACCGGTGGCAAAGCGCTGTAGCGCCCGCAAAATCCCGCCACCGCTGGCTGCTCCGGAACACCACTGGCGAAGAAGCTCGGCTTCGAGGCATCGAATATCGAGCGGGGTCAGGCCTGTATCCCCACTATAAACCCGCCAACCCCTTCGCCAGCGCCCCCATGCCCTCGCGCCAGGTGATGTCACTGTCCAGCGGACTTACCGTGATCCAGCCGTTGTAGGCGGCGCCCACGTCGGTGTCGAGATCGGGTGGTTCGGTGGGTTCGTGGGTGAAGCTCAGCCACGCATACGGAAAATTGCGCGGATCGATCCACGCATCCACGTTGAGCTTGACCTTGCCCCAGCGCCCTTGCGGGACGGCGCGCACGTGCCGGCGTAGGTGAGGTCTTCCGCCAGGTTGGAACCGCGATTCACGCCCGACAGCACCAGCGTGGGCGGTGAGTTCTTCGTCGGTGAACTGGCGCGCGAGGCGCTCCATGACCGCCAGGCACGGTGCTGTGCGGCGCCGCGCCGGTCTACGTCGACGACGTCAAGCGCGCCCTGGGTGTGCTGGGGCCGCGCTTCTGGAATGGTATCCGCGCGAAGTCGAGGAGGTGCTGCTCTCGGATGCAGCAGTCGCCGAGGTTGCCGTGGCCGGCCGGCCCATGAATGGGGCGAGCGGGTGGTGGCCTTCGGGGTCGCTGGTGCGGGCGTGACGCCCACCCCCGAAACCCTCGACCCGCTGTGTCTTGCTAACATCGCGAGGTTCAAGCGCCCGAAGCAATACGTCTTCGTCCCGGAACTCCCGAAAAACCACTACGGGAAGGTGTTCGAGACCGAACTGCGCGCGCGACTGTCCGCGACGTGATGTCACCCGTCGCCGGTGCCTCGCCGGCGGCGCCAACCGAGGAATCCGCCATGACCCAGGCCGTTATCGTCTCCACCGCCCGCACGCCGCTTTGCAAATCGTGGCGTGGCGCCTTCAACATGACCCATGGCGCCACGCTCGGCGGTCATGCCGTGCAGCACGCCGTGGCGCGTGCGAAGCTGGATCCGGCCGAGATCGAAGACGTGCTCATGGGCTGCGCCAATCCCGAAGGCGCCACCGGTGGGAACATCGCACGCCAGATCGCTCTGCGTGCAGGTTTGCCGATCACCACGTCCGGCGTCACCGTCAATCGCTTCTGCTCGTCCGGCCTGCAGACCATCGCCATGGCGTCGCAGCGCATCATCGCCGGCGAGGCCGATATCTTCGTGGCGGGCGGTGTCGAGTCGATCTCGTGCGTACAGAACGAGATGAACAAGCACATGGCCACCGACGACTGGCTGCGTGAGCACAAGCCCGAGATCTACTGGAACATGCTGCAAACCGCCGAGATGGTGTCGAAGCGTTACAAGATCGGGCGCGAGCCGCAGGATCGTTATGGCGCCCTGAGCCAGCAGCGCGCCGCGGCAGCGCAGGCGGCGGGCAAGTTCAACGACGAGATCGTGCCGATCAACGTGACGATGAAGGTCGTCGACAAGAACACCGGGCAGGAATCCACGCGCGAGCACACCGCCACCAAGGACGAAGGCATCCGCGCCGACACCACCTACGACGGCGTGTCGCAGATCAAGCCGGCGGTCGAAGGTGGCGTCATCAGCGCCGGCAACGCGAGCCAGTTTTCCGACGGGGCGTCGGCCTGCGTGGTCATGAGCGATACCGTGGCGGCACGCAAGGGCCTGAAGCCGATGGGCATCTTCCGCGGCTTCGCCGTCGCCGGCTGCGAGCCCGACGAGATGGGCATCGGCCCGGTGTTCGCCATCCCCAAGCTGCTGGCGCGCACCGGCGTCAAGCTCGAGGACGTCGGTCTGTGGGAACTCAACGAAGCGTTCGCCGTGCAGGTGATCTACTGCCGCGACCAGCTCGGCATTCCCGACGATCGCCTCAACGTGAACGGCGGCTCGATCGCCGTCGGTCATCCGTACGGCGTCACCGGCGCGCGGCTGGTCGGCCACGCGCTCATCGAAGGCAAGCGCCGCGGCGTGAAGTACGCCGTGATCACCATGTGCGTCGGCGGCGGGATGGGCGCCGCCGGCTTGTTCGAAATCATCTAGATGGCTTGCCGACCACTGGAACATGGCTAGTCGCAAATCCAAAGCCACCGCGAACGAAGCGTTCGGTCGCGATCTCTTGCAGTCGGTGAGGGAGATGAAGGCCGGGCAACGCGCGCGTGTCACAGTGGTCGAACCCGATGACATTGCTCGATCAGGTCAGATCGTTGACACCCGTATCGCGCTGGAAACGCCGACCTCTGGTGAAGCGCTCCCCGTAACCAAAACGTCCAACCATCCATAACCCCATGCAAACCCGCATCATCAACCGCCGCGACCTGGACTTCGTTCTCTACGAGTTGCTGGATGCGGGCAAGCTGATCGAGCGCGACCGCTATCGCGATCACTCGCGAGAAACCTTCGACGCCGCCATCGATTCGGCGGAGCGCATCGCCACCGAGTTGTTCGCGCCGCACAACCACAAGGCCGACGAGAACGAGCCGCGCTTCGAGAACGGCAAGGTCACCATGATCCCGGAGGTGAAGACGGCGCTCGACGCCTTCAATGCCGCCGGTTTCATCTCGGCCAGTTTCGACGCCGAACTGGGCGGCATGCAGTTACCGGTGACGGTGGCGCAGGCCTGCTTCGCCATCTTCAATGGCGCCAACATCGGCACGGCGGCCTATCCGTTTCTCACCATCGCCAACGCCCACCTGCTGTCGGTGTTCGGGTCCGAGGCGCAGAAATCCACCTGGCTGCCGCATCTGCTGTCGGGCCGCTGCTACGGCACGATGTGCCTGTCGGAACCGCAGGCCGGCTCATCGCTGTCCGACATCGCCACCCGTGCCGAACCGCAGCCCGACGGCACCTATCGGCTGTTCGGCCAGAAGATGTGGATCTCCGGCGGCGAACACGAGCTGGCCGAGAACATCGTGCATCTGGTGCTCGCGCGCATCAAGGGCGCGCCGCCTGGCGTGAAGGGCATCTCGCTCTTCCTGGTGCCGAAGTTCCTGCTCGACGACGATGGTTCGATCGGCGCGCGCAACGACGTCGTGCTCGTAGGCCTCAATCACAAGATGGGCTACCGCGGCACCACCAACTGCGTGCTCAACTTCGGTGAGACCACCGGCGCCGTGGGCACGCTGGTGGGCGAAGCGCACCAGGGCTTGTCGTATATGTTCCACATGATGAACGAAGCCCGTGTGGGTGTCGGCCTGGGTGCCGTGATGCTCGGCTATTCAGGCTACCTGCATTCGCTCGCCTATGCGCGCGAACGCTCGCAAGGTCGGCCACCCCTGTCCAAGGATCCGGCGCGCCCGCCGGTGAAGATCATCGAGCATCCCGACGTTCGCCGCATGCTGCTGGCGCAAAAAGCCTATGTCGAAGGCGGACTGGCGTTGTGCCTGTATGCCGCGCGCCTGGTCGACGACGAAACCAGCGCCCCGGACGAAAAGACGCGCCGCGATTCCAAGCAGTTGCTCGAAGTGCTCACGCCGATCGTGAAGGCCTGGCCGTCGCAATGGTGCCTGGCCGCCAACGATCTCGCGATCCAGGTGCATGGCGGCTACGGCTACACCCGCGAATATCCGGTCGAGCAGCTCTATCGCGACAACCGGCTCAATCCGATCCACGAAGGCACCAACGGCATCCAGGCGCTCGACCTGCTCGGGCGCAAGGTCGGCATGGACGACGGCATGGGCATCCAGCGGCTGGCCATGGTCATTGATCGCACGGCCCGTGCGGCACGCGCCTGCAACTCGGCCGAACTGCAACGCTTCGGTAGCGAGCTGACCGACGCCTTCGCCAACGTGATGGAAGTCGTGCGCAATCTGCTGTGCGCCACCGACAAGGGCCACGCCGAGACGGCGCTCGCCAACGCGCACGTGTTTCTCGAGATGACCGGGCATGTGGTAGTGGCGTGGCTGTGGCTCGAGCAGGCGCTCATTGCGCTGCGCAAGCTGGCCGACACCGATGCGCTCGACCGCGATTTCTATCAGGGCAAGCTGCAGACCTGCCGGTATTTCTTTCGCTGGGAGCTGCCCAAGACCACGCACTGGTACCACCTGCTCAACGAGCTGGACCCGACCTGTCTGGAAATGCAGGACGCCTGGTTCTAGCCGATCTCCGTCGAGTCCGTAGCACTTCGCCCGCCGATGGCAGCGGGCGAACGTCCCGTTTCCGCTACCCGAACTTCTTCAACCTGAACACGTCATCCCCCGGCGTGCGCGGAATGATGATCTGCACGAAATGGGTCGAATTGCGTCGTAGCCATCGCTTCGTCTGGTCGCCTTCCACATGGATGGGCACGTTGCCGGAACTGGCGTCGGCGGGTTCGAAGTAGCTGATGTTCCTGCCCGGCGGGGCGGCGGAGATCGACAGGAACAGTGTGGCCGGGTCCTGCGGCGGGACCAGCGGGTAGTAGCCCTCCTCCAGGTCGGTGCGATCGAAGTACACGTTGCGCGACGCCTTGTTGAGCGAGTTGACCTTCACGTCCTCGATCACGTGCGAGTGCAGGTAGATGTTGGCCTCGTCGTCGCGTTTGGCGGTGTTGGAATAGAACTCCAGGAAGTAGTCGGGCACCGGCTGGCCGATGTCGTCGATGACGTAGAAGTTGCCCTGCATGTACTGGTGATAGAACTCCGCCTCCTTGCCGGGCGCCGTCTTGCTCCGGGCGGCGGTGGCTTCGGTGAGGGCGTCCCACGCGGTGCCAATGGCCTGGTAGTCGGCGGCTGTCTGGCAGCCCAGCGCCTGAAGGATGAGTTGTCCGAGCTGAGCCTTCTCGGTTGCGGTTTCGAGAATGTCTTCCTTGCTGTCGTCGGTGCTGCGGTCCGGATCGATGATCGAGCCGTGGGTACGGGTCGGGAGCACCGCGAGCGGCACGTCGAACTCGAGGCGGGACTCCCACGGCTGGAACATCTGCGCCGGATCGGTGTGGCGGAAGTCGATCGTGACGCCGCGCGCATTGAGGTTGGCGGCGCAAACGCGCACGGTGCCGTCGGCGCCGTTCTCGTTCACCAGTTGGCGCAGCAGGCTGGCATACGGATGGGTGCCAACGATCACGAACGGCCACACGAGATCGGCGCCGTAGTAGCGATCGGCGCCGGCGCCGGGCAGCCGCAGCACGTCGCGCTGGGCCAGATCCCACTGGTACGACGACCCGAGCTCGAGGTCGTTCAGGATGCCGGTGCCGGTCTGGAAACCGTTCTTGTAGCCCTTGAACACGCGGCCGAGCAGGCTCTTGCCGGTGGCGGCGAGCTTGGAGCCGTAGTTGGCCGGCGCGAGCATGATCAGGCGTTTCATCGGGCACTTCACAGCATTCCCGCGGTACCAGGACGTCAGCCATTCGCGCGCGACTAGGCCGCCGGTGCTGTGCACGATCACGTCGAAGCTCGCGGCCAGGTCGCCGCTCGCGATGAGTTGATCGATCACCTGGCCCATGCGCTTGCCGACGTCGGCCACACGCACGTCGTCGTCGAGCGAGATGTAGTCGCCCAGCCAGAGTTCCTTCGGCACGTAGCCGTTGGCCGCGAGAAAGGTCGCCAGCGGCCGGAACGATGCCGAGGTGTCGCTCCAGCCGTGGATGATCACTACCTGTCGCCCCATTGCGTTCTCCGTTCTTGTTGTCGGGTCAGAAGTGCTTCAGGAATTCGATCAGCGCGAGCTTGTCGTCGTCGGGTAGCCCGGGCTCGTCGTCGGCGAAGCGGGTGCCGAAATAGTGGCCGCGATTGACGATGAAGTCCGGGCACTTGCTCATGTCGAGCAGCGGATCCACGAGGTTGCTCAGCACGGCGGTGGCCTCGGCGTAGGTGGCGTCCTTGGGTAGGGCCTTCAGGTCCTTCTTCACCTTGAGCAGCAGGCTGATCAGCTTCTTGTCGTGCTTCACCCGATCGGCGAAGCCGGCGTTGTCGGGCCGCAGGTTGAGGTTGGCGAGCAGGTTCACCGGCGTGCCCTTGGGGATCGGGCCGATCTCGATGCCGTCCGCGCCCCACAGCCATGGCTTCACCTCGCGACCCTTCTCGCGCAATTCGGCGAGCCAGCCCGGCAGATAGCCGGCCGGCACCCGCAGGAAGCTCGCGTTGGTGGTGCGGTCCATGCGACCCGGGACGCGATCACCCAGTACGAGGTCCTTGTCGCGCGTTTCTGGCCATAGCATCTGGTGGATCGAATCGTCGAAGGAACGCATGCGCGCCTCGACCGACGGACTCGGCTCGAAATGGCCGACCGTGTTGTTGAGCAGGAACGGCGCCGTGGACCATACGCTCACCAGCGACGCCGGGCGCGTGTAGCCGCGACCGCCGGCGGGCATTTCGTATTGCCGCGCCTCGCCGGTGACCGGGTGGTACACGGTGATGGTGCCGACCGAAGGAAGATCCTTGTAGGTGCGCGACGAGAAGTTATCCCAGATGTTGTTCTCGATCGCATTGGTGGCGAGCGGGCTGCAGGCGTTGGTCTTGAGCAGCGTCACGGGTATGCGGACGTCGGTGGACAGGAAGTTGTCGTCGAGGAAATCGGGCGCGAGCACGATCTCGCGCATGCGGCTCTTGAACTGGTCGCTCTTGGTCCAGGCCCAGTAACGATTCCAGCAATCGAGATAGCCCTTGCCGGAACAGCCGCGCGGATCCAGGCCTGGCGCCGGGGTCGGAATCTTGCTCGAATGACAGCGGGCGCAGCGCTCGGCGAACACTTCCTTGCCGCGGATCAGCACCTGCTCGTCATGCGTGAGATAGGCGTCACCACCGGGCGCGTCGGCCAGCTTGTGCGGGGCAGTGCTCTTGAGAAAGAACAACGCCATGTCGACGGTCTGTTGTTCGGTGGCCTGCCAGTAGGATGAATTGCGCCGCGCCACCGCGATCTCGATCGGGCTGACGGTCTTGCCGCCGATCAGCGGGTTGAAGTGCGTCAGCCATTCTTCGCTGAACAGGCCGATGTTGAGATACACGCGGTTGAGTGCGCCGAGCGCTCCCACCGAATCGGAGCCGTCTTTCAGCACGCGCGGCGAAAACACCGTGGCGGGTGCCTGGTAGAACTCGGTGAGCGGGCCTGCGTTCACGAAATCGTTGAACTGCTTGTTGTTCAGTCCGCCACCCGCCAGTGTTTCCTGACCCCAGCGCTTTGCCACACCCAGACGCGCGCCCAGCGCATACACCGCGTTCATCGTGCGCGGATTGTTGATGTTGTCGCTGGAGACCAGCGAGGTGTCGACCGTTCCGGGGCGCGAGGTGTGGAACAACTGGAAGACGAAGTTGGTGCGGTCGGCGTCCCACGAGAAGATGCGGTCGAGCCAGAAATACTGCGCGCCCACGTTCGAGCTCAGGTTCTGCCATTGTGGATGTTCGGGGTCGGCCGGCGGCTTCACCGGGTTCGGGCCGACGTGGCAGAACGCGCACGACATGCCCACGCGGTAGGGCTTCACCAGGTCTTTCGAGAGATAGTAGGTGGGGTCGTCGTAGTAGCGCTTCGGATCCCACTTTTTTGCGGCGGCGGCGTCGAAAGCCGGGTTCGGGAACAACCGCATCCCGACGATGCCGGTGGCGTAGCCGTAGAACGAACTGTTGGCGATGTTCTTGCCGCGCGCACCGAGGGCGACACCGGGATACTTCGTGGCGTTCTCGAACGGGTCGGGGGCGCAGCCAGGGCCGCGCTGGTCGAGCCACAGACCGAAGCGGTCCGGGTCGGGGCCGGTGGCCTTTTCGAAGCAGGGTTCGTTGACCAGCCCCAGATAGTTCCAGCGGTTGTCGCGGCCGTAATGCAGGCTCGGGTGCGACGACAGGGTCTTGAGGAAGTCGAGATTGCCGAAGCTGGTGGCCGAGATGCCGTCCCAGAAGCGGTCGTTGCCGCCGGTCCACACCAGCCAGGTGTTGCGGCCCTTCACCTCCGCCGGCGTCAAGGCGATACCGCCGTCCATGTCGTGGAAGAAGTCTTCGTCAGCCGCGACGAACGAGTCGGGGCCGCGTTGCGCGACCCGGGCTTCATCGAGCAGATGGCCCGATCGCTGATGCGCGCAGCCGACGATGAATGCACACGCCAGCGGCAGCAGCACCGCGCCACGCCACAGCAGTTTCTGGTTCATGTTGCTCACTCCTCCTCTGGTTCGACGCACCGCCTGCCTGCCGGGCGTGATCGCTGCAAAAGAAATGTCACATCGCTCGCGCTGGTACCGCGCCCGATTTCGCGTCGGCGATCACGGCGTCGGACGCCTTCTCGCTGATCATGTAGACCGGCGTCACGATGAAGAAGCCGGGAATGCGTGGAAAGATCGAGGCGTCGACCACGCGCAGGCGCTGCACGCCGTGCACGCGGAAGTTGCTGTCGACCACGGCCAGCGGATCGCTTGCCGTGCCCATGCGGTTGCTGCATGAAGCGTGGTGTCCCCAGGCTTCGTTGCGAACGAACCTGCCCACGGCCTCGTCGCCGTCGACCGCGGGGCCAGGCAGGATCTCGTTGGCGATGGCGTCGCGTGCGCGGTAGTTGAGCCGCCGCGCGAATTGCACGCCATCGACAACGGCCTGAAGGTCTTTGCCGGCGGTGTCGTTGCCCTCGGCGAAATAGCGGAAGTTGATGTCGGGCGTCTGGCGCGGATCGTTCGACCGGACCTCGACACTGCCCGCGGTGTTGGCGGTGTGCGCTTTCAGCACCGCCCACGTGAAGTAGTTCTTGTATTGCGAAGCCGCCGCCGAGTAGCCGGGGTAGTAGCCCTTGAAATAGCCGGGAAAGCCGAACACGAACAGGTCCGGCAGCGGCACCGCCGGTGACGAACGCTTGATGATGGCTAGCACCGTGCCGTTGGAGGTGTAGACGCCGCGGCCCTGCCGCCACTGATCGAGACACTTGTCCGGCGGATCGTCGGCGGCCGGCGGCTGGAACTTGCAGCCGTTGAGCAGCGCGAAGTCGGATTTCATGCGGCTCACCACGCCGACCTCGTAGCGATCCTGCAGGTTGCGGCCGACGCCCGCCAGATCGACCCGGACCGGAATGCCGGCGCGATCGAGCACGGCCTTCGGGCCGATGCCCGACAGCATCAGCAGTTGCGGACTGTTGAAGGCGCCGGCGGAGAGGATCACCTCGCGGCGCGCGAACGCCGCGGCCTCGGTGCCGTTGCTGGCGGTGGCGCTGCGCGGGTCGGCGCCGTAGAGGCTGGCGCCACTGGTGTAGGCCACGCCCGTGGCGCGGTTGTCACCGTCGAACAGCACCTCGCGGGCCAGCGCGTTGGTGCGGATGATCAGCCGATCCGGGCATTGCTGCTCGACCTCGCGCAGGTAGTCGCGCGTGCCGCGGCGATGTCCGCCGTTGGTGGCGAGCGGGGTGACGAACAGGCCCTCGCTGTTGCGGCTGTCGAAGCGCCAGTCGTTCGGGTCGAGTTGCGTGTCGACGGTGGTGCGAAGCCCGGCCGTGCCTTCCTTGATGGCCTCGAGCGCAGACTTCTTCACCACCCTGAGCAGTTGCGAATCCTGGGTGAGCAGGCCAACGTCGGGTTTTTCGGTGGTGAGCCAGCCATCGAAGCCGTGCCGGGCGGCGTTGCGCGGGTCCATCAGCACGTTGGCGTAGCGGCAGCGCTCCATGCGCTCGAAGTAGCCGCGCATGCGCTCGCCTTGCCACGAGGCGTCGCCGGTGAGGCTGGCGATGCCGTCCCAGTCGGCGTTGTGCGGGTAGACGGTGATCATCGCGTTGTGCGCGGTGCAGCCGCCGAGCGCCCCGGCGCGCGGATAGAGCACGCCGTCGCGATCGGCCACGAACTTGCTGTCGCGGCGCTGGGTGTCGGTGTCGCCATAGTGGCGCACGAAGAAATTCCAGGAGAGCATCGGGTCTTCGGAGGCGCGGCCGTGAAACAGCGGCACGCTGTAGTTGAGGTTTTCGCCCCCGGCGACATCGCGCAGCGGATCGCCGCCGGCTTCGAGCAGCAGCACAGTGAAGCCGGCGCGGGCGAGATTGGCTGCCAACGGGCCGCCGCCGGCGCCGGAGCCCACCACGATGTAGTCGAACTCGCGGCCGTCGGAGGACTGTAACGGCGGGCAGGTCCAGCGGCTGGCGAGCGATGGTTCCGGGCGACGATTGCCGAGCGCCTCGCAACCCGCCAACGCCGATACCGCACCGAACCCCACGGCGGCGCGCAACAGGCCGCGTCGCCGATCGGATACATCGTCGCCCGTGCGCGGATCGGCACCGGCGATTTCTGGCGGGTTCGGACCCGGGTGGTCCGGTCCGCGGGACATCGTCATTCGGGAACTCCAGACGATTGCACGATGGAAACGATGATAGGCGCATGCCATCGCCATCCGCAAACAAATACCTGTGCATCCGCCTCGATTCCGGTGCGGTGCGGATGAAGCGATATCATGCGCAGCGCTCCATCCAGGAGCGGGGAGCCAAACGTGTCGGTGCTGAAACTGTTCGATCTGAAAGGGAAGGTCGCCGTGGTCACCGGCGGCTCGCGCGGGCTCGGCCTGCAGATGGCCGAAGCGCTCGGCGAGGCCGGCGCATGGGTCGCCATCAGCGCCCGCAAGGCGCACGAGCTGGACGCCGCAGCGCAGCATCTGAAGGCGATGGGCATCGAGGTGCTGACCCACGCCTGCGATCTCGCCGATCCGGCCGCGGCGAAGCCGCTGGTGGACCAGGTGATCGGCGCCTGGGGCCGCATCGACATTCTCGTGAACAACGCCGGCACCACCTGGGGCGCACCGGCCGAGGACCATCCGCTGGAGGCCTGGAAGAAGGTCATCGACCTCAACCTCACCGCGATGTTCGTGTTGTCGCAGTTGGTCGGGAAGACCGTGATGATTCCGCAGGGCAGCGGCAAGATCATCAACATCGCTTCGATCGCCGGCTATTCCGGGACCGATCCGCACTTCATGCCCACCATCGCCTACAACACCAGCAAGGCCGGCGTGATCAACTTCACCAAATCGCTCGCCTGCGAATGGGCACGCTACGGCGTGCACGTGAACGGCATCGCGCCCGGGGTGTTTCCGAGCCGCATGTCGAAGGGGATGATCGACCGCGCCGAGCAATACATCCTCGATCACACGCCGCTGCGGCGGATGGGGTCGGATCAGGACCTGAAGGGCGCGACGCTGCTGCTGGCCTCGGCCGCGTCCGACTTCATGACCGGCGTCACCATTCCGGTCGACGGCGGGTTCGCGGCGCTATAGCGGTGGTATACCCCACCGGTTTCACCATCGACATCCCATACGCCGCGCTGCTCGGCATCCACCGGATTTCCGAGACGCCGGGCAGCGTGGTGGTCGGTATGACGGTCACGCCGCAGCACATGAACAGCTGGGGCGTCGCGCACGGCGGCGCGGTGATGTCGCTGCTCGACGTGACCATGGGCATGAGTGCGCGCTCGACCGACCCGGCGTCGAACGGCGCCACCACGGTCGAGCTCAAGACCAATTTCATTGCCGGCGCCAACGGCGATCTGCGGGCCGTTGGCCATGCCCATCGGGCCGGGCGCTCGCTCGTGTTCGTGGAAGGCGAGGTCCGCGACGCGGACGGCAGGCTGCTCGCCAAGGCCACCGGCACCTTCAAGCTTCGATTCCCCGTCGTGAAAGAAAAATAGATGGCCCTGGATCCGCAAGTGCAAGCCCTGCTCGACGCCGCCGTGAAGGCGAACCTGCCACCGCTGTGGCGGCTCACGCCGGACCAGGCGCGCGCGCAATATTTGCAGCGTGTTCGTCGGCTCGAGCCCAAGGATGAGACTATCCACCGCGTCGAGGATCGGGCCATTGGCGGCACCGACCAGCAGATCGCCATCCGCATCTACCGGCCGCGCGACACCGAGACCGGCGAACTGCTGCCGGTCCTGGTGTGGTACCACGGTGGCGGCTTCGTTATCGGCTCGCTCGATACGCATGACACCGCCTGTCGGCGCCTCGCCCGCCTCGCCGACTGCATGGTGGTGGCGGTGGACTATCGCCTCGCCCCGGAATGGAAGTTTCCGGCGGCGGTCGACGACTCGTTCGCGGCACTGAAATGGGTGGCGGCGCACGCGACCGAGATCGGCGCCGATGCCACCCGCATCGCGGTCGGCGGCGACAGTGCCGGCGGCAATCTCGCCACGGTGTGTGCACTGATGGCGCGCGATGCCGGATTCCCCAAGGTGGCGTACCAGTTGCTGTTCTATCCGTGCACGGCACCGGAGCCGGAGACGCCCTCGCATCACAAGTTCGCCGACGGCTACATCCTCACCCGTCAGACCATCACCTGGTTCTACAAACAATATCTGCGGTCGCCGAAAGACATGCGGGATTTCCGCTTCGGCCCTCTGATCGTCGACGATCTTTCGCAAATGCCACCGGCGTTCATCTTGGTGGCCGGTTACGATCCGCTGCGCGACGAAGGCGTGCAGTACGCCACGCGGCTGGTCGAGGCCGGCAACGCGGTCACGCTGGTGAACATGCCGGGCATGGTGCACGGTTTCATCCTGATGGGCGGCGTGCTCGACGGCGCGGTGCAGGCACTCGAACAATCCGCCGCCGCGTTGCGGTCGGCGTTCACTCCCAGGGGCAGGCGATGAGCGATCTCGAAGGCAAAGTGGCGTGGATCACCGGTGCCGGCAGCGGCATCGGGCTGGCGGGCGCGCAGGCGCTGGCGGCAGCCGGGGTGACGGTGGTGATGTCGGGGCGGCGCGCCGACGTGCTGCGCACCGAAGCGGCGGCGATCATCGCGGCCGGTGGCAAGGCCGAAGTCGAGAAACTCGACGTGACCGATGCCGAGGCGGCAACGCGCGTGGCCAATGCCATCCTCGCCCGGCACGGCAAGGTCGACATCCTGGTCAACAGCGCCGGCATGAACATCCCCAACCGTTTCTGGAAGAACGTGAGCACCGCCGGCTGGACCGACGTGCTGCGCATCAATCTCGACGGCAGCTTTTTCTGCATCGCCGCGATCCTGCCGTCGATGCGCGAGCGCAAGGACGGCCTGATCATCAACATCTCGTCGTGGGCCGGCAAGTTCGACACCTACATGACCGGTCCGGCCTACAACGCCGCCAAGCATGCCGTCGTGGCGATGACCGCGCACCTCAATCACGAAGAATGCGTCAACGGCATCCGCGCCTGCGCCCTGTGCCCGGCGGAGGTCTCGACGCCCATCATGGAGAAGCGCCCGATTCCGCCCTCGGCCGAAGAGCGGGCGAAGATGCTGCAGCCCGACGACCTGGGCCGCACCATCCGCTTCATCGCCGAGATGCCAGCGCACACCTGCATCAACGAGCTCATCATCAGCCCCACCTGGAACCGTATCTTCATCGGGGCTGTTTGACAGAGTGACGCCCACCCCCAGGCTGCGCTGCGCTGCGCCTTCCCCCTCGAGAGGGGGCGCGCCGTCCTCGGGGAACCCTGTGGGCGGCGCCCCTTCGGTTGACGGGTGAGATGCTCTTTCTCTTCCCATGATCCGCACGCTATTCACCAACGTGAAGGTCCTCGACTGCACCGGTGCGCTGCCGTTCGCGGGCGAGGTGCTGGTCGAGGCAAACCGCATCGCGGCGATAGCGCCGGTTGGCGTGCCCATCGTCTGCGACGACGCGGTTCGAATCGATGGCGGTGGCGCCACGCTGATGCCGGGCCTGATCGAGCCGCACTCGCACCTGAGCTTTGCCGACACCGCTGTGACGGTGGAGCTGGGCTTCATCCCGCCCGAAGAGCACATGCTGCTCACGGCGCGCAACGCCCGCCGCATGCTCGACCAGGGGTTCACCAGTTGCAACAGCGCGGCGTCGGCGAAGCCACGCCTCGACGTCGCCTTGCGCGACGCGATCGACCGCGGCGACCTGCCCGGGCCGCGTACGCTGGCCGCTTCGCCGGAGATGACCGTCACCGCGGGCCTGGGCGACGTGCGCCTCGCGCACCTGTATCGCGAGAACTTCGCGGTGATCCGCGACGGCGCCGAGGGCTTCCGAAAGTTTGCCCGCGAGATGTGCCGCGAAGGCGTCGACACGCTCAAGATCAACGTCTCCGGCGATGCCGGCACACCGGCCTCGCCGGCCGACAGCACCGTCATGACCGAAGCCGAGATCGACGCCGTGTGCGATGTCGCGCGAGCGCACGGTCGCCGGGTGGCGGCGCATGCGCGCAGCGCGCAATCGGTGCTGCTGTGCGTGAAGCACGGCGTCGAGATCATCTATCACGCCACGCTGTGCGACGAGGCCGCGCTCGATTGCCTCGAAGCCGCGCGCGATCGGGTGTTCGTGGCGCCGGTGCTGGGCCACCTGTATGCCACGCTGCACGAGGCCGGCGCCTGGGGCGTGACCGCGGCAATGGGGCGTTCACGCGGCCTCGATCGCGAGATCGAGGCCGGTATCGCCAACATGCGGGCGCTGAAAGCGCGCGGTGTGCGCGTCCTGCCCGGTGGCGACTACGGCTTCGCGTGGAATCCGATCGGCGCCAACGCCCGCGACATCGAGCACTTCGTGAAGCTGATCGGGTTCTCGCCGATGGACGCCATCGTCTCCGCTACCCGGCTCGGCGGCGAGATCATGATGCGCGGCAACGAGCTCGGCCAGGTGAAGCCGGGCTTCCTCGCCGATCTGCTGCTGGTTGACGGCAATCCGCTGGCCGGCGTGGCGATCCTGCGCGACGCGAAGCGACTGCTGGCGATCATGAAGGACGGGGTCTTGCACAAGATGCCGATGCGGTAGCACGGCACCGGCCATCGCGTCAGGCGCCGCGCCGTCGCGTTTGCCCTGGTGGTTTCGCCGGCTCATGCCGACAGACTCGACGCCTCCCCGGTTTTGGGCTTCTAATGTGGGTCAAGAGCCACCGACCCGGGCCGACGAGGAGAAATCACCATGGGCAAGACACTGTTTCGCAATGTCAACATTCTCGATTGCACCGGCGCGCCGCCGTTTCCGGGGCAGGTGCTGGTGGAAGGCAATCGCATCCGCGCTGTTGCGCCGCAAGGCAGTCCGCTCGCCGCCGATGGCGCCGAGGTGGTCGACGGCATGGGCGCCACGCTCATGCCCGGACTCATCGAGTCGCACTCGCACCTGAGCTTTCTCGATGTGGCCACGCTCGAATCGCTCGGCTTCACGCCGCCCGAGGAACACATCCTGGGCACGGTGCGCAACGCGAAAAAAATGCTCGATCAGGGCTTCACCGCCTGCAACAGCGCCGCCGCGGCCAAGAGCCGGCTCGACGTGGTGCTGCGCAATGCGATCGACGCCGGCGAGTTTCCGGGGCCGCGCACGCTGGCGGCGAGCCCCGAGATGGCGACCACCGCGGGGCTGGGCGATGTCCGCCTCGGTCACATGCATCGCGAGACCTTCGCCATCATCTGCGACGGCGCCGACGAGTTTCGCAAGACCGCCCGCACCATGGTGCGCGAGGGTGTCGACACGCTCAAGATCAATCCGTCCGGTGATGAATTCGTGCCGCATTGCCGCGCGCACCAGACGGTCATGACCGAGGCCGAGATCGAGGCCGTGTGCGAGGTCGGCCGCATGCACGGCAAGCGCGTGGCCGCGCATGCGCGCAGTGCGCAATCGGTGAAGCTGTGCGTCAAGCACGGCGTCGAGATCATCTATCACGCCACCCTCTCCGACGACGAAGCGCTGGCCGCGCTCGAAGGCGCGAAGGATTGGGTGTTCGTCTCGCCGACGCTGGGCATCACCCACACCACGCTCTACGAGGCGGGTGCCTGGGGCATCACCACCGCTATCGCCGAGAGCATGGGCATGCGCCGCGAGCTCGACATCGCCATCGGCAACATGAAGGAGCTGAAGCGGCGTGGCGTTCGCGTCCTGCCCGGCGGCGACTACGGCTTTGCCTGGAACCCCATCGGCACCAACGCCCGCGACATCGAGCACTTCGTGAACCTGCTCGGGTTCTCACCCATGGACGCCATCGTCTCGGCTACCCGGCTGGGCGGCGAAATCATGATGATGGGCAACGAACTCGGCCAGGTGAAGCCGGGCTTTCTTGCCGATCTGCTGCTGGTGGACGGCAATCCGCTCGCCAACGTGAAGCTGCTGCAGGACCGCAACAACCTGCTGGCCATCATGAAAGACGGTGCGTTCCACAAGACCATGGCGGCACAGGCGCAGGGGGCACAGCGGCAGACGGCTTGAGGGCCGTAGTCGGGGGCACTTGTCGGCGGCGAGTCAGGCGACCCGCCTACCGGCCAATAGCGACGGTGCCTGTCCGCTGGGCAGGTGGGGTCATTAGTGCAGGGCGTCGCCGCAACGACTTGCGCGCCGGTTAGCTGCGCTGTGTCAGTAGTAGGCTTGCAGTGCCTGAGTTCAGAAATGGTCATCCGTCCGAAAGCCGGTTACTTCAGTCCAAGTCTGGACATGAGTTCCGAGTGAGTGATCGGGCGTTCGTACGCCGACGAAAAATCCTTCGGAAACCATACCAGCTCCAGGCGGATCACCTTCTCGACCGGGCACACGCGATCGATCACGATCGCACAGCGGGTCTTGTCGTGTCGCACCGTATAGTCGGTAAGAGGGAAGTCGTACCAACTGATTTCGAAATAATCAAGCCAACGGATGTCGCTCGGCGACGCCGGCCGCTTGGAGTCGGTGATTGGGGGAGTGCCTGTCTTCTCGGCGCGTTCGAGGTCGGCGTCGGAGACGAAGGCGCCACCTTGTCCAAGGGTGCCGGACGGGGGTGGGATTGTGGGCGTGGCGGCGCCAACCGAAGGGACCAACACGATTTTGTTGGTGGGGCAGACGCCCTCACCCGAGCACTGCTTGCTGTAGCCGGCCGCGAGAACAGCCCGCGCGCGCTCGAAGTCGATGCTGTTCGCAGCGATCGGCAGCGTGGACTTGCGGTCCGGAAGCACGAACGCCAGTTGATTGCGAATGCAGGCATTGATGCCGCCTTCGTGCTCCGGCGCGGAGCATGGGCTCTGGATCGTGGGCGCATTCCCGTAGCAATTGCCGCTCGATGTCGAGCAGCAGTGGCTTCAGCTCGATGTGCTGGTGAAAGTTGAGCGCGAGGATCTCGGCGAAGACAGCCTTCTCTGACCAAGTGATCTCGGCCTTGGCCTTGACCACCTTCTCGGCTACCGTCTTGAACATCTCGGCACGCACCGAGGTCTCGGCCTGCTCGCGCTGGTTGAGGAGCTGCGATTCGGTGGCGGATTTCTGCAGATAGTAGCCGGTGAAGCCGACCGCGGCGGCGATCGCGACACCGCCCACCTTGGACAGAAAATCCGCGATCTGCCCGAGGCCGCCGAGCGCCGACTTCGCTTCGGGCGACAGCGGCGGAATGCCGCCGCCCGCGGGCGCACTTGGCGGCGGGCGTGGATCGGAGTCTGCCATTCGCGGGACCTCCCTGTCGGAGCGAAGTTCAGGGTACTGAACTTCCTCACGGGCAACAAGGGCGGTCGGGGTGTCGGTCGGGGCGTCACGACCCGGGCCGGCGCTCGAGGCGGGCGACCGCGGCCGAGAAGATCTGCAAGGCTTCCTTGGCAACGTCGCAACTGTAGTTGTCGAGCTGCAACGATGCCGAGTTGATCACGATGAACATCGTCTCTGCGCGGCGACGGATGTCGTGCTCGCCGTTCAATGGAATCCGGGCGCACCAGTCCGGGATGGCGCTGGCGTGTACCAGTGTCTGCACGTATTCCCCGACAAGCTGCAATACCTGTTGGGTCGAGTCGGCGATGCGGATCATCTCGAGCATGTCCATCGATATCCTTCCGGTTCGGCGGTGAGCGGGGGCGACGCACCGGGTGCTTGCATTGCGGATGAATGCATCGGCACCAGTGGTCATAGCTTAGCCATGCCTGCCGATCCGGAAAGTGCCCGCGGTCATGAGCTTCTCGTGACCCGGGTCATGAGCGCGCACACCGGCGTCGGCCCGTCAGCACCACAGGGTCCCCCGAGGATGCTGCGCTCCCTTCGAGGGGGAAGCCGAAGCGCAGCGCAGGCCCGGGGTGGGCGTCACCCCTCAGATGGGCATCGTGATGGTGATGCTCGTTCCGTGGCCGGCCGTGCTCGCGATATCGAGCCGGGCGCCGGCGAGATCGGCCTGCTCGCGCATCCCCGGCAGCCCGAAGTGTCCCGGCCGTGCGGCGTCCACGTCGAAGCCGACACCATCGTCGCGGATGTTCACGGTCAGGATCCGGGTTTCGTCGTCGACCGGCCCGCCGACCGTGCCGTCGAGCCGCGCGGTGACGTCGACGCGCGTGGCGTTGGCGTGTCGTTCGACGTTGCGCATGGCCTCTTCGACGATCCGGTAGAGTGTCCCGGCGCGCTCATCGGCGAGCGCATCCACCGCGATCTCCGAGTGGAAAGCGGCAGGGACGCCACGCCGCTCCTCGAATCGCTGCAGCAATTGACGGATCGCGGAGCCGAGACCGATGTCGCGCACGTTGTTCAGGCGCAGCCACGCGATCGCCGTTCGTGCCTCCTGCAGGCCTTGCAGCGCGACCGCTTCCGCGTTGACGATCTCCTCTCGCAGCATGCCGGGGTTGGTGTCGGCAAGCTTGCGCAGCAGCCTGATTTCGGTGAGCAGCGCCATCATGGAGTGAGCGAGCGTGTCGTGCAGATCGCGCGCCATGCGCAGGCGCTCCCGCACCACGGCCGCATACCTGGTCTCCTCGGTCATGCGTTCGATCTGGCGCGTGCGCAATGCCACTCGCGCGTCGAGTTCCACATTGAGCGCCCGCAGCCCGGCGCGCTCGCGCTGCAGATCGTCGAGCAGCAGTCGCAGCGAGTGCCCGATCCGCGCGGCCTCGTCCTGACCTGCCGGGACCGACAAGGTGGTGGTCTTGCCGAACCGGATGTCGTCGGCGGCCCGCGCGATGCGCGCAAGCTCCCGGGTGAGTCGGTTGGTGGCCCAGATGCCGATGGCGGCGGCAACCAGTCCCAGACCCACCAGGGTGACGAACAGTCTGCGGGTGAAGGCATCGACATCGGCAAACGCCGACTCGGCATGCTCGCGCACGACCACCACCCAGCCAAGCCCCGGAAAATCGTCCACGCCGTCGCTCACCGCGTATCCGACCACGTAGGAAGCGCCGTCGTCGCCGCGCGCCACGAACTGACCGGTGGCGCCGGCCCTGGCTGCGCCCGGCACCTTCAGACGCCGGCCGAGCAGCGCTGCCGGGCCGAGCAGCACAGTGCCATTCGCATCGAGCATCAGCGACTGGATCGGTCGCTCGGACTTGAGGCCCACCGACAGGATGCTTTCCAGGCGCTGAGCCCATTGCCACGCCAGCCTGATGTCGACCACACCGAGGAGTCGGCCACGCGCATCGCGCACCGGGGCTGCCAGGTCGAGGAGCTGGCTTGGTTCGCCGGTCGCGCGCCGGGTGTCGGCCGGGTCCCCGGAGGCTTCGGCGCCGATCTCGCCGACCCACGCCGCGTCGCGACCGTGCACGAACCACGCCGCGCGCGCGACGCTTTGCCCCTCGACGCCGCCACCCGTGGCAACGCGGACGATGCCTTCGGCGTCGGCGAAGGTTGCCCATTCGATCTCCGGCAACGTCTGTTGCATCTGCTGGATGAAGGCAGCGCGCTCGGACGGGGTCTGCCGGGTCGCGAGCGAGCCGAAGACCTGGGCGGTGCCCTTGACCCACTGCAGCCGGTCGTAGAGGTTGTTGTCGAGCACATTGGAAATCTGGACCGCGTATTGCCGGTAGAGCGCCCCGGTCTGCGCTTCGAGGCGTTCGCGCGCGATGGCGCCGACCCAGATGCTCATCGCGAGCGCGCCCAGAACGGCCAGCGTGGTCAGCATCCAGCCGATCGCACTCGCGAGCGAGCGCCGCGGATCGAGCCACTCGAGGGAAAGACGCACCAGCCGCTCCTTCAACGTCGTGACGGCAGTCACGTCAACTCGTGACTGCCGAGCCTCGCTTGCCCAAGGAAGCCATGGATACCATAGCATCAGGTTCTGGTGCAGGGCGAGTGCGGGCCCGTCTCCGTTCGTGCCAACGAAGACCCGGCCCCCCGACTATCCGGCATTGTGTGAAACTGGGCTTATCGACTCGATGGAGATGACGATGACTAGCGCGGTCGACGCGGCGAATCCGCAGCGAACCGGCAGGCGGATCCGCGTGATGGTCGTCGACGATCAGGCGATCATTCGCCGCGGGCTCGGGTTGATGCTCGCGCTCGAATCCGACATCGAGGTGGTGGGGCAGGCCGGCGATGGCCAGGAAGCGGTCGAAATGGCCGGGGTCACCCGTCCCGACGTGGTGCTGATGGACCTGCAGATGCCCCGGTTGAGCGGGGTGGCAGCAACCCGTTTCATCACGTCGGCGCTGACGGGAACGCAGGTGGTGATCCTCACCACCTTCGACACGGACGATCTCGTGTTCGAGGCGATCCGCGCCGGCGCGCAGGCCTATCTGCTCAAGGATGCCGATGAAGCCGAAGTGCTCGACACGATCCGCGCCGTGCATCGCGGGGAATCCCGGCTCGCGCCGCATATCGCCCGCAAGGTCATGGATCAGTTTCGTCGTCTGCCGCCCGGTGCCGCGCTCGCCACGCGATCTGCCGCCGCGACGGCGGATCCGAACCGCGCGCCGACCGACGACGAAGATGCGGAGGCGGGCAGCGATGCGCTCACCAAGCGCGAGGAGCGCATCCTGTCGCTCATCGCGGAGGGTCGCAGCAACAAGGAGATCGCCGGCATCGTGTTTCTCGCCGAAGGTACGGTGAAGAACTACGTGAGCCGGATCATGAGTAAGCTGCACGCCGGCACCCGCATCGAGCTCGCCGTGAAAGCGCTGCGTCCGAAGTAACGGCGTCGAACCATCTCGGCGTCGAACCATCTCCCTGTCATCCGCCGCGGCAAAAGCGCGCCGACCTTCCCGGCCCGGCGCGCGTCCATGCAACCCGACTCCCCCGACGCCATGAATCCACCACGAATCGCTGCGCGGGCCGACGCCAGTCCCGCGCGCCGCCGGTCCGCCGGCAACGACGAGGAGGAGGAATGCATCCTCGTCCTGCAAGGCGGTGGCGCGCTCGGCGCCTACCAGGGCGGTGTTTTCGAAGCGCTGTGCGAGTCGTATCGCGAACCGACGTGGCTCGCCGGCATCTCGATCGGCGCCATCAATGCCGCCCTGATCGCCGGTAATCCGCCCGGCGCCCGCACCGCCCGGCTGCGCGAGTTCTGGGATCTGGTCAGCGCGTCCGGCGGGCTGTATGCGTTCGTCGCGGATGAGTCGGTGCGCGAGACCCTGAACGATGCCAGCGCGGCAAGCGTGCTGTTGTTCGGCGTTCCGGGATTCTTCGTGCCGCGTGTGCCGGCCGCGCCGTTTCAACCTCGTGGCACGCCGGCGGCGATCAGCTACTACGACACGGCGCCGTTGCGGCAGACGCTCGAGCGTCTGGTGGATTTCGATCGGATCAACTCGGGTGCCACCCGGTTATCCGTCGGCGCGGTCAACGTGCGCACCGGCAACTTCGCGTATTTCGACTCGGCCAGCCAACCCATCGACGCGCGCCACGTCATGGCGAGCGGCGCGCTCCCGCCCGGATTTCCGCCGGTCGAGATCGACGGTGAACACTACTGGGATGGCGGCCTGGTCTCGAACACACCGCTGCAATACGTGTTGGACCGGCCGGGCACGCGCCGTCGCACCGTGTTCCAGGTCGATCTGTTCGCCGCGCGCGGCGCACTGCCGGCCACGATGGCCGAGGTGACGGAGCGGGAGAAGGACATCCGCTTCTCCAGCCGCACGCGACTCAACACGACCAATGAGCTCGACCGGCAGTCGATCGCCCAGGCGGCACAGCGGCTGCTCGCCAAGCTGCCGGCGGCGCTGCGCAACGACCCCGATGCGCTGGCACTCGCGGCCCTGCGCGGCGAGAGCGCCGTCGACGTCGTGCACCTGATCTACCGCAGCAAGCACTACGAAACGCAGGCCAAGGATTTCGAGTTCTCGCGCCGGTCGATGCTGGAACACTGGGAGGCCGGCCGCACGGACATGGCTCGCACGCTGCACGATCCGCGCTGGGCCAACCGTGGTGCGGACCGGTCCGGCGTGCGAGTGTTCGACCTGACCGCCGCGCCGGCATGACGCGATTCATCGCGCCGTTCCGCGCCCGGCCGCGACTGGTCGTGTCGATGATCGCGGGCGTGGCCGTGACCGTGTTCCTGCCTGGCACGCAAAGCATGGTGACCCGCGGTCTGTTCGGCTGGAACGTGGCGGTGTGGCTGTACCTGATCCTGGTCGCGGCGATGATGCATCGTGCCGATCACAACCGCCTTCGGCGCGTGGCGCAGGCCCAGGCCGAAGGCGCCGCCGTCGTGCTCGGCGTCGTCATTCTGGCGGCCGTCGCGAGCATGGCCGGGATCGGGGTCGAGCTGGCGGCGGCCAACGTGCCGGGCGCGCCGCACGCGCTGCCCCATGTGCTCTTCGCTCTCGCCACCGTCGCCGGTGCGTGGCTGCTGGTGCCGACCATGTTCGCCCTGACCTACGCGAGCAGGTACTACCGAACGGCGCCGGCAAGCGGCCTGACGTTTCCGGATACCGAGCCCGGTTTCAAGGCGCACTACGGCGACTTTCTCTACGTGGCGTTCACCATCGCCGTGGCCGCCCAGACCGCGGACGTGAGCATCTCGACCGCATCGATGCGGCGGCTGGTGCTGCTCCAGTCGGTGCTCGCGTTCGTCTTCAACACCGCGATCCTGGCATTGACCGTCAATATCGCGGCCGGCATGTTCTGAGCATCCCCGGCGCGGCCACGATTCGGCCGGGCAAGGCGTCGTGAACCTGCCGCTGCGATCGTGACCGCGGTCACGCGACATCGTGACCATCGGTAGCTGCTTTCGATCCCGGTGCCCGATAGCCTTCGATCATGGCCCGGCCCGCGAGTCCTCATGCCGCGCGTGGACAGTGACCGAGCGCCTGGCCGTGCAGCTTCCCGATAGCCGACCCGAGAAAGGAAACGATCATGGATACGATCACGACGTATGCGACCAAGACCAACATCGCCGTTGCCGTGTTCGACCGGCACCCCCAGGTGGAAGTCGCGGTGAGAGCGCTGCAACGCGCCGGTTACTACATGAGAAAAATCTCGATCATCGGCAGGGTCAGCGAGAACCGGGATGGCGTCGTCGGATTTCTCAGCACCGGCTACCGGTCCAGGATTTTCGGCAGGCATGGCGCCCTGTGGAGCGGCTGGATGGGCGTCCTGGTCGGCTCCGCCATGATGTTCGTTCCGCTGGTCGGTCACGTCGTTGTTCTGGGCCCGCTCGCTTCCACCCTGCTTCGCGGCATTCAAGGCGTCGTCGCGGAGGACGGCGTTAGCCCGCTTGCCGTTGCATTGATGGCGACCGGAATATCGGAGGATTCGGTGCTGCGCTACCAAGCGGCGCTCGAGGCCGGCAAATTCGTGCTGGCGGTGCACGGTGACGCTGAGGAGGTCGAGCGTGCCTACCGGCTCCTCGATGGCTCGGGCTTTTCCTCGTTCGACCGCCACGCGACCGAAGCAGAAATGAGGCACATGGTTCACGATGATCGGCAGCGGTTCGAGTCGCGGCCGGTGTCCTGAACCGCCCTCTTGCGCACTGCCAGATACACGCTCGCCGTGATCGTGCCGCACAGGCCGATCGCCGCGCAGAACATCGCCAGGCTGCCGAAGCCGAAGTTGCCGATCAGCCAGCCGCCTACCGCCGATGCGCCGAGCCAGCCCATGCTCGCCGTGGTCACGTTCGCGCCCAGCACCGCGCCGCGCATGTCGTCTGGCACGCCCGAGAGCAGCGCCATCAGCGATGGACGGCCGATCGCGTTGAAGAACGAATAGCAGAAGCCCAGCCCCACCGAGATCCACAGCCCGGCAGGCCATGCGAGCAAGGGCAGTGCGAGCGCTGCCGTCAGGAGCGATGCGACGGCGAAGGTGCCGGCGCGATTGCGCACGCGATCGGCGATGCGCCCGCCGATCACGCTGCCGATCACGTTGCCCAGTGCCACCAGGGCCAGGCAGACGGCGAGCTGCTTGAGCGACACGCCGTAGCTGGTTTGCAGGAAGGTGGCGAGGTACACCGTGGTTGCCGCGAAGCACAGGCGCTCGGTGGCGCCGGCGCCGAGCAACAGCAGCAGATGCGGCTGCAACAGGCGGCGCCAGGGCACGCCACCACTCGCATTGCCGGCTGCCTTTTTCGTGTCGCCGGGCCGTATCTGCCACCACAGCAGTACCGCCACCGAGATGGCGAGGATGCCGTGAGTGGCGGCGGCACCCCGCCAGCCGCCGAAATCCCCGACGAATGCCATCAGCGGCGCGCCCAGCAGCAGCGACATCGACTGCCCGGTCATCACCCACGACAGTGCGCTCCCGCGGCGCTCGATCGGCACCCGGTCGGCCACCGCCGCGAACACCGTGCCCATGAATGCGCCACCACAGATGCCGGTGGCGCATTGCCACACCAGCGCCTCCGTGAAGCTGCCCGACTGGCTGAACCCGAAACGCGCCAGCGCCAGCATCGCCACCGAACCGATGATGATCGGCCGGCGTCCGATACGATCCGATGCCGAACCCGCGAACAGCGACGACACGCCCCAGAACACCGCCTGGATCGCGAGCAGCGTCGCCACCGAGCCCAGGTCGCGATGGAAGTCCGCGCCGATCGCCCGCAGGAACGGCGCCAGCGAACTGCCGGCGGTGGTGATGACGAAAGTGGCGAGGCTGGCGGCGGCGAGCAGCGTGCGCAGGCCGGCTTCGGGGTGGGAATCGGAGGTCATGGACGAAGCGGGGCGGGAGGCAGCGACATCGTACTGGGTAAGGGAAGGGGTGCCTTCCTCGCATCAGGTCGAGCGACCGACGGCGTCAGCTGTTGGTAAACTTCTCGGCATCCGTGTGGGACATTTCCGGACATGCTTCCAAATTCGTCTATCGCGGTGGTCGATCCTGGCAAGGTTCGAGACTGCCAGACCGAAAAGTGGTGTTTTGAGCCAAAAAGTGAAGGGTGACGAGTGAGCCACGACCCTCCCACGGTAATGGTGGAGAGTGACCCTTTGTCACTCGTCACGCGCCGTTCAGGACGTGATGATGCCCTGATTCAGCGGGCAGCCCAGTATCGTATTCGCCGCCTGAATGCCGGACCACACGGCGGCTTCGATGCAGCCCGCGTTGTACCCGTTCTGGATCCAGTCCCCGGTGATGAGCAGGTTCGCAAAGCCCGATCCGTTCGCGGGCAGTCGATATTTCGCGGTGCCGATGAGCGCTTGCACATAGCGCTCGGATGGATCCACGTTCGCACGTGCATGCCTGTCCACCACGTCGCTTGCCGGTAAGCCACCCGGCCCCGCCAATGGCCACAGTGTCTGTATGTCGCTACTGAGCATTTTAGCGGCAGTGGCTTCCACGTGCGCCTTGGCCCGAGCGGGGAACCCGTCGTCGCTCTGATCGGGAATGCCACCGACCATTGGCCCGCAGAAGTAAGCGAGACTGCCTGGCCTGCTGCCGTCCCAGCTCTCGAAGCGCATGATGTCGGTCATGTCTGCCCACGTGTCCAGCGGCTCCACCCAGGCGTCGAGGATCGGACTGGCCTCGCCGCAGCCCAGCTTTGCGGATTCACGCGTGATGCACCACCCAAGCTGCTTGATGTCGCGCTTAAGCCAGAGCTGAAGCGACTGGGTGCTGATCGTTTTCACCTTCGCCACCATCTGCGCCCAGGCTGGCGATGCGGCGACCAGCTCTGCGCACAGATAGGGGACCGCCCCGAGTGAGATGCCGAACACCGCTACGTCGAAGTCCTTATCGGCCTCTAACGTCACCGGCTCCACGTCACGCCAAGCGGTCCAGAACGATTCCAGATCGGCCTTGCACGCACGCAGCGCATCGCCCTCGACCAATTGGTCGTAGCAGGGCTCGTTCGGCCAGCAAGGCAAGGGCAGGCCGTGGGGCGCGGCATCGACCATAACCGGCACGAGCGGTCGATAGGGGCCGGCCTTGACCGTGGCCTGCCGGCCCATGTGAATCCGCGCCACGCGCGACTTGTCGGCAGAAAGCTCGAGGTTGGTCACCTTGTGGAAAAACTGAATGTCAACGCCACGCTTGCACAGCACTTCGTAGATCGGAGCGAAGATGGTATCGCCCATTCCCGCTCTCATCTTGTAGAAGAACGAGCCTTTGAAGCTGAAGCACATGCGCAGGATGGTTCGCAGTGCCGGCGCCGCCGCGAAATTGGGCCGCCGCACGTCGCCGTCTTCATAAGCGAAGGCAAAGTTGTACATGCCGCGCAGCAAGGGATTCTGATCGAGATCGGAGATCCTCCACCCGCGGGCGTACTTGCTGAGCCAGCGGGCAAAGTCTATCTCCTCGAGTTTCTCCAGGTCTTCATAGCTTTTGATGGGCTCGGCCTTCAAGCCACGCAGGATCGTCGCCCCCATCCCTATCAGCAGCAGCAGGCGGCGCAGATCGAGGCTCAGCGTGCCGCTCTTGGCCAGATATTTCTCGATCAGTTCGATGAGCTGACTCAGCGTGATGTTCAGCTGCGGTGCATACGCTTCGTCAGCGACGCTGGGCGCCAGCTCAGCGAGTCTGGTGCGGAGCTTGCACCCGGCCTCATCATTGGGCATGCTCAGATCGAGATAGTGCTTCCAGTTGGCGTTGATCCAGGCGTACAACGCTGCAATCGTATCCCCCAGCGGGGGCACATTACCTCCACCCGGCTCGCCGGGATTCGGGGGGATGCAGAACATCCAGGGGTTCCACCGGTCGTCGACACGATCATTGACCCCGACATAGTTCTGCTGGGCGAAGGCCGCCTTCCAGGTGGGAATGGGCGAATCCGGCGGTCGCTGTGCTTCGCGATAGGCTTTCCGGATCAGCTGGAAGGCGTTCTCGTAGTAACCCAGCCAGATGTGCAGGCCGTGCTCGATGATCCGGTTGGTGGTGCCGGTGCGCCCGGCGGCTCCCTTGCCGCCCAGGCGCCAGCCGAGCTGATAGATGGTGATACTCTCGAAGTTGTCACGCCAGTTGGGGTGATCGGTGAGTTGCATGGCTACCGTGACCGCCGACACGCCGCCGCCCAGAATGACGATCCGCTTCTTCGCAGCGGGTGAGATGGCCTGCGCGTTCATGACGGTGCGCGCCACACTTCCGTGCAAGTATCGATCTGGAAGTCGAAAAGCGCCCAGTACGCTACCTCCACCGGTACCGGGCCGGCAACCAGGCCTAGGTCCGCGCGCAGCGGATGGCTGGCCCAGTCTTCGAAGAAGATCTCGTAGCGATGCAGATACACGCGGGCCGAGTGGAACCGAGTCATCCAGGTTGTGGTCATCTGAATCGACTGGAAGCACGCATGGTCCGGGTCGACCGCATCGCGAAACTGCTTGAGAAAGACCATCGGAATCGGCGCGGAGATCAGACCGAGCAATCGGTCCGCATCAAGGCCGGGCGCAGTATCCGCGCCGATGCCAAGCCGCTCCACCAGCGCCTTGACTAACTGGTCGAAGTCGCCCACTTCCTGGTAGGGCGTAGCGGAGGGGCTCCTGCCGCCGGTCGCGATGCGCGCCTCGAACAAGCGTGCCCGCTGCGCCTGGCAATCGGGACTCAGCTCCTTGGCCACCACCGCCTCGACATGCATGGCCTCCGGGGCGAGTGGGCCATCGGGAATTTCGAACCAGCCGAGCTCCTTGGGAAAGCCGTAGATCTCCCGTCCCATGGCCATGGCATAGGAACTGTCGACGACCATGTACGGGTGATACCAGAGCAGCTGCAAGCGTTTCCTGTCGAACACCAGCATCCACACCGCGCCTTCCTGCTCCGAGTACCAGCCGCGATCGTGATCGGGCGGGTACTTGGCGTACATGCGTGCGAGCCGGTTGAACACGAACAGCACGTGCGCCACCGCCGGTACGAAGTCCTGGGTGCCGCTCGGCTTATTCAGGTAGCGGTCGCAGATGGCCTGAAGCTTGGCCTTGTCGGCCTTCACCGCGAAGCCGAAGAACTGCACGCCTTCCGCAACGTACGGCGGCACGAATACCTGCTCGCCGCCTCTGGCAATGTAGTTGGGCTTGTCCATGTTGCCGGCCCTCCGATTGGTTTGATGCTCGACGTCCGATCCTGCGTCAGGCTTGCATTCAACTGTGGCCCGGCATCACCTCGAGCGCGGCGCGAGCCGCCGTCAAGTCCGGTGTCGTCGCCCCCGCCGGATAGCGCGCGACAAGCGCGGCCAGCGGACTGCCGCGCAGCGTATCGTGTCCCTGGCGCCCCAGCGCGAGGTGCAACGCCGTCGCCGCGCGCAGGCGCGGCGCCAGAACAGCGGGGGCTTGCGGCAGATCGACGGCCCGGCGATAGCAGGCGATTGCATCGGCCGGATGCCGCGCCTCCAGCAGCGCACCCTTGATCCGCCACAGTGCGCTCTCCGATACCCCCTCCTTGTTGGCGCGAACGGTTTCGAATGCGCGATCGAGGCTGGCCTGAGCCTCGTCCAGGCGACCCGCCATCGTCAGGACCTCGGTGAGCAAGCCGTAGAAGTGCGGCAGGCTCACGCCGGCACCGGCAGCCGCGTAGCGCGCGATGCCTGTCTGCATCTGGGCGATCCCTTCGTCGACCTTGCCTGCATGGGCCATGCCCCAACCGCTCACGATGACACCGGCTGCCAGCCAGTACTGCTGCTGCTGCTCGAGGCTGAAGGCGACCAGATCCTCGGCCGCCGCTCGCGCCTGTTCGGGCTCGTTGCGATAGGAGTGCAGCAGCGTGCGGAACGCCTTCGGCCAGGCCGTGGTGAAGGGATGATTGAGCGGTTCGGCCGTACGCACGGCGGCTGCGAGCGCCGCCGTGGATTCGTCAGGGCGCCCCAGCATCCACAACGTGAAGCTCAGATAGCACTGCGCAGTCACACCCGGGTCCTGACCGAACAGCAGCGCGTGGCTAGCGTGTCGCACCGGATCGTACAGCGCTGCCGCCGTCTGCAACTCTTCTCGCGCTGCCTCCACATCACCCAGCCAGTAGTGGCTGTTGCCGAGCGAATAGCGCGCTTCGATCAGGAAATGGTCGTTGCCCGTGAGCTTGCCCAGCGCCAGCATTTCCTCGGCGTAGCGCCGCGACAACTCGAGTTCGCCGCGTACCAGGAAGAACACCCAGGACCCGGTGAGCACCGGGAACGTGTCGGGGTCCCCGGATGCCGCCTCGCACAACACACGGCCGCGCTCGAACACCCCACCGACTTCGGCGGCGGCAAAGCCGGCGGTGGCGATCAGCGCCGGCCCGAGCACGCTGAGCAATCGCAGCTCACGCTGCCGGCGCTGGTCGACGTCATCGCTCTGATCGAGCAGCGCACGCCCGGCACGCAGATGCGCCGCTGCCTCGATGTTGGCGGAGCGGGCAAAGGCGCTCATCCCGGCCGCCAGCCAGTAGTCGATCGCTTTGTCCGCCAAGCCCCCGAGCTGACAGTGGTGCGCGAGCAGCTCAGGCTGGTTGGCAACCGTCTCCGGGGACGCGGTCTCCAAGGTCACCACGACCCGGCGGTGAAGCTCCTGCCGCACGCGCCGCAACAGCGACTCGTAGGCAGCCACCTGCACCAGCGCATGCTTGAACTCGTACAGGGTGTGCGGCGCGCTGCCGCCGGCAAACACCAGACCCGCGCCGATCAGGCGCTCCAGCCCGCCGCGCACTTCGGCTTCCGCCACGTTGGCAATGCCCAGCAGCACCGAGTACTGAAAGCGCCTGCCGATCACCGCCGCCCGCTGCGCCAGCTCCTTGGCCGATCCCAGCCGGTCCAGCCGCGCCATGAGCGAGTCCTGCAGACTGGTCGGCACCTGCGTCGGTGTGGGCGTGGGTGTCTGTTGTTTGTCGGCGCCCGATTCCAGCATAGCCTTGGTCAGTTCCTCTGCGAACAGCGGGATGCCATCGGAGGTGCGCGCAATCTGCTCCGCGATCGCCGGCGACAGCTGCTGCTTGAGGGTCACGCGGGCGATGAGCGCTTTCAGGTCTTCCCCCTGCAAGCGCTCCAGTTCCAGGTTGCACGACACATGTTCGTTGCCCCACGCGGGCGTGAACTCTGGCCGGCAGTTCATCACCATCATCACCGAATCGGGTATGCGCTCTTCGATGAGCCGTCTGACCAGCTCCAGCGTGGTCGCATCCGCCCATTGCAGATCCTCCAACACGATCAGGTGCGGCCTGGCGGCTTGGCGTACCAGCGCGAGCAGCAGCTTCAAGGTTTCTTCGCGTAGCAGTTCGGGACCCATGGGCGGGAGCGCATAGCGCGGCTCGAACGCGATCCCCATCAACGAAGCGATCAGCGGCACTGCCGCGGCCAACTCGACCTCGCGCTTGTTCAGGAACAGCTCCAGGCGATCGAGCCGATCGTCCGCGGTATGCGCATCCGCCAGGCCCAGCAGCCTGGTAAGCGCCTCGACAATCGGATGCAGCGTGGTGTTGAGGTGATACGGAGAGCATTCGCAATCGGTGAGCGTCGCGTCCCCGCGCAGGGCATCCTCGGCAATCAGGCGCGCCAGGCGCGACTTCCCGATGCCGGCTTCCCCGCGAATCAATACCACCCCGGAGTCGCCCGCGCACGTTTTTCGCCACAGCTCGCGCAACTTCGCGAGCTCTTCGCGCCGCCCGACGAACGGTGTCAGGCCGCGTGCCGCCGAGGCATCGAAACGCGACCGCGTGACTTTATCGACGACCTGGAAAAGCTCGATGGCCTCCGAGACGCCTTTCAGCTTGTGCGTACCCAGCTCGACGAAACTGAAGAAGCCTTCCACCAGACCGTGCACCGTATCGCTCACCACGATGGTGCCGGGTGCTGCGAGGCTTTGCAGCCGAGCCGCGATGTTGGGCGCTTGACCCAGCGCGAGGTCGTCCTTCGTGGCGTCGGGGCCGACCCCGCCCGCCACGATCATGCCGGCGTGAATTCCCATGCGCACTTCGATCGGCCGCCCCTGCGGACCGAGCCCGGCGTTGTGCCGCTGGACGGCAGCGAGGATCGCCTGGCCCGCCAGGATTGCCCGCCGCGAGTCGTCCTCGTGGGCTGCGGGATAGCCGAAGTAGAGCAGAATACCGTCGCCGAGATACTGCGCCACATGGCCTTCCAAGGGCTTGATCGCGGCGACCGTCAGATCGTGATACTCCTTCAGGAGATAAGCGTACTCCTCCTGCCCGAGCGCCTCGCACAGCCCGGTCGAATCGATCAGGTCGCAGAACAGCACGGTGAGGTGGCGCTGCTCGGCCGACCTGTGGATCGCGGCAGAGGCAGGGGAAAGCGGTGCGCCGCAACTCCCGCAGAAGCTGGCTTCGACCACCTGGGCACCGCAGGAAGAGCATTTCACCATGACGTCACACTCCATTTACGCAGGTGCAGCCGTTCAGGGCTGCGGGCCGCGATGCCGCTCAGGGCTTCTTGGCGCAGCCGATGCCGTAGACCCAACTGCCCCGGCGCAGCGCGCGATACTGGTGCTGTGCACCCAAGACATTGGCATGCGATACATCGCTGCGCAAGCGCAGCTTGTGCAGCATCCGACTGATCGGCACCCCCGCCAGGGACAGCATGTAGAGTCGCCGCAGAGAGCGATGCATGTTGGCGGTGACGTCGCGCACTTCGAACTGCGCCAGCCCGGCCTCCAGGGCGTGCCGAGCGTGCTCCTGCGCGGTATCGAGATCCGACAGCATCCAGCTGCTCAGCCATCGACCCAGCAGCGCTTCGTCCGCGGCACGCAGCGGGCGCCGCGCTCGCATGTATTCCCCGATCACCAGCCGACCACCCGGCCGCAGCACCCGTGCGCTTTCACGGTAGAACGCCGCCTTCTCCCGCGCGTGGCACACGCTCTCGAGCGCCCAGACCACGTCGAAGCTGGCATCGGGAAATGGCATGGCGGTGTAATCCGCCTGCTTGACGGTGACAGCGTGCGACACACCGCGCGCCGCCGCGAGACGGCGCGCGCGCTCCACTTGCGTGCGCACCGGGGTAATCCCCACCACCGTCGCGCCGCGCTGCTCGGCGAGCCAGACGCTGCTGCCGCCGATCCCGCACCCGGCATCGAGCACCCGCTCGCCGCGATGAATGGCGGCGATGTCGGCGAGCACCCGGTTGGTGTTGAGCAACGATCCCGCGTGCGAGCGCCGCTGCCCGGCGTCGTGGTACCCGAAGTGGATCGCGTTGTTCTCACCGTTGAGCCACATCCAGCGGTAGTCCCACCGGGTACCGTCGTAGTACCTGATGACCGACTGCAGCTGTTCTTGGTGTTGCTGCTCGTTGCTCATTAGACTGGTTATGCCCATGTCCTGGAAAGCCGGTTAGTCGATGAAAATACACCCTTCCCCTAGCAGGGGCAAGCGACATGACCACGACGGTTCTGGGCGAAACCGGCTCACAAACAGCAAGTGCAGCGCCGCTATTTGCGCGTCCGGTGCGGCGTGTTGGCGGGCGCCGGCGTCGGGGCGCTGCAGAACACCAACACCAGTTCACATGTTGCGAACAAGACGCAGGGTTGAAGGGTCGAGGTGAACAGCGCCGTGCCTGGCGGCGTCACGGACGAACAGGCGGCTCGGGCGGGCGGAGCCCTGGCAGGTCGTGGCTTGGACCGCATCCTCGTCGATCAGCGTGGGCGGCAACATGCGGGGCGTGCCGTTGCGTCCCATCTCGGGTGCCTGGGTGTCGTCGCTCTCCGCGGCGAGCGCCGAGCCGGTGTTGGCGGCAACGGCAATGAGCAAGACAACGATGAGGTGCGTTGCGTTGATTCCGCTTTTCTTCGGGGATTGGGTGGAGGGCCCGCGTACGATGTTGGTGTTCATGTTCGTTCTCCCGATGCGATCTGTTCAGTGGTTGGCCTGCTGCTCCTTCCCGAGGCGCCGTATTGCGTTGCGCGTCGAGTTGGTGCCATTCTGGAGATCGGGTCCGGCCAGCGCATTGCGAAATTGCCTGGCCGGCTGTGGGAAATTCACACTGAACTGCAGGAGGGGAGCGGAACGAACGCGGCAACGGGGGGGCCTCGTCAGGCCGGCGTGTTCCGCCCCGGTTGAATGGTGATGGCCAACCGCTACCAGTGCGACGGGATCTTCTTGCGGATGACGATCCGCTTGTCTTCCATGTCGATGTACCCCCCGCGCGCCAGGTCGGTGAGGATGCGACTCACCATCTCGCGAGAGGCGCCGATGCGGTTGGCGAGTTCCTGTTGTGTCGGACGAGGCTCGACTACACGCGTGCCTTGAACCTCGACCCCCAGCTCATCGAGAACGCGCACGAGTCGGCCGAAGACGTCCAGCAGTGCCAGCGTCCGAACGCTTTCGGTGAGCCTGCGGACGCGTCTGGCCATGCCTTTCAGCAATTGCAAGGCCATGTCGGGATCTGCCGTGATGGTTTCCTGCATCAGCGACTTCTGCAGCGAAATGAGCTTGCACGGCTCCATGGTCGCTACCGACGCGGAGCGAGGGGTATCGTCGAGGAGGGCGAGTTCGCCGAAGTATTCGCCAGGGCCCATGGTGGAAAGAACAACTTCCTTCCCTGCCTCGTCACTGAGATAGGCCTTGACCATGCCGGAAACGATCACGAACAGAGTACCCGCCTCGTCGCGTTCATTGATGATGATGGCACCCTTAGGGTAGGTGCGGGTCAAGGCTTGATCACTCAACCGTTTGATCTGAGCCTCGGACAGCCCTTCGAACAATGACACTTTGTTCAACATGAGATGTTCTTTCGACTTTCGACTGCTGGATTCTATACGCCCGGTCCCGATCGGCCCATGTCGAGGGGGGGCGCCGACAATTTCGGCACGCGCCCGATCCTTGTGAAGCAACTGGACTATGACCTGACTCCCACCGCCGGACTGGCGCTGGTGGGTCACTATCTCAACACCGTGTCGCCAGGGGATGGTGCGCGATGACGAGTTCCCGGTAGCCGAGTGATGACACGGTCGCCGGTATATCGGGTGGCCGCTGTCGTGCCGAGCCGTGATCAACACATCTCCAGGCAAGCGCCGCACCGGTAAGACCGGTTGGAAGCCCGGCGTGTCAACGTCGAGAATTCAGAACGCGTACCCGACGCTGATCTGGAGGCCAGACACGGCAGGACGCACCAGATATTCCCGCCTGGTCGTGATGTAGAAGTATTCCGCACGCAGGAACAGGCCGGCATCGAAATCTCGCTGGAGGCCAAGGCCCACCTTGACCGCCGAGAAGCCCCGACCTGTCGATACGGTTATTCCAAGGCCGTCGCTGGCAGTGCCGGCGCCGTTAAGCCTTCCGGCACCAGCCCGAAGGAACAGCCGCCAGTGGTCGTCGAGATAAATGCTCGGCAGGAACGAGATGGTCCAGACCCGCTGTGCCGGGCGCTCGGCCCGCTGGCGGGAAGTTAGCTGTGCGAGTACGGCCGCATCACCACACCCACCACATCGCCCTTGCGAACGCGGCCGGATCCAGGCGCCATCCAGACCAGTCCGTCGCTGCGATACTCGACCGGCATCGGCTCGCGCGCCCACTCCTCGATGAAGTGCAGGTGCCCGGCCAATTGGCCAGCCCGCACTTCCGCACCGGCGAGGTCCATCGGTTCGAACAGCCCGTCGCTCGGAGCGAAGACATATCCCGTGTGGTCGCGCACCTCCATGTGCCGGGTGCCGGGGTGGCCGTCGAGTTGCGAGGTGTCCGGAGTGCCATCGATCATGCTCATGCCCTTCAACACGTTCAGCAGCGCACGCTCCGCAATGCGCAATCCGTCCACACTCACCCGGCCGTAACCGCCCAGTTCCGACGAGATCGCCAGCACCCGGCGCCGCTCTGCCGCCGCGGCGAGCGTGCTGGTTTCGTCCACACCCGAGAACACGACGTTGTAGGGGGCGCCGAAGTTCTCGGCGAGCGTGAACGTCTGCTTCAGGATGTCCGGGTCGTCGGTGTGGTGCATGCAGGTGCTCAGCGCGGCCTCCATGGCGTTTCCGGCGGCATGGATGTCCACCGACACGCCAACGCGCGTGAGGATCTCGGTGTCGATGAAATGCGCCAGCATCTGGCAGAAGCTGCCGCGCGGATCGCCCGGCAGGCAGCGATTGAAATCGCGACCGTCGAGGGGGCACATGCGCCGCCCCGCCAGCGCGGCCGGCAGATCCACGGCCGGCATGAGGATCAAGCGCCCGCGCAGGCTCTGCGGGTCCAGCCGACGTGCCAGCCGCGACACTGCGATCTGGCCTTCGTATTCGTCGCCGTGCACGCCGCCGGTGAACAGCACCGCCGGGCCGGGCGCGCCGTTGACGACGGCAATGGGAATCTCGATGGTCGACCACGCGCCACCGTCCCGCGATTGTGGTACTCGCAGATAGCCGATCTGCCGGCCAGGCCGGTCGAAATCGAGGTCGTGAAAGATGCGGCTCTTCGGCGTGTCGACAGCAATGATCGTCATCGCGGTGTCCTTGAGATGGGGCGGATCGGGGTGCGGGAAGGGTAGCACCGCGCAGGCGAGGTGCCGGCGCCGGCAGCACGCGTCGTTTCAGCTATTTTAGCTATATCAGACAAATTGTACCGATTGGCTATAATGCACGAAACAACCGGAGAGGGAGAGGCTTGGCATGACCACGCTGACATTCCGCAATAGCCAGGGCGAACTGGTCGATCTCCCGACCGTCACCGCCAGCCGGTTCAAGAACGAGTTCGGTGCCAACTTCGAGAAGGCCGCCCTCGGCGGGGCAATCGCGATCACCAGGCACGATCAGCCCAAAGCCGTGCTGCTCTCCTACGCCGAGTTCGAATCCCTGGTCAAGGCGCGCTCCCCTGCTCTGGACGATTTGAGCGCGCAGTTCGACGGCCTGCTCGCGCGCATGCAGACGCCCAAGGCAAGAAAGGCGATGGCGACCGCCTTCAACGCTTCACCGGCCAGCCTGGGCCGCGCGGCGGTCAAGGCGGCGGCCAAGAGGCGCTAGGAACCAGCGGGCGAGGGGCGAAGCCAAAGCCACGATGGCTCTGCCCGAAGCGCCACACATCTACGTTCTGGCCGGCGTCAACGGCGCAGGCAAAAGCAGCATCGGCGGCGCGGCGTTTCGTGCGTTCGGCGCTGATTACTACAATCCGGACGAGGCCGCCCGCGCCCTCATGGCCGCCAATCCGGGTCTGACCCAGGCGGATGCCAACGCCGCCGCCTGGCACCAGGGAAAGCGGCTGCTGGAGCAAGCGGTGGCGAGACGCCTCGGCTTCGCGTTCGAAACCACATTGGGCGCCAACACCATTCCGCGGTTGCTGTCGGAAGCGGCTTCGCGGGGCATCGACGTCCATGTCTGGTACGCCGGTCTGACCAGCCCGGAGCTCCACATCGAGCGGGTGCGCGCCCGGGTTCGCCAGGGTGGCCACGACATCCCCGAAGCTGACATTCGGCGCCGCTACCAGCACAGCCGCCTGAATCTCATTCATCTGCTCCCCCAACTTGGGGCGCTGCGGGTGTACGACAACAGCGTGGAGGCCGACCCGGCCGCCGGGCGGGCGCCTGCCCCAGTTCTGGTGTTGCACCTCGACCACGGAAAAATCATGGGGCCCACGGATTTGTCGAAAACACCCCAGTGGGCCAAGCCGATCGTCGCGGCGGCGCTGAAGTGGTAATCCGGGGTCAGATACCGTCTTGCACGGCCGCACCACGGCTGCGGGTCGTCACCAACAGGCCTTTGCATCGTCGAATCGGGCAGGTGCACAAGCACCCCGTCGCTGCGCGAGCGCCCGGGCGGCTCGTGCCTTGGGAAAGCCTCGATGCATCGAGGTACTTGCGGTAGATTCCCCGCATGAGGAACTCCCTTGAACTCGCCGACTCGCGCATCAGCGGCATCGCGCTGTCGGATGGCATCGCAACCGTCCACTTCTCGCATGGCTACATTCACAAGTCGGCGGGATCGCCGGGAAAGGATCGGGGGACGGGCTGGAGCCAGGAAGCGCAATTGGTTTTGTCGGAAGTCGCGACGCTCGGATCGATGCCGTCGCTGCCGAACACGATCGCCGAAGGATTCCTCGAGGTGGGCGGCATCCGGCACGACCTCATCCCGCTGCCGTTCAAGCGTAGAGTCGGCGCCAGGCTCCACCTCGTATTCGTCGATGGTGGTCATCTGGAGTTCGCCGGCATGAAGCCGTACGTCGAGCTGCTGGGGATGCCGATCTACCTGGAGGACTTTTCGTGACACCTGAACGGATTGTTACCGCCACGACCTTCGAACTGCCCGGTTGCCGCGTGGTGAAGTGCCTCGGCATGGTTCGCGGGCTCACCGTTCGAACGCGGTCGTTGCCCCTGACCATCGTCGGCAGCCTGCGCACGCTGTTCGGCGGCAGGGCCGGCATTTTCGCCGAGCTTTGCGAGTCCGCTCGGGAGGAGTCATTTCAACTCATGCTCACCCACGCCAAGCGCATGGGCGCCAATGCCGTGGTCGGCGTCCGCTACGACACCGGGCCGATGGTCGGCGCCGCGGAGGTGCTGTGCTACGGCACGGCGGTGGTGGTGGAGCCGGCTGACCGGACTTGACCCGGGGAGGAGCCGGGTTGCCCGCCTCCGCTCAATTCGACTCCTTGATCAACCGCCCGCTCGCCGCCTGGATCGGCCGCGCGTTCATCGGGTAGAGCCGGCTGAAAATGGCGATCTGTTCGGTCGAGACCGGCACCGGGTTCTTCATCACCATCCAGAGCACGCCTTCGCTGCACGGCGGTGTGGTCAGCGAACCCATATAGGTGAAGTAGCCGCGTTGTGCCGGCAGCAGCGTATTAAGGTCGAGCATCGGCTTGGCGGGCACTTCCTCGCCCTTTTCGAGCGGCAGGTTGTTCCACACGGCCTGCACGATGGGTTGCGCGTTGCCGCGTTCGAGCAGCACCGCCACCACCGCGAGGCGGCCGTCGATGTCCTTGTGCACCATGTGCACGACCATGTCGAACTGCTTGCCGTCGATGCGCTCTTCCGACGGCCGATGAAAATGAAACTGCATCAGGTCGTAGCGACGGCCCAGCACTTCGATCGAGTTGCCCTGGGCTACGTTGACCTGCACGGTGTGGCCATTGTCGATCACGCGGAAGGCGCTCGGCTTGTAGTCGAACTGTACCGGGTCCAGGCTCACCCGGATGCCGTCGCGAATGTCGATCGGACTTTGCCGTTTGCCGGTCGCGCACTTGGAGAACTCGGGGTTCATCTCGCCCCAGCCGTCCGGGCCGCCGCTGCCGTCGTAGCTCCAGTGAACCGGATGGGGTGGTTCGGCGCTCTTCGCGGCGGCTTCCTTGCGGGCGTCGGCCATAACCCGTCCGGGAATCGGCGCGATCGTGTACGGGCGCGGCGGAAGCGGAATCGGCGGCGGGGGCCTGGCGCCAGCGGGTGAACTGGCCTTCGAGGCCACATTCACCTGCTCGTTCGGTGGCGTCTTGGGGTGGCTCAATCTCGCAGCGAGCTTGTCGCGCAGCACGTCCACCGGGTCGCGCGCAGCGATTTCCCTGGCGGACTCCTTGCCGGTGACTTCTTTCATGACGGGTTTCGTGTCAACTGCCTCGACCTTCGCCTCGGCGTTTGGCGCTCGTTTCGCTTCCGTTTTTGCCTCGACCTTTGCCTCGATCTTCGGCTCCGCCTTGGCTTCGGCGTTCGCAGGCGCCGGCTTGGGCACCGCCTCGGCATGTTCCGCGGCGAGCACCGGTGCGAATGACATCGATGCGGCCATGCTGAAAATGGCATTCGCCAGAAGGCGACGGGTAAAGCGATGAGAAGTCGGCATGGCGGGTCCCGGGCACGAAAGGAAAGTGCGTCAGCTGGATATCGGCCCCCGGCTGGCAAACTTGAAGCGAGGTTCAATCCAGCATTCAGTCTGAGCATCGTCGTGAACCGGAGCACGCGAATGCGGTAGTCTCACCGGAGGGCGCGGCACCGGGTGTCGTCGCATCGATGGGCGGCAACGCGACCCGCGGCAGACCGACAAAAGGACGGCAATGAGTAAAGACACAAGTTCGACAGAGCTGGCATCGAGCGCTGTTCGGGCGATGCGGCGGCTTGCACCAGTCGCGATGCTCTGCCTGTCGGCCGCTGGCTGCTCGACGTCGGTGGTGCTCAAGGACGCGGTCCTGGGGGCTTGCGGAACCAGCACTGTCTTCATGGGCGACTGGTGGGCACGCGTGCCC
>JANXYG010000003.1 GCA_025350245.1 Betaproteobacteria bacterium
GCCATCGGCCTGGACGTATCGAGCCACGAATGCGAAAACGACGCCCCAAACCCTACCCTTGGCTCAAGGTGCCTCGCGCACAGGCTCGTCAACACGTCATCAGGTACGGTCATGCGTAGCGGCCAAAGTAAGTGCCATTCATCCATACGCCGTTTCCCAACAAGGTCTT
Organism: Betaproteobacteria bacterium; assembly: GCA_025350245.1. Taxonomy (GTDB): domain Bacteria; phylum Pseudomonadota; class Gammaproteobacteria; order Burkholderiales. The sequence continues at coordinate 170 of JANXYG010000003.1, forward strand.
CGCGATGGATCTCAACTCGCAGACGATCCGCTGGAAATACGAGCCCAAGCAGGACCCGGCTGTCATAGCGCAGATGTGCTGCGACACCGTGAATCGCGGCGTCGCCTATGCCGAAGGCAAGATCTTTCTGCAGCAGGCCGACTCGACGCTCGTCGCGCTGGACTCGCAAACCGGCAAGGTGGTGTGGTCGGTGAAGAACGGCGATCCGAAACTGGGCGCGGTGAACACCAACGCGCCGCACGTATTCAAGGACAAGGTGATCACCGGGATCAGCGGCGGCGAATGGGGCGTTCGCGGGTATATCGCGGCGTACGACATCAATACCGGCGCATTGGTATGGAAAGGCATGAGCCAGGGGCCCGACAGCGAAATGCTGGTCGATCCCGATACCACCACGACGTGGCGGGATGGCAAGGTCACGCCGGTGGGCGCGGATTCGTCGCTCAAGACGTGGAAGGCCGACGACTGGAAACTGGGCGGCGGGACCACCTGGGGTTGGTACAGCTACGACAAGGCGCTGAACCTCATGTACTACGGCAGCGGCAACCCGGGCACCTGGAATCCGTCCCAGCGTCCCGGCGACAACCGGTGGTCGATGGCCATCTGGGCCCGCGACGTGGATACCGGCAAGGTCAAGTGGGTCTATCAGATGACGCCGTTCGACGAGTGGGACTTCGACGGCATCAACGAGATGATCCTGGCCGACATCACGGTGAAGGGCAAACCGACCAAGGCGCTGGTGCACTTCGATCGGAACGGCTTCGGCTACACGCTCGATCGCACCAATGGCGCGCTGCTGGTCGCCGAGAAGTTCGATCCGCAGGTGAACTGGGCCACACACGTCGACATGAAGTCCGGTCGTCCCCAGGTGGTGTCGAAGTACAGCACCGCGCAGAACGGACCCGACGTGAACTCGAAGGGCATCTGCCCGGCGGCGCTCGGCTCGAAGGACCAGCAGCCGGCCGCGTTCTCGCCGCAGACCGGCCTGTTCTACGTGCCGACCAATCACGTCTGCATGGACTATGAGCCGTTCAAGGTCGACTACGTGGCGGGGCAGCCGTTCGTCGGGGCGACCCTGGCGATGTATCCGGCTCCCGGCAGCCATGGCGGCATGGGTAACTTCATCGCCTGGGATGCGGGCACCGGCAAGATCGTCTGGTCGAACCCGGAACGGTTCTCGGTGTGGAGCGGCGCGCTGGCGACAGCGGGAAATCTCGTGTTCTACGGCACGCTCGAAGGCTATCTCAAGGCGGTCCGCAAGAGCGACGGCAAGGAATTGTGGAAGTTCCGCACCCCGTCCGGAATCATCGGCAATGTCTTCACCTATACGCATCGCGGCAATCAATACGTCGGCGTCTATTCCGGCATTGGCGGTTGGGCCGGTATCGGCATGGCCGCCGGTCTCGAAAAGGACAGCGACGGTCTGGGTGCGGTGGGCGGTTACAAGGAACTGGCCAAGTACACCGACCTCGGCGGTTCCCTGACGATATTCGCATTACCGGAGAATTGACCCGGTACAGCTACGGAATGGCTGATGTCGACCTGTGTGTCGAAGTGCCTGGGCTTTCTGGTCCGGGCGCTTTTTTTTTCGGGCGCTTGAGCGCTGCCTCCCGCCCGATCGTGAAAGGCGAAACATGAAATCACCGTATCTCCCGTCGATGGCGATTGCCGTGCTGTCCGCGACCTTTGCGGCGGGCGTGCCAGCTCAGGAGCCGCTCTACACCGTCGTCGATGGCTACAAGGTCGACGCCGCGACCATGAAGGGATTCCGTACCTGGCGCGCCGCCGCGTGCGATCGCTGCCATGGGCCAAATCAGGAAGGTCTGGTCGGCCCGTCACTGATCAACAGCCTCAAGGTGCTGACGAAGGACGATTTCGTGAAGACGGTGATGGAGGGCCGTCTGGAGAAAGGCATGGTGAGCTTCCGCGAGAACCCCGGCGTGGTCCAGAACATCGACCAGCTCTACGCCTATCTCAAGGGGCGTTCCGACGGCGCGATCACGCGGGCGAAGGTCGAGCAGATCAAGACCGAATGATGCGAGGTCCCGACAGACATCGACTTGCGCGGTGGCGCCCCTTCGCGGCGGGAGTGGCGCTGTCGATCGCCGTGGTCTCCGGATGCGTGTGGGCACAGACCGTCGACGATAGTCCGCGCCGGGCGCTGCGGGTTTGTCAGGACCCGAACAATCTCCCGTTCTCGAACCAGGCGGAGGAGGGCCTCGAGAACCGTATCGCAGCCGTCATGGCGAAGGCGATGGCGCTGCCGCTGGAGCACTTCTGGTATCCGCAACGGGTCAATTTCGTACGCAACACGTTGCGCTACAAGTTGCCCGGAGACGCCGAGTATCGCTGTGACCTGTTGATCGGCATCCCGGCGGGCTTCGATCAGGTGATGACGACCCGGCCCTACTACCGCTCCACCTATGCGCTGGTGTTCGTCGAGGGCCGCAAGCTCGAAGTCCGATCGGCCGACGAATTCCTGGCGCTCGACCCGAAGCTGCGCGAGCGGCTCACCGTGGGCATCTACGACCGTTCGCCGGCAACGCAGTGGATCATGAAGCACGGACTCAACGAGCAGACCATCCCGTACCGCATGCTCAACGCCGATCCCGCGCACTATCCCGGCCAGATCATCGAGCAGGATCTCGCCCAGGGAAAAATCGACGCGGCGGTCGTGTGGGGGCCGATCGCGGGTTTCTTCGCCAAACGGGTGCCGGGTCTGAAAATCGTGCCGCTGCCGTCGGAGCCCGGCGTCAAGTTCGACTATTCCATGGCGATGGGTGTGCGCCACGGCGAGGGCGAATGGCGTGACCAGGTGCAAGCCGTCGTCGACGCGAACGCCGCCGAGATCGAGGCTATCCTCATCGATTTCGGCGTGCCCCTGGTCGACGATGATGGCCGGGTGCGCAACTGAAAGTGCGTCGCGCCGCACCGGCCACGCTGCAGGCACCGCTGCGGTTCTTCACCGGGCGCTGGCTGCTGGTGATCCTCGCGATCGCATCGTCCGGGTCCGACCCCGTGTCCGCCGCCGTGAACGGCGCGACGGTGCTCGCGCTGTCGCGCGGCGTGGTGAAGGTGGAAGTGGTGAATGATGCCGGGGTGTACTTCGTCGGCACCGGCACCGTGGTGGCGAACGAACTGGTCGTGACCGCCTGCCACGTTACCCGGAGCGCCCGCAGGATCGATGTTCTCCACGGCGGACTGCGGCACCGCGCGATATCGCAACGATCCGACACGGAACACGATCTGTGCGTATTGCGGGTACCGGGTCTCGACGCGCAGGCGGTCCTGGTCGGTCGCAGCGCATCGCTCGAGATCGGGCAGGAGGTGCTCGCGATCGGCTTCACCGGGGGTGCCGGCCTGGCGCCGGCCAGCGGGACGATCGAACGACTCTATTCGCTGGATGGCGGTCAGGTGGTGCAGTCCGACGCGGCGTTCAGTTCCGGCGCCAGCGGCGGCGGATTGTTCGACGGCGATGGTTCGCTGGTCGCCATCCTGCTGTTTCGCATGCGTGGTCCCGGGCCGCAATTCTTCGCCGTCCCCGTGGAGTGGCTGGGGCTCGGCGTCGACGGCGGCCGGCTGTTCGAACCGGTGGCGCCGCTGAGCGAGGTTGCCCCCTTCTGGCAGCGGCCGCTCGACGTGCTGCCGTTCTTCATGCGCGCCAATGCCATGGCGGCTGAGCAACGCTGGGACGATCTGTACCGGCTCGCCAACCAGTGGCACCAGATCGATACGCACGATCCGGAAGCGCTCTACGTCCGCGGCCTGTGCGAGAACCGGCGGGCACAGAACGAAGCGGCGCTCGCTTCGTTTCTCGAAGCGACTGCGGTCGACCGGACGCACGCGCACGCCTGGTTCGAACTCGGGTTGACCTACCTTCGACTCGGCCGCGTTCCCGAGGCGCGCAGCGTGATTCCGGCGCTGTCGGCCGCCAGTCGCGTGCTGGGCCACCGATTGATCGATGTCATGCCGGAGCAACCTCGATGAATGCCACTACCGACCGCAATCACCCACTGCAACCGCTGTGCGACGAGCATGCAGGCCGGCGCCGACCGCGATTCGCCCTGCCGGTGGCGTTTGCGCTGGCTGTATCCGGCGGGTCGGCGTGTGCCCATGAGTATCCGACCGCTGAGCGGGTCGAGTTCGTTCTCGAATGCATGCGCGACTTTCCCGGTCCGGAATTCGAGATGGTCAACAAGTGCTCGTGCGCGCTCGACCGGCTGGCAGAGCAACTTACCTACGACCAGTTCGTCGAAGCGTCCACCGTCTCCAAGGCGGTGACCATCGCCGGCGAGCGCGGGGCGGCGTTGCGCGACAACGCGGATGCGCAAAGCGATGCGAGGCACTTTCGCGGCATGTATCGGCAGGCACGCCAGAAGTGCCTGTTCCGCCCATGACGGCGAGGCCGCCGGCGCGGGTGCACCGCCTGGTCGGGGCGCTGGCCGTGGTTGCGCTGGCGCTCGTGTTCGCGCCGGCCGCCTGGGCGGCCGAGCGCGATGACGCATGGCCGCGCGTGCGGGCGAGCCTGTTCGGCGCCCGGATACTGGCCGATGCCGGCGATGCGTTGTCGCTCGCGCTGCCGATACGCGCCGAGGATGCGGCGGTGGTGCCGGTCGCCATCCGGGCTCGTCCGGCCCCGGGACAAGCCCGGCCGCGCAGGCTATATCTGATCATCGACCAGAATCCGTCGCCGGTAGCGGCGATCTTCGAGTTCGGGGAAGCGGCCGGCCGCATCGAGATCGAAACCCGGGTCCGCGTCGAGGACTACAGCACGGTTCGCGCGATCGCCGAGTACCCGGACGGTTCGCTCGCGATGACCACGCGCTACATCAAGGCATCGGGCGGATGTTCCGCGCCGACGAACAAGGGGCTCGCCGACGCGAGTACTCTGGGCCAGATGCGATGGACGCTGCCCGAGCCGTTGATCGACGGCCGCGACAACCTGGTGGCCCTGCTGATCCGGCACCCGAACACCTCGGGGCTGGCGATGGATCAGGTCACCCGGCTGTACGACCCGCCCCAGTTCGTGAGGCACGTATCGGTCACCTATCAGGATCGGCTGGTCTTGACCGCTGACGTCGATTTTTCCGTCAGCGAGAACCCCACGTTCCGGTTCGGTTTGAGGGTCGCCGGCGATGGCGTGCTCGCGGCGGAGGCGGTCGACACGAACGAGCTGCGGTTCAGCAGCAGCGTTGTCGTGACCCCGGTCGCGCCGCGTTGACTGCCATCGTCGAAGCCTGGGCCGGCCGCAAGCGGTAGCAGCGCATTTCCGGAGCGAAAACGGCAGCAGCAGTCACCGGTAGACTGCGGGATGGCCCGCATCCACCCCCACGGCTGGCGCCAGGTCGAGGCGCTCGGCGCGGCGCAGCGCGAGATCGAGACCCTGGTGCGACTCGCCGCCGGTCTGCCCGACGACTACACCGTGTTTCACGGCGTCCACTGGACCCGCCTCGACCAGGGCTGCTCGGTGTTCGGCGAGATCGATTTCGCGATCGTGTCGCCGAGCGCGCGGGTGCTGCTGATCGAGCAGAAGTCCGGTCTGCTGAGCGAGACCGACGACGGCCTGGTCAAGCAGTATGGCAAGACCGCGAAGAATGTCCCGATACAGATCGCGCGCAATGCCGAAGCGCTGCACTCGCGCTACAGCCGCGCGCACGGTGGCGACAAGCTCCACCTCGAGACCATGCTGTACTGCCCCGACTACACCGTGCGTCAGCGCGCGATCGCCGGCATCGAGGACGAGCGCATCATCGATGCCTCGCGTCGCGATACGCTCGTCGCCGCGATTCGCACCGCATTGCCACTGGACGAGCCGGACTCCCCGCAGACCGCCGACGTGTTCCGCTTCTTCGGCGACCTGCTCGATCTGGTGCTTGAGGTCGGCGCCGTGGCGGGCACCGTGGAGGCGCTCTACACCCGGCTGTCGGGCGGTCTGGCGGAGTGGGGGCGGCGCATCGAGTGCGACCCGTTCCGGCTGCGTGTGGTCGGCACCGCGGGTTCCGGCAAGACTCAACTGGCGATGGCCGTGCTGCGCGACGGCGCGCAGGCCGGTCGCCGCTCGCTGTATGTTTGCTACAACCGTCCGCTCGCCGACCATGTCGTGCGCATCGCCCCGGCACCGGCCGAGGTCGCCACCTATCACCAGCTCTGCGAGCGCATCGCGCGCAGCATCGGCCAACGCCCCGATTTCGGGCAGCCCGGGGCATTCGCGGCATTGGAACGCACGTTCGCCGAAGCGCCGTTGCAAGACCGCTGGCGCTTCGACGACATCGTGGTCGACGAGGGTCAGGATTTCGACGCGGCCTGGCGCGATCCCCTGCTCCGGCTGCTCCGGGAGAAGGGCCGCGCCTGGTGGCTGGAAGACCCGATGCAGAACCTCTACGAGCGCCCGCCGGTGGACCTGCCGGGCTGGGTGACGCTGCATGCGGATACCAATTACCGCAGCCCTGGCGACATTCTCGACTACCTGAACCGTCTGCTCGGCCCCGGTCGCGAAGTGCGCGGCGCGAGCCCCCTGCACGGTTCCGATGTGCAGATCATCGACTACGAGGGCACCGCCGGGTTGGTCGACGCCACCAAGACCGCGATCACACAATGCATCGGTGCCGGCTTCCCCCGCACCATGATCGCGGTGCTCACGTTTCGCGGGCGCGAACACTCCGCCCTTTCCAGCCACACCCAGCTCGGGCCCCACAAACTGCGCGCCCCTACCGGCCGCTACGACCTGCTGGGGAGCCCGGAATACACCGAAGGCGAACTGCTGCTCGACTCGGTCTATCGCTTCAAGGGCCAGTCGGCGCCGTGCGTCATCCTCACCGAGATCGACTTCGAGACGCTCGACGAGCGCGCCCTGCGGCGCCTGTTCGTCGGCGCCACCCGGGCCACCATGAAGCTGGTGCTGGTGGTGTCGAGGCGCGCGGGGCAGGCGTTGCTGGCGCGCCCGGGATAACCACGGTGGCCCGAGAGGGTCTGTGATCGATGTATCGCGGCGCAAGACCGCGAACCGGGCACGGAGGAGGGGCTTCGCTGAAGGCGAACGCCGCTCTTTGTTTGATTCAGACCGGTGGGTCCGGAGAGGCAGGCCCATGCGAGTCGAATGGCGGGTTGTGCAGATGCTGCTGCTGTTGGGTTGTTCCAGAGGGTTGTTCCCGAATTGACTGTACCGACTGGACGGTTTACCTTTCTGGCATCAGATCAACCAGTCGATGAGTCGCTCGGCTCATGAGAGACCGGACTGCTGGCAGGGAGAAACTTTCATGGCGAAAGAATCGGTTCGAGGTTCGATTCTCGGTGCTGCCGAGCGCGTGGTGCGCGAGCGTGGCGCGAGCCATGTGACGCTCGACGCGGTGGCCGAGGCGGCCGGGTTGAGCAAGGGTGGCGTGCTATATCACTTCCAGACCAAGGAGGCGATGCTGGTCGCGCTGGTCCAACGGATGGTCGATACCTTCCGCGAGGTGTATGCAGATGCGCAAGCTCGCATGGGCGACGACCCGGCGCGCTCGCTGGAGGCGTTTGTGGAAGCGGTTTTCGGGATGGATGAAAGTCTTGGCCATGCCTCGTGCGCCTTGCTGCCGGCGCTCGCCAGCAACCCGGCGTTGCTGGAGCCGCTGCGCGGCTTCTATCGTCACCACTTCGCTCAGCTCGGCAATACGCCGGTCGGTTGGGATCAGGCGGCGGTGGTGACGCTGGCACTGGACGGCATGTGGCTGCTGGAGATGCTGGGCATCTCGCCCCTGACCGACAAGGATGAACGGCGCATCCAGAAGCTGCTCACCCGCATGGCCACGGCGCCGATTCATTGATGGCGATACCGGTATCGGCGGCGCTGCTGCGCCGCATTCGAAATTTCCCGAGGGAGTCTGGAATGGTGAAGCGCAAGACGGGCGCGGTGTTGCTGCTGGTTGCGGCGGCGTTGATGGCATGCGGCAAGAAGGACGAGGGCGCCGGCGGCCCACCGCACGGCATGGGCGGCGCCCCGGAGGTTACCGTGGCCGCGGCAGTGTCCCGTCCGATCGCCGAGACGGTCGAATTCCCGGCTCGCCTCGAAGCGGTCGAGCAGGTGCAGATCCGGTCGCGCGTCACCGGCTACATCCAGGGCATCCACTTCCAGCAGGGCGCCGAAGTGCACAAGGGCGATCTGCTGTTCACCATCGACGCGCGCACCTACGAAGCGCAGGCCCGGGCCGCCGAGTCGCAGGTGGCCGCGCTCAATTCCCGCATCGACATGGCGCGCATCGCGCTCGCCCGAAACGAGAAGCTGCTCGCTACCCAGGCCACGTCGCAGCGTGAGGTCGATGAAGCCGGCGCTTCCGTCAAGGATCTCGAAGCCACCTTGCGCGGCGCGCAGGCGCAGCTCGAATCCGCGAAGCTCGATGTCTCCTTCACGCGCGTGCTGTCGCCCATCACCGGTCGCGTCGGCAAGGCCGAAATCACCGTCGGCAACCTGGTCCAGGCCAACGGGCCCGAGTCTCCCGTGCTGACCACCGTGGTGTCGTCGAATCCGGTGTATGTGTCCTTCGATGCCGACGAGCACACCTTCGTACGTTTCGGGCTGCGCGGGCAGGCCGGCAAGAGCAAGCTCGAGGTCGGCGTCGGTCTGTCGGGCGAGACCGGATTTCCGCATCAGGCGCGGCTCGATTACGTCGACAACCGGGTCGATCCCGGCACCGGTGGCGTCAAGATCAGGGCGCTCCTGGCCAATCCCGACGGCGCCCTAACGCCGGGCTTGTTCGCGCGGGTGAAATTGCCCGACCCGTCGGGTGGCAGAGACGCCGTGGTGGTGTCCGAACGCGCCATCGGCACCGACCAGGACCGCAAGTATGTGTTCGTCGTGGGCGCCGACAAGACCGCCCAGGTCCGGCCGGTCAAGCCCGGCCCGCTGGTCGATGGCATGCGCGTGATCTACGACGGCTTGAAGCCGGGTGAGATGGTGATCGTCAATGGCCTGATGCGCATTCGTCCCGGGGTGCCGGTGACCGCCAAGCTCGAAGCGGCCGCCGACGCGGGGGCGGCGGCTCCGCTGGCAGCCGAACCGGCCAAGCCGGCCGACAAGCCCATGGAAAAGCCCATGGAGAAGCCGATGGAGAAGGCCGCCAAGCCGATGGAAAAGCCCGCGGCCGCCAAGCCGGACCGCGCCCCGGAGACCGCCAAGCCGGCCGGCGCGGACAGCAAGGCAACCGACAAGAAGAAGTCCTGACCGCGCCCGACCGCCCGCCATGGACCTTTCCCGCTTCTTCATCGACCGCCCGATCTTCGCGGGCGTCGTCTCGATCTTCATCTTCCTGGCCGGCCTGATCTCGATCGGCAAGCTGCCGATCTCGGAATATCCAGATGTCGTGCCGCCATCAGTTGTGGTGCGCGCGCACTATGCCGGCGCCAATCCGCAGGTCATCGCCCAGACCGTCGCCTCACCGCTCGAGGAGCAGATCAACGGCGTCGAGAACATGCTCTACATGTCCTCGCAATCGACCTCGGATGGCTCCTATCAGCTCACTGTCACGTTCAAGGTCGGCACCAACATCGACGCGGCCGAGACCCAGGTGCAGAACCGCGTGCAGCGCGCGCTGCCGCGCCTGCCCGAAGAGGTCCGGCGCATCGGCGTGACCGCGGAAAAGAGCTCGCCCAGCCTCACGCTCGTGGTGAGCCTGGTATCGTCCGACGGCCGCTACGACGAGCTCTACCAGCGCAACTACGCCGCCATCAACATCAAGGATGAGCTCGCGCGCATCGAGGGCATGGGGTCGGTGCAGGTCTTCGGCGGCGGCGACTATGCGATGCGGGTATGGATCGATCCGCCACGGCTCGCGGCGCTCGGACTCACGGCAAGTGACGTGGTGGGCGCCATCCGTGAGCAGAACGTCCAGGTGGCGGCGGGTGTGATCGGCGCGCCGCCCACCGGCGGCGCCGCGCAGTTCCAGCTCGCCGTCAACGCGAAAGGGCGGCTGGCCGACGAAAGCGAATTCCGCGAGATCATCGTGCGCTCGAACGCCGCCGGCATCGTGCGCCTGAAGGATGTGGCGCGGGTCGAACTGGGCGGCAGCACCTACTCGCTGCGCGGCCTGCTCGACAACAAGGCGTCGGTCGGTATCGCCGTGTTCCAGTCGCCCACGGCCAATGCCCTGGCGCTCTCCGACGAAGTGCACCGGGTGATGGGAGAACTCAAGAAGGACTTCCCGCCCGGACTCGATTTCGCCATCGTCTACGATCCCACGCAGTTCGTGCGCGACTCGATCAAGGCGGTGATCGAGACTTTGTTCATAGCGATCCTGCTGGTCGTCATCGTGGTGCTGGTGTTCCTGCAGACGTGGCGCGCCTCGATCATTCCGCTTGCCGCAGTGCCGGTGTCGATCATCGGCACCTTCAGCCTGATGCTGGCGTTCGGGTTCTCGATCAACGTGCTGACGCTGTTCGGCCTGGTGCTGGCCATCGGCATCGTGGTCGACGATGCGATCGTCGTGGTCGAGAATGTCGAACGCAACATTGCCAACGGCCTGACTCCGCGCGCCGCCACGCACAAGGCGATGACCGAGGTGAGCGGGCCGATCCTCGCCACGGCGCTGGTGCTGTGCGCGGTGTTCGTGCCAACGGCATTCGTGTCGGGCCTGACCGGACAGTTCTACAACCAGTTTGCATTGACCATCGCGATTTCGGTGGTCATCTCCACCATCAACTCGCTGACCCTGTCGCCGGCGCTGGCAGCGGTGCTGCTCAAGCCGCACGACGCCCGCAAAGATATCGTCCAACGCGGCATGGATGCGGCGCTGGGCTGGTTTTTCCGCGCCTTCAACCGCTTCTTCGGTCGCGCCTCGGCCGGCTACGGTCGCGGGGTAGGGCACATCCTCAATATCAAGGCCGTGGTGATGCTCGTCTACGTGCTGCTCATCGCCACCACGGTCTGGGTGTTCGGGCACGTGCCGGCCGGCTTCGTGCCGCAGCAGGACAAGCAATACCTCGTGGCGTTTGCCAAGCTGCCGGATGCGTCGTCGCTCGACCGGACCGAGGCGGTGATCCGGCGCATGACGGCCATCGGTCTCAAGCATCCCGCCGTGGCCGAGTCGGTGGCGTTTCCGGGCCTGTCGATCAACGGTTTCACCAACAGCCCGTCGGAAGGTATCGCGTTTTTCGGTCTCAAGGACTTCAAGGATCGCAAGACGCCGGAGACCCAGTTGTACCCCACGGTCGGCGCGCTCAACGGCCAGTTCGCCGGTATCCAGGACGCCTTTGTGATGGTGTTTCCGCCGCCGGCGGTGCAAGGCCTGGGCACCATCGGCGGCTTCCGGTTGCAGATCGAGGATCGCGGCAATGCCGGCTTCGGTGCGCTCGCGGGCGCCCTCGGCGCGTCGATCGGTCGTGCCTACCAGACCCCGCAACTGGCCGGCGTGTTCTCGAGCTACACCATCAACGTGCCGCAGGTGTTTGCCGATGTCGATCGCGAGAAAGCCAAGCGCATGGGCCTGAATCTCGGCGACATCTTCGACGCGCTGCAGATCAACCTCGGCTCGGTCTACGTGAACGACTTCAACCGCTTCGGCCGCACCTATCAGGTGGTGGTGCAGGCCGACGCGCCGTACCGCGTCGATCCCGACCAGATCGGATCGCTCAAGATACGCTCGCCGGGCGGCAACATGATCCAGCTCTCGTCGGTGCTGCAGACCCGGGCGAGCTTCGGCCCCGACCGGGTGCAGCGCTACAACGGCTACGTGACCGCCGAGATCAACGGCGGGCCCGCGCCCGGCTTCTCGTCGGGACAGGCGCAGGGCGCGATCGAGAAGATCCTGAAGGAGACGCTGCCGAAGGGCTTCGCCTTCGAGTGGACCGATCTCACCTATCAGGAAATTCTCGCCGGCAACACGATGATCTACGTGTTCCCGCTGTGCGTGCTGCTGGCCTTCCTGGTGCTGGCCGCGCAGTACGAGAGTTTCGCGCTGCCGCTGGCGGTGATCCTGATCGTGCCCATGTGCGTGCTGTTCGCCGTGACCGGCGTGTGGCTCACGGTCGGTGAGCACACGGTCGTGCGCACCCTGCTCGGGCTGATCGGCGTCAACCTGCCGGCAGGCGACAACAATATCTTCACGCAGATCGCGTTCATCGTGCTGGTCGGCCTGGCGTGCAAGAACGCCATCCTGATCGTCGAGTTCGCCCGGGATGTGCAGCGCACCGGCAAGTCCGCGCGCGAAGCGGCGCTCGAGGCCTGCCGCCTGCGGCTGCGCCCGATCCTTATGACCTCGTTCGCCTTCATCATGGGCGTCACGCCGCTGATCCTGAGCGGTGGCGCCGGCTCCGAGATGCGCCAGGCCATCGGGGTGGCGGTGTTCTCCGGCATGCTCGGGGTGACCCTGTTCGGTCTGTTCCTGACGCCCGTGTTTTTCGTGCTGCTGCAATCGGGCAAGCGCGCGCCGACGCCGGGAAGTCCGCCACCGCACGCGGCGGTCGAAGGAGGTGGCAGTCATGTCTGACCCGACTCGTTGGTGGTTGCCGTTGCTGATCACGACTCTCGCCGGTTGCAGCCTCGCACCGAAGTTCGAACAGCCGACGGTGCAGACGCCCGACGCCTACAAGCGCGCCGCCATCGACTTGCCGGTGGAGGAGCGCGGTAGCTGGAAGCCGGCCGAACCCGCCGAGCGCGACCCGCGCGGCGAGTGGTGGAAAGCGTTCAGGGATCCGGTCCTCGATCGACTGGTCGCGGCGGCGGTCGCGGACAGTCCAAGTCTTCAGGCGGCGGCCGCCAGGGTCCGGCAGTCGCGTGCGTTGCTCGGCGTCACGGAAGCTGATCGCGGTGTCTCGGTGACCGCGGGTTTCGGTCCGTTCAACACCCGGCCGTCACCCGGCTCGCTCGGGTTGCCGCCGGGCACCGACGTCGTGTCGCGCACGCTCTGGCGCGCGCCCCTGACGGCGAGCTATGAGCTCGATCTGTTCGGTCGCGTGAAGGACAGCGTCAAGGCCGCGAAGAGCGACCTGCGCGGCGCCGAGGCGACCTACCGGTCGGTGACGCTCGCGCTTCAGGCCGACATGGCGCGCACCTATTTCCAGTTGCGGGAAATCGACGCCGACATCGCGATCCTGGTCGGCACGATCAAGCTGCGCGAAGACGCCGTGCGCCTGCTGCGCAGCCGGTTCGAAGCCGGTGCAATCGGCGAGCTCGATCTCGCCCGCGCCCGCACCGAGGCCGCGAGCGCGCGTACCTCGCTCGAAGCCGACAAGGGGCGCCGGGCGCAGCTCGAAAATGCCCTGGCGGTGCTGGTCGGCAAGCCGCCGGCCGCGTTCGGCATCGATGCCGGTGAGCCGGTCCGGTTCGCGCCGGGGGTGCCGCCGGGCGTGCCGTCGGCGTTGCTGGAACGCCGGCCCGACATCGTGAAAGCGCAAACGGCATTGATCGCGGCGAACGCGCGCATCGGGGTGGCCAAGGCGGCATTCTTTCCGTCGATCAAGCTGACGGGTCAGGGCGGATTCGAATCCGACGAACTTGGCAACCTGTTCCGCTGGTCGAGCCGGACGTGGTTCCTCGGCCCGTTCCTCGGCGGTCTGGTCAGCCTGCCGATTCTCGATGGCGGGCGCAACAAGGCCAACCTCGCGCGCTCGAAGGCCGACTACGAAGAGGCGGTCGGCAACTATCGCCAGCAGGTACTGCTGGCGTTCGGCGACGTGGAAGACAGCCTGGCCGGCCTGCGGTCGCTCGCCGGGCAGGAAGCGGCCAATGCCGAGGCGCTCGACGCGATCACCCGCGCCTCCAAGATTTCACGGCTGCGCTACGACGCCGGCGCGGTGAGCTTCCTCGATGTGCTCGACGCCGAGCGCAGCAGGCTCGACATCGAGCGCGATGCCAATCGCATCGTGAGCGCTCGCGTGCAGGGCACTGTGGCGCTCATTCGTGCGCTCGGTGGCGGCTGGGGCGATGAGCCTGCGGTAGCGCCGGAAAAGGTGTCGGTAAAGTAACGGGTCGACCGCGGTCGAGCGCATCGAGCACCAGGCGATAGATGTCCGGTGCCGGCTTCTTCGCGGCCACCTGATCGCCGCAACCGATCACGCTGAACAGGTCGGCACCGCGCGCGCCCAGCGCCGACTCTCGAGACCGACAGCCAAACGCTAGATCCTCCCGTACCGCCGCAAGATGATGTCCAGTGGCGCGCCGCTGTCGATGTCGGTGCGGATGGTCTTTTCGCGCTCGGTGATCT
>JANXYG010000013.1 GCA_025350245.1 Betaproteobacteria bacterium
CGGTCGCAGAACGGCGCCGACACCTTCGGGCCGCACTACAGCGAGTTCGAGGTCGAGGTCGGCGCGATCGACGGCAGGCAGCAGACCCGGGTCCTGCGCGAGATCCGCGAACTGCTCGACGGCACCCGCGGCGAATATCCGGGCGTGAGTTTCTCGGTCAACACCTTCCTCACCGAACGCATCGAGGAAACCATCGCGGGTTTTCCGGCGGCGCTGGTGGTGAGCGTGTTCGGGCCCGATCTCGATCTGCTCGACCAGGATGCCCGGCAGGTCGCCGCGGCGATCGCGTCGGTGCCGGGCGCCCGCGACATCCAGGTGCAGGCCCCGGCCGGCACGCCGCAATTGTCGATCCGGCTGCGGCAGGAGCGCCTCGCGGCACTGGGCTTCGCGCCGCGCGATGTGCTCGACGCGATCCAGACCGCCTACGAAGGCACCCGCGTCGGCCAGATCCAGCGCGGCAGCCAGAGCATCGACGTGGTGGCGGTGCTGATGCCGTCGGCGCGGCGGGCGCCGGCTCAGCTCGAGGCATTGCCGCTGCGCTCCGCGACCGGAGTGCAGGCAACGCTCGGCGACGTGGCCGACGTCGCCATGACCGCCGGCCGCTACAAGGTGCTGCACGAAGGCGGCAAGCGCATCCAGACGGTGACCGCCAACGTCGAAGACCGCGATCTCGGCGGCTTCGACGCCGATGTGCGCAAGGCGATCGCCGACAACGTCCGGCTCGCGGCGGGCGATTTCCTGGTGGTGGGCGGCGAGGCCAAGGCGGCGGTCGAGGCGCGCGAGCGGCTGGTGTTCCAGTCACTGCTCGCCGGCTTCGGCGTGTTCGTGCTGCTCTACCTCGCGTTCAACAACCTGCGCAACCTGGGCCTGACCTTTATCAACCTGCCGTTCGCGCTGGTCGGTGGCGTGGCGGCGGTCCTGTTCACCGGCGGCTGGATGACGCTCGGGTCGCTGGTCGGCTTCGTCACCCTGTTCGGCATCACGCTGCGCAATTCGATCATGCTGGTATCACACTACCAGTATCTGGTTCAGGTCGAGGGCGCCGCTTGGAATGTCGACACGATGCTGCGCGGCGCCGCCGAACGATTGCCGTCGATCCTGATGACCGCACTGGTGACCGCGCTCGGCCTGATGCCGCTGGCGCTGGGCAGCGGTCAACCAGGCCGAGAGATCGAGGGCCCGATGGCCATCATCATCGTCGGCGGCCTCGCCACCTCGACGGTGCTGAATCTGCTGATCCTGCCGACGGTGCTGCTGCACTTCGGCCGGTTCGTGCCGCTCACCTCCGCGGTCAGCCGGCCGGGCCTCCCGCCGGCGTGATCGGCAGCGAGACGATGAAGCGTGTGTCGCCGGGCTTCGACTCGACGCGGATGCCGCCGCCATGGCGATTGACGACGATGCGCCAGGTGATGTCGAGACCGAGCCCGGTGCCCTTGCCCGGCGGCTTGGTGGTGAAGAACGTCTCGAACAGTCGGGCCTGGACCTCCGGGGTGATTCCCGGGCCGTCGTCGCCGATCTCGACCACCACATAGCCGCCGTCGCGGCGGGTGGTCACCGTCAGCGTGCCCGCGCCATTCATGGCGTCGGCCGCGTTGTCGATGAGGTTGGTCCACACCTGGTTGAGCTCGGAACCGAACACCGGGATGCGCGGCAGCGAAGTGTCGTAACGCCTGACCACCGCGATGCCGTGCTTGAGCTTGTGCCGCATGATCGTGAGCGTGTCCTCGATGCCGGCATGCACGTCCACCTGCTGGCGCAGCGCCTGATCCATGTACGAATACGACTTCATCGCCGCCACCAGATCGGATACCCGGGCGGCGCCGCGACCGGCTTCATCGACCAGGGCGGCCAGCTCGACTGTGTTGCACAGCCAGCGCATGCCGGGCACCAGACCCGCACCCAGCGTGGCCGCGACGGGCTCGAGGTCGGATACATCGATTGCCGATGTCGCCAGCGCGGAAGCCAGGCGCCACGGGTCTGGCACGCGATGCTGTTCGAGCCAGTCGCCGAAGGTTTCCTCGCGGTCGCTTTCCTGCATCGGTGTGCGGACCGGCGCCGCTGCCGCGGCGGCGTTGCGCAGCGACAGCAATGCGTCCATGGCGGGTTCGGGTACACCGGCGCCATGCAGCGCGCAGGTCACGGCATCGAGTTCGCCGAGCAGCGAGTGCATGCGGTCCGTCGCACGAGCGACGGCGGCGGCGGGATTGTTGAGTTTGTGCGCGAGCCCCGCGGCGAGCGTGCCGAGCGAGGCCATCTTCTCGCGCTGGCGCACGAACGATTCGAGGCCGGCCACGCGTCGGTACAGCGTCTGGAAAATGGTGTGGCCGAAGGTCGTGTCGGTGGCGATCAGTTCGCGAAAGGCGTCGTCGGCCATCCGCAGCAGCAGGCAGCCGTCGGCGGTCTGCAGGGTCACGGCCGTGGGCGTGCCCGACAGCAGCGGCAGCTCGCCCAGGAAGCCGGGGGCCTCGCTTCGGCCCGCCGGCACCGGCACGCCGTTGGTGAGCTTGGTGATCTGGAGCGAGCCTTCGATCAGGATGCAGAAGCCGCGGCCGGGATCGCCTTCCCGCACCAGCACCTCGCCCGGGGCCAGGCGCTGTTCGGTGAGTTGCGAACACAGCCGATCGAGCCGTTCGGGCGCGAGGTCGGCGAACAGTGGCATGGCGGCGAGCTGTTGGCGATGGATCACGGGGGCGCTACACGTCCACTACAGGTCCGCAAGGTACTGATGCACGAAGCTCACCGCCATCGACCCCTCACCGACGGCCGCAGCCACCCGCTTCATGGAACCGTGGCGCACGTCGTCGGCGGCGAACACGCCGGGCACACCGGTCTCGAGCAGCAGGGGATCGCGTTCGAGCGGCCACGATGCCGGTGCCCGGCCATCGGACAGCAGATCGCGCCCGGTGAGTACGAAGCCGTGGTGATCGCGCGCGATGTCGTCGCCGAGCCATTCTGTGCGCGGCTCGGCGCCGATGAAGATGAACACTGCCGCGACCTCGCGCACGTCGGATTCACCGGTTTTCACGTTGCGCAGCGTGACCGTCTCCAGATGATCGGAGCCGGTGGCCGACTCGACCTGATGGAACGGCAGGACATTGATGTTGGCCATGGCCTCGATGCGGTCGATCAGGTATCGCGACATGGTGGCCGCGAGGCCCTCGCCGCGCACCATCACCGTCACGCTGCGCGCATAGCCCGCCAGGAACACGGCACCCTGTCCGGCGGAATTGCCGCCACCGATCACGATTACGTCGCGGTCCTTGCAGACGCCGGCTTCGGTGGTGGCCGCGCCATAGAACACCCCCACGCCGGTGAAGGCGTCGAGGCCGGGGCATCCAGCCTGCGATACTGGACACCGCTCGCGACCACCAGCGCCCGGCAGCCGACTTCGGTGCCATCCGACAACGTGACGAACTTGTACGGGAGCTGCACCCGCAGGCCGGTCACCTTCTGCGTCAGGATCAGGTCGGCGCCGAAACGCCGCGCCTGTGCCACCGCGCGGCGCGACAAGTCCGCACCCGACAGTCCCACCGGAAAGCCCAGATAATTCTCGATGCGCGAACTGGTGCCGGCCTGGCCGCCGGGCGCTTCCATTTCGACGATGGCGGACTTCAGCCCTTCGGAGGCGCCGTAGACCGCTGCCGCCAGCCCGGCCGGACCACCGCCGACGATCACCAGGTCGTACACGGGCACGCCGCCATGCGTGGCGAGGCCGAGGCGGGTGGCGAGCGCGGTGGTGTCGGGGCGGGCCAGGCGCGAGCCGTCGGCCAGGATCACCAGCGGCAGCACGGTCTGGCGCGGCACATAGCAGGCGGCGCGTTCGGCTTCCGGCAGCAACGCCAGCAACTGCGCGGCCTCGGTGTCGGTCTCGATGTCGAGCCAGCGGTACGGCACATGATTGCGGGTGAGGAACTCGCGCAACTCGTGGCCGAGCGGCGACCAGCGGTGATCGATGACCTGGACGCCGCGAAACACCGGCTTGTTGCCGGCCGACCAGTCGTCGAGCAGGTCGTCGAGCACCGGATACAGGTTGGCCTGCGGCGGATGCCACGGCTTCATCAGGTAATAGTCGAGGCGCACGCGGTTGATGGCGCGGATCGCGGCGTCGGTGTCGGCGTAGGCGGTGAGCAGGACGCGCTTGGCGAGCGGAAACAGCTTCGAGGCCTGCTCGAGGAACTCGACCCCGGTCATCTCCGGCATGCGCTGGTCCGCGAGCAGGAGCGCCACCGTGTCGTTGCGGAAGCGCAGGTCGGTGAGCGTTTCCATGGCGGCCAGCGGCGACTCGGCGCGCACCACGCGATAGCGCTCGCCGTAGGCTTCGCGCAGATCGCGCGCGATGGCGCGGGAGACTTCCGGTTCGTCGTCGACGGCGAGGATGATGGGTTTTTCGTTCATACGGCGGGGCGACGTGGCGCGTGCGGGTCGCCCCGCGCACCGCCTTATCCCAAGTAGGACCGCAGCATCCACGCCATTTTTTCGTGGGCTTCGAGCACGCCGGTGAGAAAGTCGTTGGTGCCGACATCGCCGTGCTTGTCGCCCACCACCGGGATTTCCTTGCGCAGGCGCACGATGATGGTCTCGTGGCTCTTGAGCAGGTCGGAGATCATGTTCTTTTCGCCGCTGGTCTTGCCGTTGTCTTCCTTGAGCGCGGTGAGTTTGAGGTATTCGCCCAGCGAGCCGGCGGCGCGACCGCCGATGGCGCGCGCGCGCTCGGCGACGTCATCCATGATCTCGTCGAGCTGCTCGTATTGCGCCTCGAAGAACTTGTGAGTTTCGCTGAAATCCGGGCCTTCGACGTTCCAGTGGTAGTTGCGGGTCTTCACGTACAGCACCACCTCGTCGGCGAGCAGATGGTTGAGGATCTCGATCACGCCTTTGCGTTGACCGTCGCCGAGGCCGATGTTGGGTTTCATGTTGTTCTCCGGTTGCGGTTTGAGGGCCGATGCAGTGGCAGCACCGACGGCTTCGAGTATAGAAGTCCAAGCTGGGGCACGGCATGAATAGTTTCAATGGGACCCATAGCCGCAGGCTGTTGCATTCGTTCCGGCGCGCCCCTATCTTTGCCGTTCGCGGGCACGGGCCCGCGCCCTCGGAGCGGCACGGCATGGCAACCATCGAACTCACCAACGAGAATTTCCAGTCGGTCGTCACCGGCAACGATATCGTGATCGTCGATTTCTGGGCGCCCTGGTGCGGCCCGTGCCGCGGCTTCGCGCCGGTGTTCGAGGCGGCGTCGGCCAAGCATCCCGATGTGGTCTTCGCCAAGCTCGACACCGAAGACGTCCCCGAAGTGGCGCAGGAGTTCGCCATCCGCGCCATACCCACGCTCATGGTGTTCCGCGAGAACGTGATCCTGTTCTCCCAGCCCGGCGCCATGCAGGGCGCCCAGCTCGAGCAACTGGTCAACGAGGTGCGCAACCTCGACATGAAGCAGGTGCACAGCGACATCGCGGCGCAGGAAGCCGAAGCGGCGGCCCCCGCCGAAGGCTGAGGAGGGGAAGCGATGGCAAACCGCATCGAAAGCCTGCCGCAACTGGACGCGCTGATCGCCGCGAGCGCGGTCCTCGCGGTCGATGTCACCAGTGCCGAGCCCTCCCAGTCGATTTCCGTTCAGGCCGAAGCTCTGGCGGCAAAGCTGCCAGCGGTCACCTGGGCGCGGAGCGATCTCGCCGGGCTGCCCGAGCTAGGGTCGATCTTCGGCATCGAAGCGGCGCCCGCGCTGTTGCTGTTTCGCGAGCGCATCGGTCTCTATGCTGGCCCGGCCACGTTTTCACCGGCGCAGCTCGAAGCGCTCCTGCGGCGCGCCCTGGCGCTCGACATGGATGAGGTGCGCCGCGAATTGCAGGCCGAGCGCCTCGCCGAAACCGGTCTGGCTACCCATCTGGTGTGCCCCACTGCCCGACGTGGGGGCATGCGGCCGTCCTGATGCTGCGCTATGGCGATGGCTGACCGCTGGTCGAGGAAAACCTCGAGCGGGTCGCCGGCTTCGAGGTGATCAAACAACGTCTTGACAGGCACCCGCGTACCCCTGAGAACAGGCGTTCCGCCGTGAATCTCAGGGTCGATGGTAATCAACTCGGATTTCATGTGCGTGCCTCCGGCTCGTGCCATCGCATCCGTTGCGCCCGCTTGCCGGCAATGACCGGACTCATTACAGTCGTGACGTTTCCGACCCCGCATCTCCCGTGCGGCATGTGAGTTCGGATCCCATTGGAGCATGGCATGACCAGGATGATGCGTTGGATCGGAATCGGCGTCGTGGCGCTGATGTGCGTGCCTGTCCTGAGCGGCTGCCAGATTGCCCAGGTAGCGGCCCAGAACGCGAAGCCGGCCAGCCCTCCGCAGCTCTACGACAACCCACCCTCCAGTGCGTGGTGGCCGGACGAGCAGAAGTACTACGTGGGCAGCCCGTCATTCGCCATGCGCATCCAGTACAGCCTGTTCAATCGCATCGGGGTCACGCTTGGCGGCGTCGCCGCCGAGGAACTTCCCCGTGGCACCGCTGGCGGGAGAGGCCCCGATCGTCGTGCGCTGGCACCCGGAAAGGTCTACTACCAGCTCGCCAGCATCAGCTCGGATGCCAATGCCCAGATCGCCGTCGACTGGCTGTTCGTGGTCGATCTGGCGAACGTGCTTCCGGACCCGGGAAGCGTTTCCGGTGCCCTCACACCGCAGAACGCCACCGAGGTGCCCCTGGTGGTGACGGAAACCAGCATCAATCCGCAGTACCAGGGAACAACCGACGAGAAGAAGGCCACCACCACGACCGTGGTCTACGGCCGCGACCTCGTGGGGCCCATCGGCGCGTATGCGCCGCAGTGCGACTTCGCCATCGGCGGGCTGCCCGATCCCAACGCCATTTTCGGCGGAGCGTTGCGGGTGGGCGACAGCTTGAATTTCTACGAGGCCTTCCCAAGCGGCAATTGCAAGCAGGTGACCTCCTTCGTCAAGGACCAGATCGACTTCCCCAGGTACCGTCAGATCGCCCGCAAGACGATGGCCAATCCTGCCGCGACCCCAGGCCGGATTGCCGGCGCCTCGATAGTGATCCCGCAGGAGGACAACTCCTCGTGGGTCACGGTCCGCGTCGAGGGGCTCGACTGGCTCAAGCGGCCCACGCTCCGGGAAGATCGGGTGTTCGTCGAGTTCAGCCGGCAACGTCCGGCGAACCCGTGCGCCGCAGGCAACGGTACCAATGGCCAGAAGCAGAACTTCGGCTACTGCGGTCGATGCGAGGACGCGCCCGCCGCGTCGCACTTCGCGGCCTATTGCACCCGGGACGAAGGCGGGCAGGTCTTCGAGGACTATCTCGCCAGCGTGGGCGGACGCTCCTGCAATGTCACCGACGGTCTGTGCCCTGCCTGCCCTGCCGACAACGGCTTCGGTGGCAGCGCCTTCAACTTCGATTACTGCGTCACCTGCAACGCCCAAAGGACCAGCTTCACTCTCCAGGGCATCTGCGACAAGGACAAGGGCCAGGAATACCTTGAAACCACGCAGCGCCAGAACAACGGCGCGGCGTGCACGGTGACACAGGGAAGCTGTCCCTGAGCGCACGACGCGCGATCCCGAGAGAGGTTGCGGTGTCTTGGGGGGGCAGACTCCGTTCGCGAACAGCGATCGGGAACCGCGACCATTCGGCGGTGAAAGTCGTACGCACGCTCGGCGTCGAGTTCACCGCGCAGGCTGCATGGACAGCAGGTGAGGCCCAACCGGCGCTCGTCCGGATCGTCTGCCTTCAGCGTCCGGCAGTATCTGGTCGGCCATGTCTGTAGCGTCGACACTCGGCGCTCATATGGCCATTTCGCTTGCGTCGCGCTTCAGGGTTTCAAAGATTCCCCTCGAGGTCCATGCGCCCATACAGGATGCGAGAGATCTCGATTCGAGTCGGAGTGACCCGGTAGACGACGAGATGCTTGCCGGTCGGGAAGAACCGGTGCTTTTCTGATACGGCGGATCGGGCGAAGCCGATCGTCGGATTGTCGAGGATCATCTGCAATCCATCTTCCAGGACCTTGCCGTAGGTCAGCAACTGGCTCTCACCCCAGGTCTCCAAGGTGTACTGGAGAATGCCGGCGAGATCGTCCTCGGCCTGTGGCGAAAGAACGAGCTGCCTGTCAGGGTACGACATCCGGATTGACCTTCCTGCCGGCCCGCGCGTTGTCTCTGGCCTTCGCAGTGACGCGGTTCAACAGGTCCGACGTGTAGGGAACCCCCTCCCCTCGGTCGAGTTGATCGTCACCGACCTTCAACGCCCGCTGCAACGCGGCGACTTTCTCGTCTTCGTCGTGCATACGGCGTATCGCATCACGCACGACTTCCGATGCGTTGCTGTAGAAGCCCGTCTCCACTTTGCTCTGGACGAACTTTTCCATTTCTGGGGAAAGATTGATGTGCACGGCAGCGCTCCGAGATTCTGGATGTACATGATGCTAACACGTCATGTATGCAAGGCTTACATGGTCCTCCTGGGCGTCCAATCGGCTGCACCAGCGGTGAT
The DNA here is from genome assembly GCA_025350245.1 of Betaproteobacteria bacterium. GTDB lineage: Bacteria > Pseudomonadota > Gammaproteobacteria > Burkholderiales. The sequence goes on from JANXYG010000013.1 coordinate 8,501, forward strand.
CGGGGCGTCCGGTCCCGATCGAGACCGCGGTCCAGGGAGCGGATCGTTAGCGCGTCGATGGAGATGGTGGTAGCGTGATTCTCATGAGTCATGCTGACGTCGCCGAGATCCTGAAACTCTCCGTCGAGGAGCGGATGCGCCTCGTGGAGCTGATCTGGGAAAGCCTCGCTGCAAACCCCTCTGCTCGGCCGTTGAGCGATGCTCAACGGGCGGTGCTCGACGAGCGGGTTGCGGAGCACGATCGCGACCCTGACGATGTCGTTACCCGAGAAGCGGTCCTTGCCGAAGCGCGCCGAGGCTGATGGCGCTGCCAGTTGTCTATCGTCGGAAGGTCGGACGTCTATCGTCGGAAGGTCGGACGGGATCTGGCTGGCGCATACGGGTGGTACGAAGACCGGCGCGCTAGCGACGCAATCGACAGGAGCGCTGAACCGCGTTGTTGTTCAATGCCCTCGTCGCTACGCTCTTCGACGATCCGTAGCGCCAAAATACTGACAATCGACAATGTTTTACTACCAAGACGGTAGATTTTGGTATTGTTCGGCCTATCAGGCTGCTGATTCCCGGTGGCCACGGAAAGGGCCCAATCATGAGCACCACTACTATCCGCCTCCTTGCCGCGCTCGCCACTTCGTTGGCTCTGCCGGCCGGCGCCGCCGTCACCTTCTTCGACAATCAGGCTGCATTCGACACGGCAAGCACCACCACGCTGCGGGCCACGTTCGAGGGCTTCAGCCACATCGTCGATACGCCGGGCATTGCCAACCCCTACGCCGAGGGCGGCGTGACATTCTTCAATCCGTCCAATCTCTACGTCGCCGCGCCCACCGGCGCCGCTGTTGCCGTGACGGACATCGAGTTCCCGATCAGCTCCAATGTGCTTACGGTCAGCGGCAACGAAGACATCACGATGACCTTTGCCGGGCCGGCGCCGACCGCGGTGGGCTTTTCGAGTTTCACCAATCGCTTCGACGCCCCGGTGTTGTCGGTGTTCGACACGTCGGCTGTTCTGATCGGCAGCTATGTCCTCACCCAGTCGCCGAACTCGGCCGGGTTCGTCGGCATCACGTCGACCGTCGGCATCGGTTCGGTGCGCTGGCTGGCTGATCGCGGCGGCATCAAGGACACCGCGATCGACAACATCTACGTCGGCCAGGTGCCCGAACCTTCGACCTGGCTATCGATGCTGGCCGGGGCTGCGTTGCTCGGGTGCGCGGTACGTCGCCAGCGCATGATCGCCTTGCGGGCAGTTTGATCGCCGGGTTGGTCGAGGCGTCGAGCGGCAACTCCATTCGTAGTACCTTCAAGGTCGCGAGCGAAATTGACCGCCGAGCCGATCGGTATTACTTTCCGACTACGGCTACTTTTCGTGAAACCGCCATGGTCGCGGCCAGTCTCGAGTTGCCGGACGAACTCGAGCGACGCATCGCCGAATTGGTGGCAGGTACCGGGCAGACAGCGCACGCGTTCGTGCTCGAGGCAATCGAGCAGGCGATCGAACGAGCGGTATTGAGAGCGCGTTTCGCCAGCGAGGCGCTCGAAGCCGAGACGCAGCGCACGGGCAAGGCCTATGACGCGAGCGAGGCGTTCGATTATCTGGCAGCCAAAGCCCGCGGCGAGAAAGTGAACAGGCCCCGCGCCAGGGCGTAGCGGCCGTAAGGCTTGCAGCGCAGGCGCTCGCGGATGTCGTGCGGATCTTCGAGTTCATCGCGGTCAGGAATCCCGCGCGTATGCTTGCGGTCGTCGAATCCTTGCGAGACGGGATCGATGTTCTCGCAAGACATCCGCTGGTCGGTCGCCGCGTGGAAGATGGCCTGCGTGAAATCGTGGTCGGCCGTGGAACGGCAACCTACTTCGCGAAGTATCGGTGGTATCCCGAATCGGGGCAGGCACCCGTGTTGGCCATCCGCCACGCTCGCGAGGCAGGCTATCTCGATGGGTAGCCGATGCGGCTGAGGAAGAGCCGCCGCACACCAGAGACAAGAGTGCCGTCGTACTTGGCCCCGATACCAGGTTGCTCCGCCAACAGCGCGACCGATTCGCCAAAGTCGGCGGCGATAGCGCCGGGCGGTGCCGGGCGCTCGATGCGCCACCACTCCGCAGCCTTGCGAACCTCGTTTGCTGCGCGAGCAGAAATCTTGACCCGCAATGCCATGCTCAGCCGTGCTTGGGCAGCGAAGCGAGCACTTCTTCCAAGGTGACGAAGTCCCCTCGTTCGATCTCGGCGATAGATCTGAGCAAGGCGCTCTCCTGGGCTTCGCTCAGGGCGAAGCTCTCATCGGCACCGCGCGTGACGACCGTTACGCGAGCACCCTCAGCGAGTGGCACGCCTTCAAGCACGATCTTGCCGTCGACGACAGTTCCGGTAGCTACTTGCATGGGTAGGGATGGTACTCCGCCGCCGTTCCTGCCGCGTGACGAGGTTGTCGAATCAACGAAGATGGCAGGATGGCAAGCCCTGGCCTGGGGATTGACCTCGCCATCGTGCCCTGAAGACATGGCCTTGGCGCCTTTGATTTATGTGGACTTTGGTCGTCAAGCATCGGCGGTCACAGCTCGCTCGACGAGTTCGGCTACCCACTGATTGAGGCTCTTGCCCGATGCCTGGGCGACAACCATGGCGCGACCGTGGACCTCGGGCGTAACCCTCAGCAGTAGCTTGCCCGAGGCCGGCTTCTCCGGGGAGACATCCTTCTCCGTGCACTCGGCAAGGTAGTCGTCGATGGCGTGCTCGAACTGCTTTCGAAGTTCTTTCACGGTTTGTCCGTGGAAACCGATGATCGCCCGGATGCCGAGGATCCGACCCACAAAGATGTTGTCTCGCTCGTCGTACTCGATCCGGGCGGTGTAGCCTCGGTGATTCATGCTGTTCATGGACGAACTCCTGCACGATCGAATAGATCGCGCGCCTGTTCAACTTGATAGCGCTTGGCTTCCTTGCCTGGATGTGGTCGATGGCAGCGCCACTCTTCACCCATAAGCTGGATGCTCACACGTGACCCTTCTCGCTCCAGCACTGTCCCACCCAGAGCCCTTATCAAGGCCTCGATGTCTGCGAAGACGATCGACGCCAGGGTCGGCTTGAAGAAGATCGACTCGAGCACCTTGCGCTGCTTCGTGTTCACGGTTTGACGATATCAAATACCGATATCAATAACAAGCGGTGCAGGAGGCGGGTGCGGTTCCGATGCCAGGAGCAAAGGGAGCAAAGGTCCCATGGACCCGTCGGAACAGAAAGGGAGAGGTTCGAATTTGCCGTGTCTGAAGGTCGAGAACAGTAGGCTCGACGCGTCGGCGTTGCCGACGTGCCCAAACAACGTGACCCCGGTTCCTTTGAGTCGGAGTTCAGTGTCCGAAAGCTGAGCCGCGCACTCGTCTCGAAACGCACCTCATTGGCACAAAAGCGCCGATCTCGCTGGCTCATCACGGCACTGCGGAATCGGCCGCGGTCTTGTGATCGAAAGCCTCGAGCTCACCAAGGAATGCTTGAACACCGTCGTTGCGCCTGGAGAAGCACTTCGCCAGCGGCATGACGGAGCCCACTTTCGCGATGCGCCTCCTCATTTTCTCTACACGTTCGGCCCAGGCCCCATCTAGGAGGACGTAGTCGCAGCAGTTGATTGGCATGGCTGCGTGAAGCATATCGACTACATCGTTATCAGGGTTCTTCGGACTTTTCAGTGGGTAGTTGTTAGGCTGGGTGGGGTATTTCTTACGGAGATCCGGCGATGGACAGCATCGATCTTTACCGGCAACTGTTGGGCTTGACCACACCGTGGACGGTGCAGCGCGTGGAGATGGACATTCCGAAACTGCATGTGGATGTTCACTTGGAGCACGCCCCCGGGGCACGGTTTGCGTGTCCGGAATGCGGGGGCGAGTTCGGCGTCTACGATCATGCTGCCGAACGCCGTTGGCGGCATCTGGACAGCTGCCACTTCCAGACCGTGTTGCATGCGCGCGCGCCGCGGGTGCGCTGTCCCGAGCACGGCGGTCGGCAGGCCAAGGTGCCGTGGGCCGAGCCCAGCGGGCGGTTCACCCACATGTTCGAGGCACTGGCCATCGACGTACTGCTGGCCACCGATGTGTCGAAGGCGGCGATCTTGCTGGGCATCACCTGGGACGAGGCGTGGCACATCATGGAGCGCGCGGTGATTCGCGGCCGCAGCAGCAAGCCCCAAACACTGCCCGAACACATCGGCATCGACGAGAAGGCGATCTCCAAGGGACATCGCTACATGACCTTGGTGTACGACCTGGAAGAAGCCACGGTCCAGTACATCGGCCAGGATCGCAAGCAGACCAGCCTGGAGCCGTACTTCGAGGCCTTCCCGCCCGAAGCCCTGCAAGGCGTGCAGGCTGAGTGTGATCACCGAAATCGATGGACCGATGATCGACTTGGGTGATGGACTGTGGCGCCATCGCAGAGCGTGAACATCGGCGGGGTCTGGGCAAACGGCGACATCGCGATCCAGACCGGCGAGGCCTGTCGAGAACACGAACCAAAGCGCCGGCAGTGTTGAAGCTGCCGGCGTTGTGCATGGAACGGTGGGGAGGGGTTCAGAACGGCGGATCGTCGATGCACGACGGCGGCGTGCGGCTGACCACGTTGTGTTCTGACCGGTGCTCGTAGTAGCGATGGATCTGATCGCCGTAGCGGGCCTGGAACAAGTCCAGGAAGTGCGCGATGAAGTCGTGGATCTGGACCACGGCGTGGTCGCTGAGCGCAGGCATCGGGATGTCGGTGCTGGCGTTATCGTGTGGGTCTGTGGACATGGCGATACCGTTCAGCGGCGCGCGGCTGTTCGACGTGGTGTCGGCGCCTCGGGCTGGGCGAAGACCTCGAGGTAGAGCTTCTCGTCGAGTTGGGGCAGTTCGCGCTGGGTCGCCGCGGCCAGCAGTTCGGCGGCCATGGTGGTGAGGATGCGGTAGTTGCCGGCGGCGTGATCGCACAGCGTGTGACGCAGCGCTGTGGTCATCAGGGCGGCATTGCCGGCGCCGACCAACAGGTGGTTCAGCCCCGCGAGCAGTTCCTCGCGGCTGGCGTGCTCGGTGGCCAAGCGGGTACGGATGCGGCTGCCCAGCGGGATCAGATCCTCGCGGCGCAGCTTCTCGATCAACCGGGCGTCCCCGGCGAGCACCACGCACAGCAGCGGCTGCGAGTCGAAGCGCGCGCTGGCCATCAGGCGCAGCTCGCACAGTGCGGCCGGGCTCATCTCCTGTGCCTCGTCGATGAGCAGCAGCGCGCGCCCGCGCGTGGTCTCCAGGTGCGCGAGCCAACGTTCGCGCAAAGCCTTGAAGCCGCCCCAGCGGTTGTGCGGGCGCAGCGGCACGGCGAACACCTCGCCCAGTTCGCGGTACAGATCGGCCAGGTTGCTCTGCGGGTGGTTGATCACGCCCACGGTCACGTCGGCAAGCCGTGCGAGGCGATCGGCGAGCAGGCGCAGGGCCACACTCTTGCCCGTGCCCGGGTCGCCGTGGATCATCGCGAAGCCGCCCTCGCGGATCTGCGCGTGCTCGATGCGCCAGCAGAAGTTCTCCAGCTTCGGGGGCACATAGATCGCCTCGGTGGGCAACTCCGGAGAGAAGGGGTTCCACTTCAGCCCGTACAGGGCCAGCAGTTTCTGGTTCATGGAGGGTCTTGATCGGTTGGGGTGGGTGGTGCGGCAGCGGCGGTGGGCTGGGCCAACGCCAGGTACGCCGGGGGCATGCCGGTGGCAGCGTACTGGGCGAGCAACTCGCGCAGCAGCGGCGCGATGCCCGTGGGCGTCAGTGGCGACAGGTCCTTGCCCGTGGGGTCCAGGCGTGGGCGCCGACCATCGGCATTGGCGGCCTTGTCCAGCGGCTTGATCGGGCACAGCACGGCACCGGTGCGTGCATCGACCAGATCGACGCGGCTGAAGTCCCAGCGGGCGTAGCGCACGTGCAGCACGCTCGCGTGGCGCAGCCGCGCGGGGATCTCGAAGCGATTGCCCCCCCAGACTCAACGTACTGTCGGAGCGGCGCGCGCGGCGCCGCACCTCGATGCGGAAGGCGTCTGTGAGCACGCCTGAGTCGGGGCACGGGCGCGCCACCGACGGCCCGGCCAGGTAGCGCTCCAGTGGCGTGGTCTTAAGTTCGCTGTGCACCGTGCGGTGGTATTCCTGCTCCGCCCAGGCCTGGGTCGCCTCGTTGAGCAGTTCCAGGGTCAAGGCCTGCTCGCCCTCGAGCATGGCCATGAGTCGGCCCTCCACGCGACCCCAGAAGGATTCCTGTTTGGCGTTCTGGTACGGGCTGTAGGGCAGCGTTGTCTGGTGCACCACACCGAGCGTGGCCAGACCGGTGGTGAACTCCTCGCTGAGCATGGCCGCGCCGTTGTCGGTCATGAGTGCGCGCGGCAGGCCGCGCTTCATGAACGCCTGGCTCAGCCCATGCACCAGGCTGCGCGCGGTCTCGTCCAGATACCACTGCAGGTGACACACCAGACGCGAGCGGTCGTCGATGACGCCGAGCAACAGCGGCGAGACCCAGGCGCCGGCGCGGGTGAGCACGCGGCGCGAGGCGTGGTGGAAGTCCAGATGCCACAGGGCGCCGACATGCTCGACTTCGAAGCTGCGCACCTCCCGTTGCTCCAGACGATCACGGGCCGCAATGCCACCGGCGGTGGCTCGTCTGGGACTGGCTTGGCGATGCATCCCCTGCGCCAGCAGGTAGCGGCGCACCGTGGCATATGAGGCCAGCGGCGAGTCGCCAGCCCCGCACGCCACGCGCAGGTTGTCCAGGTGCAACTGCGCGGTCCAGCCCGGATGCTCGCGGTATTGACGCGTGAGCGCGACGATGGCCACCGCGCTTAAGCTGTGGAAGCAACCTTGGTCGCCACGTGGACGGTCCTTGAGCGCGGCCACCGGGTCCGCCGCGCGCCGGGCCGCGTAGTACCAGCGCTCCAGGGTGGAGACGCCGAAGCGTACGTCCAGGCCCGACACCGGGTGGCGCCAGGTCTTGGCCGCCAAGGCGAGCAACTCCGCCCCCAACTGCCGCGGCGCCGGTGGCGCCGCCAGCAGCGGGCCGATGATCGAGAAGCGCAAGCGCGCCCATCGATCGCGTTCAGGGGGATCGGCGATCGTCTTCAATGCACGGCTCCAGGCGCAGGCCACACCGGCGGTGCGGCAGCTCGAGTCGAAGGCTATGCAGCCCGCTCTTGCCCGGCTACGGGCATCCTCTGCGGGTGCTCACGCAGCCCTCACCGAAGTCGCTCGGATCGGTCAATGCGCCTGCCCACCGTCACCGGACACAGCCACACCAGCAGCCGCGTCAACGCCTCGTGCCTGGGACCGGTGAAGCGCTGGATCAATTCCCCGGGCAACTGTTGCTCGGGCACCGGCGGCATGAACCGCGCGCACGTTGCCCGCCACAAAGCGGTCTGCGGGAATTGCTCGCGCCACCACTGCCGCCAGCGCGTGAGCGTGCGCCGCGCCACGCCCAGCGCGAGGCCCAACCGCGCGCCGACTGCCGTCGCCTCGGCGGGCTTGGCCGACACCAGCACCACCGCGAGCCCGAGATAAACACGACGCCCCAGGAAACGCACCGACATCGGGGTCGAACGCTCACGACACACCGAACAGCAAAAGCTCAGGCGCGACGAATGCTCAGGCCGAATCCGGGCCGGACACCCCCGCGGCTTGCGCGGGTAGTCCGCGCGGTGCAGCGTGCCCCCGCACCGACAGCCCTCGGCGCGCTTCTGCGCCGCCAGCTCATGATCGATGCGCAGCAACAGCGCCAGGAAATTCCGGTCGTCCAGCAGGGCATGGCACACTGTGATGGTCTCTGATCTTGGTCGAAAAGAGACTCTCCCACAGTGGCCGTTTGTTCAAGGTCGCTGAGGGAGATCAGCTACCGTCCATCGCCGATCTCGATCAATTCGCCGGCCAACACCATCAAGATCGGTGATCGTGCTCAGGCGGCAAGGCCAGCGTCAAGCTGCCCAAGTTCAATGCCGTGAACACCGTCCTGGGCAATCTGAAGACCGCCTTGTCGGGCACCTACCATTCGTTCCGCTTCGAGAAGTACGCCCATCGCTACCTCGCCGAGGTCCAGTACCAATACTGTTGCGTTAGGAACTTTTCAGACCTAACACGGATTCTTGTGCGTCGTTATCTGGCAGGGGATCCACCGAGGGCACCTGCACGAATGTCACGACTTTGGTACCTTAACAGGCCGTTGAAATACCCCCCCCAAGCCCCTCGATCTGAGAGAGCATTGAGGCGGGACACCAATACGGAATCGACGACGATGCGCGGCGCCGACAGCTACAGCGAGAACCTGTTTTCCACCGTTCGGCTGGAGGAGTTCGTGCCGGCCGATCACCCGCTGCGCAAGATCCGTCTGTGGGTCAATGAAGCGCTGTCGAGAATGGATTCGCGTTTCTCGGCGATGTACGAAGCCGACATCAAGGGCGGGCGCCCGAGCATCGCCCCCGAGAAGCTCATGCGCGCGATGCTGCTGCAGGTGCTGTACAGCGTGCGCAGCGAGCGGCAACTGGTGGAGCAGATCAACTACAACCTGCTGTTCCGCTGGTTCGTGGGCCTGTCCATCGACGATACGGTGTGGAACCACTCGGTGTTCAGCAAGAACCGCGACCGGCTCATCGAGCATGATGCGATCACGCAGCTGTTCAATGCGACCGTCGAGATGGCGCAAGCGCGGGGACTTCTGTCCGGCGAGCACTTCAGCGTCGACGGCACCCTGATCCAGGCCTGGGCGAGCCACAAGAGCGTGCGGCGCAAGGACGGTTCCGACGATGATCGGCCGCCGGATAACTGGCACGGTGAGCCGCGCAGCAACGACACCCACGAATCGACCACCGATCCGGACGCCAGGCTGTACCGCAAGAGCAACGCGGCGCCGGCACTGCTGAGCTTCCTGGGCCATGCGCTCACCGACAACCGCCATGGCCTGGTGGTCAACGCCTGCGCCACGGAAGCCAACGGCACGGCCGAGCGCGATGCCGCGGCAGCCATGCTCGGCGATGTTCGCAAGCCGGGCCAGCGCATCACCGTCGGAGGCGACAAGAACTACGACACCAAGGGCTTCGTGAAGACCTGTCGAGACATCGACGTCACCCCGCATGTTGCCCAGAACATCAACCGCAGCGGCGGCAGCGCCATCGATGCCCGTACCACCCGTCACGCCGGCTACGGCATCAGCCAGATCAAGCGCAAGTGCATCGAGCAGTGCTTCGGCTGGGGCAAGACCGTGGGGGCGATCAGGCAAGTCATGTATCGCGGACTGGATCGGGTCGATGCGGTATTCACCTTGACCATGGCTGCCTACAACCTCACGCGAATGCGAAGCCTGTCCGAGGTATGTCCATGAAGCCGACGGCGACGGCGAAACAGGTCGAAACGGGCGAGTCGCAGCGTCGTACAGCGCACGCGGGCCCCGAATTCGTCGCCGTCGTGTCGACTTCTCTCCCCCGGTGAATCGCATGGCGATCGTCAGATGGTGGCTTCGTCGAATGTCGGGGCGTTTTTCAACAGCCTGTTAACGCAACAGTATTGGGTCCAGTACCGCTTCAACCGTCGCTTCGATCTCGCCGTCATCCTGCCGCGGTTGTTGCGGGCCGCCGCCGTCACGAAGCCGCTGCCCGCCCAGCTGCTATGGACGGCTCAGGTGTGTCTCCAATCAGGAATGCTCTCAGAATCGTCCCATCGACCAACAGATGGGGAGGCGGCCAAGTGGGTACATCGATTTGGCTCAGGGCAGTTCTTGCAACCGCAGTGGCAGTGCTGGCTGTAGGCACGTCATCCGCCGCGGAACGTTTTACCGGTCCAGGCGTGACGGCCGACGAGATCCTGATCGGTCAGACCATGCCGTACAGCGGCCCCTTGTCAGCTTACGGTGCCGTAGGGCACGCGCAGGCGGCATACTTCAAGATGGTCAACGAGAAGGGCGGAATTAACGGAAGGAAGGTCCGCCTCCTTTCGATAGACGATGGCTACAACCCGGCTAAGGCCGTTGAATACACCCGCCGGATGATCGAACAGGACAACGTCCTGCTTCTGTTCAGCTCCGTTGGCACGGCCACCAACATCGCGGTGCGCAAGTACACGAACGGCAAAAAGGTACCGCAGCTCTTCGTCGCGGGTGGAGACTCGGCGTGGTCTGAACCTCGGGCATACCCGTGGACAATGGGCTGGATGCCAACATTTCGCGCCGAGGCCCGCCTGTACGCGAAGCACATACTGAAGAACCGGCCAGACGCCAGGATCGCGGTGTTGTATGCAAACGACGACTACGGGAAGGACTATCTTCGGGGGTTTCGTGAAGGCTTGGGCAACAAGGCCGACACCATGATCGTCGGGGCCGAATCGTTCGACTGGTCGGACCCCACGGTCGACTCCCAGGTGATCTCCCTCAAGGCGTCCGGTGCCGATACGCTCTTCACAGCCACCGGAGGTCGACAGGCCACTCAGACGATCAAGAAGGTCTGGGAGCTCGGCTGGCGGCCCTTGCACTACACCGCTCTTCCGTCGGCGTCGGTCCGCGGCATCCTCGCGCCGGCCGGTGTGGAGAAGGCGAATGGGATGATCTCTGCTTACTACGCGAAGGACCCAACGTTTCCCAGCTTTCGAAATGATTCCGCGGTCAAGGAGTACTTCGCTTGGGCGAGCAAGTACTACTCGGGCGACGCTGAAGACGGCATTGCCACCTACGGATATCAGGTCGCTCAAGTGCTGGAACACGTGCTGCGGCGCTGTGGCGACAACCTGAGTCGCGAAAATGTCATGAAGGTCGCCACCTCGATGAAGGATGTCGAGTTCCCGTTGCTGTATCCCGGCGTGAAGGCGAACACGTCGCCGACCGATTACAACCCGATCAACCAGTTCGTGATGATGAGGTTCGACGGCCGGGACTGGCAGCCCTTCGGGAGTGTCTTGACGGAGGACTGAGTCCATCCGCGCCATCGATCACTTGAGGTGATCGCCGATGAACGCGATCGCGGCCGTGTTGAATGCGTCCATCGCCAGGAATGGCGGCACGTGAGATACATCCGGAAAGACGACGCGCTTTGCGTTTGGCAATAGTCGTGCAAGTGCCTCCATGATCAGCCGATAGATGGCTGGGCTTGCGCCACCCTCCGCGAGCATCACCGGTGCGCGGATCAGCGCCACGTCCCGCGCCGTAAACGACGAGAAGAAACCCGGGTTGGAGAACTCAAGGTGCATCTCCGGCGCGTTCTGCATCACCAGCGGGCGGATATCGGCAGTGAAGCTCGCGAAAGCGCCATCGCCGAAGATGGCATCGCACAGGAGTTCGACGCCTCGCTCGGTACGACCCTCGGCGAAGGCCAGGGCGGCGGGTAGCCAATACTGGGACTCATAGGCAGCCCAGGCGGCCGCGCCATCGCCCATCAGGTCGAGCAGATCGGGGACGAAGGGCTCGCTCAGGACCAAGCTGTGTACGAGTTCTGGATAGAGCGCCGCGACGTGCATGGCCACGAGCCCGCCACTCGATTGGCCCACCAGCGTCGCGGGTGCCACATGCAGACGACGGATCAGGGACGCGAGGTCATCGGCATGCAGTCGTATGCAACTGAGATGACCATCCGTATTCCAGCGGTTCGGATAGTGGTGACGCCGGCTGTACGTCAGTGCCTTGAACCGTTCACCGAACGGTCCGAGCTGCCCGAACCAAGCGCGGTAGTCGGCAAACGACCCGTGGACGAAGATGACGGGATGGCCATCGCCGAACGAGAAATAGTGGAGCTCTGGTCCAGTCTCTAGAGCGAGGCTCCGCGTAGGCAACTCGTGGGGCGTGGCCGGCTCGATGGCATCGCCCCCCACGGCTACCGACTCGGTGAATCCGCCAGTGATCAGGCTGGCGATCTGAATGGTGAGTTGGCGGCGCTCGGCCGAATCCGGGTGGTGTCTCATCAGCAAAGTACCTCCAACGCACCCTCCCGGCCTCACTCGTCGAGGAAAGCTCGGATGGTATCGGCCAATCGCACGATTCCGTAGCGTCCTTCGAGATGGCCCATCGCCCCTTCGAGCACCACGTAGCGGGCACGGACGCCACGCCGCTGCAGCACGTCGACATCGCGCTTGAGGGCGCTTTCTGCCACCAGCAAATCGGTGGGAACGCCGATCACGAGAGTCGGTGCGCGCACCTTGGCCAGTCCCGCTTCTAGAGTTTCCGCGCCGCCGACCGTGAAATTCTGGATCGCGCGTATCGCCAGCACATAGCTGTTGGCATCCACGATCCCGGCGAAGTATTTGCCGATCGCCGCCTGCTGAGTTTCCCACAAGTACCGTGAAGCAGGGTCGATGCGCGGATCCTTCGCCGCGTCGGCCCACCGACGACCGAATGCGGCATCGATCCAGGTGTGGTGAGCGACCGCCATGAGCTGGCCTTGAATCGCGGCACTCAGGCCGGCCTCGGGCTCATATCCAGGTTCGTACTCGCCTCCCTTCCACTTCGGATCGAGCGTCAGCGCCTGCGCCCACGCATTCGTCCACCCGATGGTGGCTCCGGTCGACTGCGCAGCCCCGCCGACCGCGATGATTCGCGCCACCGCGTCGGGATAGGACGCTGCCCACTCGTACGCCTGCAGCGCGCCCATGGACCAGCCTGCCACGGCGTGCAGCGTTCGCACGCCTAGACTGTCGAGTAGTGCCTTGTGCGCCCGCACGCTGTCCCGCAGCGCCAGCAATGGGAATGCCGGGCCGTAGGCTTTGCCGGTCGCGGGATTCAGGCTGAGTGGACCAGTGGTGACGACGTTGGGGTCGCGTGCATTCGTATTGGCGATCGTGTCGGCACTCACCACGAAGTACCGGTTGGTGTCGATCGCCTTGCCGGGCCCGATGATGCCGTCCCAGTAGCCCGGTTCGGCGTCCTCGGCGCGGTACTTCCCGGCTGCGTGAGACGACCCGAGGAACATGTGGGGAATGAAGACCACGTTGTCTTTCGCGGCGTTGAGCGTGCCGTAGGTCTCGTACCCGATCCGTACGTCGCGGAGTGTCCTGCCACCCTCCGTGGTGAAGCGGGACAGGACATGCGTCTTCTTCTCGACAATGAGATCCGCCGCGCCTGAATTGGCGAACCAAAGGGCGAACAGAAGGGGTACGACGTATCGCCAGAGTCCGTGCAGCATGATAAGCCTCCTTAGGTATATGGTCCTTGGCCCTCGCTGGGGCTGGGGCAAACTTTGGAGGGGATCGACCCACGAATGGGTAACGGATCAGCGTGTCGGCAATCGCTGCAACATTTCCGAGGTTTCGAGAGACGGCGTCACGTTGAAGGCAGCGGCCAGCATATCGGCGCATCGGGCATAGACGCGTGCAGCTTCCGCACGCTGCCCCAGATTCAGCAGGCAACGGATCTGCCCCTGGTAGAGGGCCTCGCACAAGGGGTCGATGGACTGCCCGCGGCCGTAGATTCGCGCGGCTGATTCATGCCGCCCTGCGGCAGCCTCGGTGCCGGCGACGCGTTCGATGGCCTGCAACATCTGCGTGCGATGGCGGTCCCGCGTGGCCAGCGACCACGCCTGGGGGGCATCGCTCTCGAGGAAGTGTCCGCGATACAGGTCGAGGGCCGCGTCGAGCGACGGAATGTCGTGGGCGGCATCCGCGCATTCATCGAAGGCCCAGGCATCCACCCAGCAGAGCGCCGGGTTCAACGACAGCCGGCCGTCCTGCAGAAGAATCGCTGCATCGGACCCCAGGATCTTGCGCATGCGATGCAGCGCCATGGTGAAGGCATCCGCTGCGGCATCACCTTCGAGATCGGGCCAGAGCGCATCCCAAAGCGCCTGGGCGCCGACTTGTCGGCCACCACGTGAGAGAAGACCTGCAAGGAGGGCAAGGGGGCGCTTCGGGGCCTTGCCAGGAAAAGCGAGGGGAATGCCGTCGAGGAATATCTCGAGTGGGCCCAGGCAATAGATGCGCACGGGCCATGGCCATGCCGCGGGCCGGTTACCAGGCGGCTGCAACTGGCGCGCTCTCACGAGGCGGCATGCGTACTCCGTCTCGATGCCAAGGACGAGGGCATGCACCACCAGTTCAGATGCCATCCACGGCAACCAGAGGAAGGCGTTCACGTACCCGTATCGCCTCCCGAGCGCGAATGCGCGCTCGAGGCACGTCTCCGCTTCCGCGCATTCACCGCATCGAAGGGCTCGAAAGGCCGAAACCAGGAGGGCGCCGTAGCGCACCTTCTCGGCACCCACGGCTGGTAGCAGCGCATCGAGTCGGTCCACGTGTTCCCGTGCTACCGCGAATTCACCCAGCCCCGTATGCGCAACAACGGCGGCAAGATGGAGTTGGATCTCATGGCCCTCGCAACCAAGCGAGGTGGTGAGGTCGACTGCGGTCGCAAGCACGTCGGCCGCGGCCCGGAAGTCGCGCTTCAGCAAGAGCCACTCGGCCTGCAGGCTCAGCAGGAGCGTCTGTTCCTGGGCGCGCAGGGACGCATATCCAGCGGTCGCCAGCAGCTTCGACATCAGCGCGTCGACGCTCGCGAGGTCGCCGCTTCCGGAGGCACCCCAGAGTTCCACCATCAGGACGGCTACCGCCGGTGCGCGCAGCCCGGCGGCAGTAAGGCTCCTGCGCCATGCATCGAGCGCCTGCGTGGCGGCCACAGAGTCCCCGGACTGACGAAAGTGATGGAACTCGGTGAGCTGCCACCACACACGGTGAAAGTCCGCGAGGTTCCGATCGGCCAGGGCCGGTCGCAGGAGGCCCACCAGCCCCGAGGCCTTCTCCGTTTGGAACCAATCGAAGCAGGTAAGCAGGAGCGCCGCCGCACGGACCCGCTGATTGATGTCCAGCGGGCGGGACAGGAGCTCCAATACGTGCTCCGCGCACCTCGAGAGGAACGGGTGCGCCGGGTGCCGAAACGTGATTGCCGTCTGCAGCATCGACCAGGCACGCAGCTCCGCCTCTCCGGAAGGGAAGGCCACACCGTGAACCAGCAAGGCTTGGAGCGACGCAATCCATGGATCCAGAGGGCGGTAGTCACCTTGCTCGAAGTAGAACGTCTCGATGATGCCGGCGGCCGCCTGGGCTTGACCCGCCACGTTCCCTTCGATCCCGAAGCGTGCAAATGCGCGCTCGAGAGCCACGCGTGCCACGCAGGGATTCGACGCAATCCGTGCCGTGCCGAGGCAGTAGAGCAGCGCACCGGATCGCTCGACGAGGAACCCCGGCAGGTCGCGGACCCATCGGTGGAGCGTCGGCAGGCGCCCCTGGGCGATCAGTCTGGGAGCCCCGGCCAAGATGACCCGCGCAGCGGCTGCCCACTCGCCGGCTTCGAGGTAAAGGACCACCGCTGCCTCAATATCATCGTGCGCCTCGAGAATCGCGGCGGCCCGCGTCTGCAAGTCCTGCATCCGGACATCACCCCACTCGCGCAGGGCGATGTCCCGGAGACAAGCCCGGAAGAGGTCGTGGTATCGATATGTCACTGCAGGATCGCCGCGACGCTCGGTGAAGGTGTTCGTGCGGTGTAATCCCTCAAGGATGGCCCCGGCTCGTGAGTTCTGGGACAGTGCGGCGGCGAGCGATGGGGTCAGGTTCGTCACGACCGAGGTCTGCAACAGGAAATCCCTCGCGTGGGCGGGCTGTCGCGCGAGCACCTCCTCCGCAAAGTAGTCGGCGACATGCTCCAGATCGACCGCTGTTGCCGATGCGCGCGCGCCGGCAGCGAGCAGCAGACGCAGGCCGGCTGGCCATCCGCCGCATGCGTCTTGAAGCCGGCTCGCCTCTGCGGGACCAATGCCGACAATGCAAGCAGTTTCGTCCAACGACAATCTCAACTCCTGCCCGTCGATTAAAGCGAGCCGCCCGGCAGCGCGGAGGGCCGCCATCGCCGGTGGCGGCGCAGTGCGGCTCAGAACCACGATGGTGGTGCCCGGCGGCGCTTGCTCCACCGCAATCCGGATCACCGCATTGGTCGGAGAGACAGCGGGAAGCTCATGGAAACCATCGAACACCAGCGTAAGGCCGGCCGGAGACCGTGCGTACAGACTGCGGAAGAAGCGCATCGAGAATCCGGTGAGATCGGTCGACTGGTCGTGCGGCACCAAGGACTGGGATCTCTTTCGCCCCGGCACGGCGAGTCCCAGGTGATGAAAGACATTGGACGGATCGTGATCGCCGGCATCGATCTGGTACCAGATATGCGGCACCATCCTCGTCTCGATGTAGGTGGAAGCAAGTGTGGTCTTGCCGCCGCCGGGTGGCCCGCTGATCCATAGGAGCGGGCCCGTCCGCGCGGCGTCTATGCGCACGAACAATCGTTCCCGAGCAATGACTCCCGTCGATGTCGGGCGGCTGAGCTTGGCGAGTACCACTTTCGATCGCATGTCCGCCTGATATCCGAAGGGCCAGCTTCACAAAGCATATCGGATCGGTGGCCTCCGGGCTTGTCAATTGCTCCTGCACTGACTGCTGGCGACCGAGGGGCGCCCGCGTGAGGATCGAGCCAGCTACCCCCCTCACCCCAGCAACCCCGCCCGCACCGCCGCATCCCCCAACTGCCCGATGAACCACTCCAGCGCCTTGCCCATCTGCCGGCCATGCCAAGCCGCAAACAGTTCGGCGGAAGGTTTCGGTTCAGCAACTGCACGCGCCACCAATCTTCCCGCGGCGATCTCCGGATCGGCGATGTGCGTCGGCAGATAGCCGACGCCCAGGCCGGCGATCTGCGCGGCCAGCTTGGCCTTCACGCTCGGCACGGTGAGGCGATCCTGGCCTGCAAGGATGCCTGTGGTGCGCGGGGGCAGATGGCGAGCGCTGTCGGCGGCAAGCACGGCGCGATGCGCAAGGATGTCATTGGGGGCGAGCGGTTCGGGGAGGCTTGCCAGCGGATGTGAGGGCGCGACGGCGAACACGAATTGCACGCTGCCCAGCGACAGCATGCTGCAGCCGCCTTCGGCCGGGGCGTCGCCCGACACGCCGATCACCAACTCTGCGCGCCCGGCGTGCAGGGCTTCCCAGGTGCCGGCCAGCACTTCCTCGGAAAATCGCAGGCGGGTGCCCGGATTGAGCCGATAGAACGCCTCGGCCAGGGGAAGCATCCGCTCGATCGGGATGATCTCGTCGACCGTGATCGCTAGCTCGCTTTCCCAGCCGCGCGCCAGCCGCTGCCTGCGCTCCTCGATTTCGCCCGCTGCCCGCAGCAGGTGACGGCCTTCCCGCAATAGTTCGGTGCCCTCGGGGGTCAGCTTGGCGCGGTGCCCGCTGCGATCGAAGATGAGCAGCCCGAGGTCCTGTTCGCGCTTCTGCACCACATAGCTGACGGCGGACGGCGCCCGGTGCAGCTCTTCCGCGGCGGCGGCGGCGAAGCTGCCCCTACGGGCAATGGCGTCGAGGGCGGCGAGAGCGTCGAGCGAGAGTCGCATGGCGATGGCGTGGGATTGTTGGCTATCATGGGCGGTACTTGTTGACTCGTTGGTCAGCTATTCGGCCTCCGGGTCGACGTGAACTCCTGTCATCGCCGCACCTGTTGCCGCGCCGCTTCGATCCGCATCCACGGGGCCTGTCTTGAATCCTTCGTCCTTTCCGCGCCGTCTCTGCGCCGAGATCGCCATGGTCGCGCTGGTCGCCACGCTGGCTGCCTGCGGGTCGAAAGCCGATACGCCGCCCGCTGCCACTGCCGCCGCCAAGCCGGGCGACCCGAAACCGCAAGATGCCAAGCCCGGTGCCGCGGGGCCGGCCGCCGCCGCCAAGGCGCCCATGGCGTTGCCGGTCAGGGCCGCCCAGGTCAAGGTTGGCCAGTTCACCTCCGACGTTACCGCCGTGGGCTCGTTGCTCGCCGACGAGTCGGTGCTGATCCGCTCCGAGATCGACGGCCGGGTCACCGGCATCCATTTCGAGGAAGGCCGTGCGGTTGCCAAGGGCGCGAAGCTGATCTCGTTCGATGGTTCCGAGGCTGAAGCCGCGCTGGCGGCCAACGTGGCCGAGTTGCGCACCAAGACGTCCGAGCACGAGCGCGCCAAGGAACTGTTCGGCAAGGGGTTCATCAGTGCCGAGGCGGTCGATCGCACCCGGGGCGCGATGGATGTGGCCCAGGCCCATGTGCAGCAGGAGCGCGCGCGGGTCGCCAAGACCTCGATCGTGGCGCCATTCAGCGGCACGATGGGGCTGCGCCAGATCAGCCCCGGCGCCTACGTCAAGACCGGCGACAGCATCGTGCGCATCGAGAAGATCTCGGCCATCAAGCTCGACTTCCGCGTGCCTGAACTCTATGCAGGCCGGCTCGCCCGCGACCAGCAGGTGGCGATATCGCTCGATGCCTTTCCCGGCGAGAAGTTCGTCGGCCGCATCTATGCCATCGAGCCCACGGTCGACGAGAAGTCGCGCACGGTGCTGGCTCGCGCCCAGGTGCCCAACGTCGACGGCAAGCTCAAGCCCGGCCTGTTCGCGCGCGTGTCGGTGCAGCTGGAGAATCGCGACAACGCCATCGTGCTGCCGGAGCAGTCGCTGGTGCCGCAGGGCAAGGACATGTTCGTGTACAAGATCATCGACGGCGGCAAGACGCAGATCACCAAGGTGCAGGTCGGCGGTCGCCGCCCTGGCGAAGTCGAGATCGTGTCCGGTCTGGTCGCGGGCGACATGGTCGTCACCGAAGGCGCAATGAAGCTTGGCATGATGCCGCCGGGAGCGCCGGTGATGGTGTTGCCGCCGCCGGGAGACGCGCCGCCGGGAGCGCCCGCGACGGCCGTCACCGTTCCTGCCGCGCCACCGCCAGCGGGCGCCAGTCCAGCGCCGAAACCGGCACAGCCAGCCGGCCAACGCAAGGGCGGCTGAGCCTCCCCTCACTGCACACCAGCCGGCGCCACCGCCATGATTCTCTCGAACATCTCCGTCAAGCGCCCGGTCTTCGCCACCGTGATGAGCCTGGCGATCCTGCTGATCGGGTTCATGTCGTACCAGCGCCTCACCGTGCGCGAGTACCCCAACATCGACGCCCCGGTGGTGTCGGTGCGCACCATCTACAAGGGCGCGAGCGCCCAGGTGATCGAGTCGGCGATCACCCAGCCGCTGGAAGACTCGCTGTCCGGCATCGAAGGCATCAAGACCATCAAGTCGGTGTCGCGCGAGGAGGTGTCCACCATCACCGTCGCGTTCGTCAACAGCCGCAAGGCCGACGACGCGGCCAACGACGTACGCGATCGCGTGGCGCGGGTCCGCAACCTGATGCCGGCGGCGGCCAACGAATCGATCGTGGCCAAGATCGAGGCCGACGCCCAGGCCATCATCTGGCTCGCCATGGCGAGCGATCGCCACAACCAGCTCGAACTATCGGACTTCGCCGACCGATATATTGCCGATCAGCTCAAGTCGGTGGCGGGGGTGGCCAGCGTCATCATCGGCGGTGAGCGCAAGGTGGCGATGCGCATCTGGCTCGATCGCGAACGGCTGGCGGCGATGGGCCTCACCTCGGAGGACGTCGAGAACGCGCTCAAGCGCCAGAACGTCGAGATGCCCGGCGGCCGCATCGAAAGCACCATGCGCGAGTTCACGGTGCTGGCCGAGACCGACCTGCAGAAGCCCGAGCAGTTCAACAACATGATCGTCACCGAGGTCAACGGCTACCCGGTGCGCCTGCGCGACATCGGCCGCGCCGAGATCGGCGCGTTCGACGAGCGCAACATCATCCGCGTCAACGGCAACGACGCCATCGCTCTGGGCATCGTCAAGCAATCCACCGCCAACACGCTGTCGGTGGCGCGCGCGATCAAGGCGAAGCTGCCACGTCTCGAATCCACCCTGCAACCGGGTATGAAGATCTGGGCTGCCTTCGACACCTCGATCTTCATCGAGGAGTCGATCAGTTCGGTCTACGAGACCATGGTCGAGGCGCTGATCCTGGTGGTGCTGGTCATCTTCCTGTTCCTGCGATCGCCGCGCGCGACCCTGATCCCGGTGGTGACCATCCCGGTGTCGCTGGTGGGCTCGCTGTTCTTCCTCTATGCGCTCGGGTTCTCGATCAACGTGCTGACCCTGCTCGGTCTGGTGCTGGCGATCGGCCTGGTGGTCGACGACGCCATCGTCGTCCTGGAAAACATCTACCGGCACGTCGAGGATGGCATGACGCCGTTCAAGGCGGCATTGCAAGGCTCGAAGGAGATCGGGTTCGCGGTGGTCGCGATGACGGTCACGCTCGCCGCCGTATTCGCGCCGCTCGCGTTCATGCAGGGCACCACCGGCAAGCTGTTCACCGAGTTCGCGCTCACGGTGGCGGCGGCGGTGATCGTGTCGGGTTTCGTCGCGCTCACGCTCACGCCGATGATGTGCTCGACGCTGCTCAAGACGCAGCACAACCACGGTCGCATCTATCTCTTCACCGAGCGCTTCTTCGAGGGCATGAATCGCGGCTATGCGGCGGCGCTGCGTGGCACGCTCAGGGCGCGCTGGCTGGTCGTGATCGTGTTCTTCGCGGTGGCGGGCGCAATGGTCTACCTGTTCCTCCAGCTCAAGCAGGAGCTCGCGCCGCTCGAAGACCGCGGCTGGTTCATGAGTTTCGTGGTGGCACCCGAGGGTTCCACGCTGAAATACACCGACGGCTACATGCTCGGGGTGCAGAAGATCCTGCAGGGGGTGCCGGAGATCAACACCTTGTTCGCGGTCACCGCGCCGGGTCTGGAACGACCCAACCCGGTCAACATCGGCATCGGTTTCGCGGTTCTGAGACCCTGGAGCCAGCGCGAGCGCAGCCAATTCAAGATCACCGAGGAGATCAAGGGCAAGCTGTTCGGTGGGCTGCCCGGGGTGCTGTCGTTCGCGGTCAACCCGCCGTCGCTCGGCCAGAACTTTCGCCAGAAGGCGCTGCAGTACATCATCTATGGCAGCTCTTACGAGCAGCTCCAGGGCATGGTCACCAAGGTGATGATGAAAGCCCGCACTTATCCAGGACTATCGGCGGTCGACACCGACCTGAAGCTCAACAAGCCGCAGCTCGCCGTCGACGTCGACCGTGAGAAAGCCTCCACGGTCGGGGCCGAGATCGACACCATCGGCCGCACCATGGAAACGCTGCTCGGCGGTCGCCAGGTCACGCGCTTCAAGCGCGAAGGCAAGCAATACGACGTGGTGGTTCAGCTCGAACCCAAGGACCGCGACCGGCCGACCGATCTCACCTCCATCTACGTGCGCGGCACCGATGGCAAGCTGAATCAGCTTGCCAACCTGGTGAGTGTGCGTGAGACGGTGGCGCCGAAGGAGCTGAACCACTTCAACCGGCTGCGGGCGGCGGTGATCGACGGCAACATCAACCCTGGCTACACCATGGGTCAGGTGCTCGGCTTCATGGACCGCACGGTCAAGGAAGAGCTGCCCGGCGGGGTCGCCACCGATCTCGACACCCAGGCGCGAGAGTTCCGCGAATCAGGGGCCGACATCACGCTCACGTTCATCCTGGCGCTGTGTTTCATCTATCTGGTTCTCGCTGCGCAGTTCGAGAGTTTCGTCGGCCCGTTCGTGATCATGCTCACGGTGCCCCTGGCTATGACCGGTGCACTGCTCGCGCTCTTCATCGACGCCAAACTCGGGCGCGGCGGCACGCTCAACGTCTACAGCCAGATCGGCCTCGTCATGCTGGTGGGCCTCATCACCAAGCACGGCATCCTGATCGTGGAGTTCTCCAACCAGTTGCGGCGCAAGGGCTTCGATCGGTTCGAGTCGGTGGTACAGGCTGCGACCCTGCGCTTGCGCCCGATCCTGATGACCACCGGCGCCATGGTGCTCGGCGCCGTGCCGCTGATGCTGGCCAAAGGCGCGGGTGCCGAGACGCGGCATCCGATCGGGTCGGTGATCGTCGGTGGGCTACTGCTAGGCACGCTGCTCACGCTGTTCGTGGTGCCCACCTTCTACACGCTGCTGGTGCGCCGGGTGAGGAGTGCCGAGGAAGCCGAGGCCGATCGCAACCTGAAGGCGCACCCGGTGGTGCTCGACCCGGTGCATACGCCGCTGTGAGCCGGGCTGACGCGTTGACCGGTATCGCCGCTGCCACTCCCCGCAGGAACGCGCGTTGACCTCAAGCAGTGGCGAACGCAACACCGGGGTGGTGCCTGCGGCGCAGGCGCCGTCGATGACCGGCCTCGACTTCCTGCGCGCGTGGGAGCGGCCCGGCGCGCGCTGAGATGACGATGGTATTCGCATGGCGATTCGCGACCCGCGGCGATCTGCCGCGTATCGTCGAGATCTACAATGGCACCATTGCATCGCGCGACGTGACTGCCGATCTCGATCCGGTCACTGTGGACAGCCGCGTTGCCTGGTTCGAGGCCCATTCGCCGGCGCACAGGCCACTGTGGGTGGCGGAGGCCGACGGCGGGATCGCCGGCTGGTTGAGCTTCTCGTCCTTTTACGGTCGCCCGGCGTACGAGCACACGGCCGAGATCAGCCTCTATCTCGATGCCGCTCACCGGCGGCGCGGCCTCGGCGGCTTCCTGCTCGACCAGGCCATCGTGCACGCCCCCTCGCTCAGCCTGAAGGTGTTGCTTGCTTTCGTGTTCGCTCACAACCGCGCCAGCGTGGCGCTGTTCCAGGGCCGCGCGTTCGAAACGTGGGGGCTGTTGCCCGGTGTGGCACTGCTCGATGGGGGGGCGCGAGATCTGGCGATCCTGGGTCGGCGGGTATGACGTGCCGGTGCCGACTCGGCGATTCGGCTTGACGCTTCCCGCCCCGGTGGCTTAACTTCGGGTTGTCGCAGGTGCCCGTGGCATTGCTTTAGCCACGGGATAATCGGGAAGTCGGTGCGCAGCACTCAACGTTGTCTGCCAACGTTGTCTGCCACTCCGACACTGCCCCCGCAACGGTAAGCGAGTAGAAGCGGTTCATCGTGCCACTGTGCCTCGTGCATGGGAAAGCCAACCGCCGGGAAAACCCACTTGCGAGTCCGGAGACCGGCCTGGGACCAGAGTGCCGGCTATCGCGGAGGGCGACGAGGCGGTGGATCCCAGGGTCCCGCTTCCGTCCCGGATGCGGCTCCCGCGCCACTTCCTCATTCCCTTCCTTCTGCGCGATCGTCGGCTTGTCATCAAACTTGAGCCGACGCGGGGACGCGTCCGGCTCTTTCGGGAGTTGTCATGCGTGCCATATTCGCAATGTCGTTGTTCGCAGCCACCCTCGCGGTTTCGGGTGCAGCTCAGGCCGGGCCATTCGCCCCCGCCGCCGGCAAGCCCGGGTCCACAGCTATCTCCATGAACAGCGCCGCCTTCGCCGGCTGGGCCACCGGCTATCTCGACTACCTGCCCGGCAGCAATGTCGATGCTGTCTTCAAGACGCCCAACCTCGCGCTCGGACGCGCCACCGGCGTCTCGACCGATGTTGTCTCGCTCGGCGACCAGGGCAGAATCACGCTCACCTTCGACCGCCCGATCAGAAACGGCGCAGGTGCCGATTTCGCCGTGTTCGAGAACAGCTTCAACGACAGTTTTCTCGAACTCGCGTGGGTCGAGGTGTCGTCCGACGGCAAGAGCTTCTTCCGCTTCCCCGGGTTTTCGTACACGGCGAATCCGGTCAATTCCTTCGGCACGATGGACCCCACCAACATCGATGGTCTGGCCGGCAAGTATCGCGGCGGCTACGGCACGCCGTTCGATTTGAATCTGCTGAGCACGGTGTCCGGGCTCGACGTGAACCACGTGCGCTACGTCCGGATCGTCGACATCGTCGGTGACGGCAAGACCTTCGACAGCTTTCCCGCGGTGTTGGGCGGGCCGCACCCGATCTACGATCCGTTTCCCACGCGGATCAGCGGCGGCTTCGATCTCGACGCCGTCGGTGTGATCCACTTCGCGGCCGCCACGGCCGCCGCGGTGGCCGCGGTGCCCGAGCCGTCGACGTGGGCGTTGCTGCTTGCAGGCATCGCGGCGTTGTTGCCGGCCGCGCGCCGCCGTCGGCGTGTCGTCGCTACGCCACGTTCGCGGACCGCGCTGCAACGTCGCTTGTGCGCGCTGATCGCCGGCCTCGCCGTGCCGGGACTGCTGGTATCCGCGTCTGCCGGTGCTGCCGTGAGCACGTTCGACGATCTCACGCTGGCGCCCGAGAGCTACTTCTTTCCGGAGACCACATCGACCTTCACCAGTGGCGGGGCCGGTTTCAACCATCATTTCGACGACTTCGGCTTCGGTTGCTGCTGGTCGGGATGGACCTACTCGAACCAGACCGACAACACGACCGCCGGCTTCTCCAACCAGTATGCGGCCGTGACGGGCGGTGGGGTCGATGGTTCGGCCAACTACGGCCTCGCCTTTCTCGGCGTGCCCACGGTGACCTTCGCGGCGCCGAGCGTCGTGTCGGGTGCCTGGTTCACCAATACCACCTACGCCGCGTTGTCGATGCGCGACGGCGATTCGTTCGCCAAGAAATTCGGCGGTGCCACCGGTGACGATCCGGACTACCTGCGGCTCACCATCATCGGCAAGGACGCGGGCGGCGTCACGACCGGCAGCGTGGACTTCTATCTGGCCGATTTCCGCTTCGCCGACAACAGCCGCGACTACATCGTGCGCGACTGGCGGTTCGTCGATCTGTCCAGCCTCGGCGTCGTCTCGACGCTGGCGTTCGGCCTGGCCTCGTCGGACAGCGGCGCCTTCGGCATCAACACGCCGGGCTACTTCGCGATGGACAGTCTGGCGGCGAACGCGGTGCCCGAACCGGCGACGCCGTTGCTGCTGCTGGCGGGCCTCACGACAGCATTGCTGGCGCGGCGGCGTGGCCGGATGAAGGGCTAAGTCGAAGCAAGGGTTCCGGATCGGCACCAGAGCCGTGCCGAGCGGTTGCCCGCGTCTGCGGGCGCTCTGCTGCGGGTTGTTCGCCGCACTTCCCGGCGCGGGATGGGCGGGTGACACCGTGATCGAGGCCGACGAAGTGCTGGTCACGGCGCCGAGCGCTTCCGGCACGCTGCGCGCTGCGCCGCATGGCGTGACCATCATCACGCCGGCAGATATCGAACGCGCCGGCGCGACCACCGTCGGTGCCCTGTTGGGCCAGGAGGCCAACCTCAACCTCCAGAGTTTCGGCGGCGACCGGAACGCGGCCATCGACATCCGCGGCATGGGCGCAACCGCGGCCAGCAACGTGCTGGTGCTGGTCGATGGCGTACGGCTGAACGAGAACGATCTGTCCGGTGCCGATCTGTCTTCGGTGCCGTTGGCCCAGATCGAACGCATCGAAATCCTGCGCGGCGGCGGCGCCGTGCGTTACGGCAACGGCGCGGTGGGCGGCGTGATCAACATCATCACCCGGCGTCCGACGCCCGGCCCGCCCACGCTCGGTGTGCTGGCGCGCCGCGAGTCGTACGACACCAGCGAGCTGCGGGCCAATGTCGGCGGTACGGTCGGGCCGTTCGCGGGGGCGGTCAATGTCAGCCGGTTCGACACCGACGGCTACCGGCGCAATGGTGACGTCGCCGCCCGTGACGCTGCCGCCGAGATTCGTTTCCTGCCGACCGGCAGGCTGGACTTTCTCGATCTCTACGCACGGGCCGTGCTGCATCACGACGTGTCGGGGTTGCCGGGGCCGGTGAGTCGCCAGGCATTCCTGGCAGGTTCCGACCAGCGTCGAGCCAGCAACTTCCCAAATGACGAGAGCACCACCGACGATCGGCGCTACACGCTCGGCGCCAATGCCGATCTCGGTGCCGGCGGACGGCTGCAGATGCAGGCGGGATATCGCGATCGCCAGAATCCTTTCGTCATCGGTTTCGATCCGGCGCGGCCGCGCGCGAGCCAGCAGTCGCTGATCGAGTCGACCCGGCGCGATCTCACCGCGCACTACGATCAGGACGTGACGGCATTCGGTTTCTCCCACCGCCTGAGCTTCGGTGCGGACTGGCAATCGGCCGATTACGCCCGATCCGAAAACGGCCAGTTCCTGCTCGACAGTTCCACCCGCCGCCTCGGCACTGTCGCGTCGAGCGGCATCTTCGGCAATGTCATCGCCCGCGGACCCTTCGGCCTGTCGCTCAACGCGGGCCTGCGTCTCGATCGCTTCGAGACCGGCGAGCGCGACGAGCGCTTCAGCCGCGGCGGCTGCACGACCGTGTCGCAAACCGTGCTCATCGATGTCGATCCCGGCCCCGGCGTCTCGCTGGTGCCGGTCGTGGTGCAGTCGCAGGTAGGCTGCACCAATGCCTACCGGGTGCAGGCACAGCAAGGCGGTGTCTGGCGCAACCACGGCGCGGAACTCGGCGTGACGTGGCAGCCGTCGGCGGCGTTCACCGCGTTCACCTCGGTGACGCAGCACTTCCGCAATCCGAACGTGGACGAATTGCTGCTGGCGGCCACGCACCTCGGACCGCAGACCGGCCGCACGCTGGAAGCGGGAATACGTTCGATCCCGAACGAGCATGTCGAACTGGGTGTGACCGCATTCCGGATGGATGTGGATGACGAGATCTATTTCGGTCGCGATCCGGTCACGGGCATCGGTCTGAATCGGAACTACGAGCGACCGACCCATCGCACCGGTGCCGAGGCCGAGCTGCGCTGGCGCATTTCCGGCGCCACCTCGCTGCGCGCGAACGCGGCCTACGTGCTGCCACGTTTCGGTGGGGTCGACGCCGACATCCCGCTGGTGCCGCGCTTCACGGCCAGCGCCAGCGTCGAGCATGCATGGCGCGAGTGGGTGCGCGGATCGGTCTCGGTGCGTCATGTCGGTCGCCGCTTCGACGGCAACGATTTCATCAACGACCGGTTTCCGGCGTTGGAGTCGTACACGGTGTGCGATGCCGTCGTGCGTTTCGAACGCGATGGTGCTCAGGTGTCGTTCGGCGTCAACAACCTGTTCAACGAGGTCTATTCGACCGTCGCCTTCAGCGGCACGTACTACCCGATGCCAGCGCGGACGTTCTACGTGGCGCTGCGCTGGCGCCTGTGAGCGTGGGGCGGTCGCCGGCACGGCGCCCAAGCCTGTTGGGTTAGCATCCCATCGGCCTCGTAGCCCGCCGCGACGTGGCGCTATCCGTCATCAGGAGAACAACATGGCAGAGATTCGCATCTTCAACCCGCCCACCCTCGGCACCCCGCTCGGTCCGTATTCACAGATCACGCGGGTCAAGGCGTCGGAATACCTCTTCATCGCCGGCCAGGTCGGTGCCCGCGCCGATGGCGTCATTGCCGATGGCTTCGAGGCGCAGGTCGGGCAGGCGTTCGCCAACACCCTGGCGGCGCTCGAAGCCTGTGGTGCCGGCTGGGGCAACGTGGTGCAGTTCACCAGCTATCTCGTGCATTCGCAGGACATCCCGCTGTTCATGGACTATCGGTTGCGCGAGTTCCCGAAGATGTTCGCCAATGGCGCCTATCCGCCCAACACGCTGCTGATGGTCGATCGGCTGGTCAAGGAATCGCTGCTGTTCGAAGTGCAGACCGTTGCCGCGATCTGAGCGGCATCGTGCGCGCCGCTCGATCACGGACCTGATTGGCGACATCGCTCGGCGTCCCTCACCCTCGGTCCCTCTCCCGAAGGGAGAGGGATGTCTCCAGCTCCCGAGGGAAGGGACGTCTCCAGCTCCCGAGGGAAGGGACGTCTCCAGCTCCCGAGGGAAGGGACGTCTCCAGCTCCCGAGGGGGATGTCTCTTGCTCCCTTCTCCCTCCGGGAGAAGGGTCGGGGATGAGGGAGACCTGAGCGTTGATTGCGGGGTTGCGTTGTTGTGGGCCAGTCTTGTGGTTATTGCCGTCATCTGGCGGCGTAGTGGCACGAGCACGCGTACGAGTTCGCGCAGTCCGGCTTCGATTCGAGTGCCGCGTCCGACGCGGTGTCGGCGGCGCCGATCATCTTCTCCAAGGTGCCGGCGTGTGTCATCGGACCCGGCACCCTGGGGGGACGTCCTACCGCAGGCCGCCCCGTTCGATGAACGCCGACATCGGCTTCTCGGTGCCGAAACGCCGGTAGGCCGGCGACCGCCGGATCGCTTCCACGAAGGCCGCCACCGTGGGCCAGTCGGCGGTTGTAGTGCTGAATGGCGCCAGATCGCCGCCGCTGCTCGGCTCGAACATCAGCGTGATGCCGGCCAGTTGCGCCGGCCCATCGCCGGTGCCGGTTCGGCGCAGCAGACCCAGCCTGAAGCCGGTGGCGCAGCCTTCCGACCAGCCGCCGTAGCGAAACACGAGGGCATCCGGCGTCGGCTCGCCACCCGCGCCGCCGGGCGGCGCCACTCGAACCCAGTCCAGCATCAGGTCGACCATCTGCTCGGCGGTCAGGGTGTCGAGATCGATGTGGCGCTGCCGGAGATGGCCTTCGAGCGCCGTGAGCAGGCTCCGGGAACCGAAACCGCCCGCATCGGCCGCCGCCACGGAAAGCGGCACCGGCCGGCCGGCTTCCGAGACAGCGCCCGCGGACTCGTCCGCCATGGCGGCGGGCGAGACGATCAGCAGCGCGGCAAGCGTGGTTGACTTCAACACGTTGTAGGGGGCGCAAGCGGTGGTTGAAGCGCGTAGGGTACGGCACTTTTCCGCCGCCGACCTTGATCGGCCGGGCGTGCCGGCCCGGAATTCCTGGGTGGCGATCGATCTTCATCAGACAGTTTGATGCTGCCGGTCAAATTTATCCGTTTGAAGGTCGGAGTGACCACCCCTATATTCACTTTTGAAGAGCCACTTGTGCTCAGGATCACATCTTCAGGAGGAATGAACGATGATCGCCATCCGCAAGGCTTCCGACCGCGGCCACGCCAATCACGGCTGGCTCGATAGTCACCACACGTTTTCGTTTGCCGGCTACCACGACCCGGCCGAGATGGGCTTCGGCAGCCTGCGCGTCATCAACGAAGATCGCGTGGCCCCGGGCATGGGGTTCGGCACTCACCCGCACCGTGACATGGAGATCGTGAGCTACGTGCTCGACGGCGCCCTGGAGCACCGTGACAGCATGGGCACGGGCTCGGTGATTCGCCCGGGCGACGTGCAGCGCCTGAGCGCGGGCACCGGTGTCACCCACAGCGAGTTCAACGGATCGAAGTCCGACCAGGTGCATTTCCTTCAGATCTGGATCCAGCCGAAGAGCAACGGCATCGCGCCCAGTTATGAGCAAAAGAATTTCAGCGCCGCCGACAAGAAGGGTCGTCTGCGCCTGGTGGCTTCACCCGATGGCGCCGAGGGGTCGGTGACGATCCACCAGGACGCCTGGGTCTACGCCACCGTGCTCGATGGCGCCGACGCCGTGACCCAGATGGTCGATGCTGCGCATCGGGTCTATGTGCATGTGGCGCGCGGCGAAGTCGAGGTCAATGGCAAGCACCTGGTCGCGGGAGATGGTCTCAAGATTGTGGCCGAATCCGAGATCGCGATGAGCCGCGGGGTCGACGCCGAAGTGCTCCTGTTCGACATGGCGGCATGATCATGATCGGCCTGACCCCGGTCGCGCCCGGCGACTTCGGTGGTCTCGTGGGGGCCGTTCGTCATGAACACCCGCGAACAAATCGTACCAGCCCGCAAGGACTACGCGGCGGGCCGCATGGGCCCTCTTTCCGATTCACCAGCAAAGGAAACCGCATGAGCAACAATCTGTTCTCCCCTCTCCAGGCTGGCAGCATCGCGCTGCCCAATCGCATCGTGATGGCGCCGATGACGCGCTCGCGCGCCGACATCGCGGGCGGGCCCGGTCCGCTGGTGCCCACCTACTACGCGCAGCGGTCGGGCGCTGGCCTCATCATCAGCGAGGGCAGCTATCCATCGGCCATGGGCAAGGGCTACCTCGGTACGCCGGGGCTGCATTCCGACTCGTGGGCTGGAAAACCGTGACCGATGCCGTGCATGCCGGGGGCGGGCAGATCATGCACGCGGGCCGGATCTCCGATCCCTCGATGCTGCCCGGCGGTGCGACCCCGGTGGCGCCGTCCGCCGTCAGACCCAAGGGCCAGTCGTATACGCTGGCCGGCATGAAGGACCACGTGACGCCGCGCGCGCTGGAGATCGGCGAGATCCCCGGCGTGATTGCCGAGTACCAGGCGGCAACCCGGCGTGCGCTCGACGCGGGCTTCGACGGTGTCGAGCTGCATGCGGCATCGGGCTACCTGCCGATGCAGTTCCTGTCGTCGGGCAGCAATACCCGCACTGATGGCTATGGCGGCAGTGCGACCAATCGCGCGCGCTTCATCGTCGAAGCGCTCGACGCGATGATCGCGGTGGCGGGCGCGGGCCGGGTCGGCATCAAGCTGTCGCCGGACATGGCCTTCAACGACATCGCCGACGCGAATCCCCAGGACACCTACCGCACGCTGGTCTCGCTCATCGGCCCCAAGGGTCTGGCCTATGTCCATGTGGCCTTGTTCGGCGGTCCGTTCGATTACCACTCGTTGCTGCGGCCGTTGGTCAAAGGCGCCTACTTCGCGGGTGGCGGACTCACGCAGCAGGCGGCCGCGGCCCTGGTGGTGTCCGGCCAAGCCGATGCCGCGGTGTTCGGTGCGGCGTTCATCGCCAATCCGGATCTGCCCGCGCGCTTCCGTACCGGTGCCGCGCTGGCCAAGCCAGACCAGGCCACGTACTACGCGGGCGGCGACAAGGGGTACACCGACTATCCGGCGCTCGCCGCATAACTCGCGGTGATCCCGGCGCGACCGGTGCCCGCTGCTGCTGATGAAGCCGCATTCGCGCTGCGGGTGTGCGAGCTGTCGAAGTCGTTCGGCGGCCCGCGACCGCGGCGCGTGCTCGACCATGTGTCGCTCGACCTGGCGCAGGGCGAATACGTCGCCATCATGGGCGAATCGGGCAGGGGCAAATCGACCCTGCTCAACCTCGTCGCGGGGCTGGACGCTGCCGACGCCGGCAGCGTCACCCTCGATGGCGTTGCGCTCGCCGGGCTCGACGACGATGCGCTCACCCGGTTGCGCCGCGAGAAGCTCGGTTTCGTGTTCCAGGCGTTCCATGTGCTGCCCTATCTGAGCGTCGCCGAGAATGTCGCTCTGCCCCTGCATCTGTTGCGGGTCGCGTCGGCGTTGGCGGAAGCGCGGGTGGCCGCCATGCTCGAAGCGGTGGGTCTGGGCGATCGCGGCACCAGCCTGCCGCGTGAACTGTCTGGCGGCGAGTTGCAACGGGTCGCGATCGCCCGCGCGCTGGTGCACCGGCCGCGGCTCTTGCTCGCCGACGAGCCCACCGGCAATCTCGATGCCGAGAGCGCCGCCTCGGTGCTCGCGTTGTTGCGCTCATCGCTCGACGCGAGCGGCGCCGCCGGCATCCTCGTCACCCATTCGCGTGCGGCGGCCGATACCGCCGATCGCGTGCTGATTCTCGGGCCGTCCGGCCTGCGCCCGGCGTAAGGGTTGCATGCCGGGCGCAAGCGCAATAGATTGCGCAGGTCGTCGTCCAATCCGGAGTCCGCCTTGAACCTTGTTCGATCGTCCGTAAAGCGCCAACGGGTCCGCCTGATCCGTTCTGTCGGGCCTATGACCTCCGCGAGGCTGATCGTCGGGCTCGCCCTGGCGCTTCAGGTAACGCACGCGCTTGCCGCGACCCCATTCGAGGAGCGCGTGAAGCGCGCACGTACGGCCGAAGAATCGCCCGCGCTCAAGCCTTATTTTTCGGCCATGGGCAAGGCCATCGAACCCAACCTGCGCAGCGGTGTGGCAACCTGTCTCGCGAAGTTCAAGGATCCCGACATGAATGGTTTCATCCTCGTGGCGGACGTAAACAAGAATGGCGAGCCCACCAACGTCGACTCGCAGCCGCATAGCAATGTATCCGACTGCTTTGCGCGGTCATTCGAGTTTGCGCGGCTGCCGAAGCTGGCGCCTTACACCAAGGATCCCTTGCTGCCGATCTTCTTCCAGATCAACGTGAAGTAACGCCCGGACCTGGTTTCGGTCGCGATCCTGACGCAGGGGTCGGGATAGTCAATGGCTGCCGCGCAAGTTCGGCCAGTCGTAGTTCAGCGGTTCGAATTTGCGATCTTTCGGCATCAGCGTATCCACCGTCGCGAAGCGCTCCTCGCTCGCCGGGTGTGACGACAGCAGGGCGGGCACGGCGCTTCCCTCCCGCGCCAGCTTGCGGAAAAACCGCCCCATTCCGCGGGGATCGATATCGGCCCTGATCAACGCTGCGACACCGGTGCGATCGGCGTCCGACTCCTGCGAGCGCGAGAACCGCAGCCCTTCGAGATTCTCGGCCCACGAAGCGGCGAACGACCCGCCCACCTCGCCCAGCACCAGTCGCAAGCCCACTCCCAGACCGGCGGCGTGCACCAGACCGCGAAGTCCATGCCGTCGCTCGACGTGCTGCACTTCATGCGCGAGCACGCCGGCGACTTCCTCCGCACTGTCGGCGCGTTCGATCAGGCCGCTGTTCACCACCACGAAACCACCCGGCATGGCGAACGCATTCACCGACGGATCGCGCACCACATGGAACTCGAACGGATACCTCGAGCCGTGCGTCAGACGCTTGCCCAGCTCGCGCACCGCGGCGGCGGCGGGATGGTCGTCCCACAGGGCGAGCCGCGAGCGCTGTTCGGCCGCAGCTTCATGCCCAAGACGAATCTCGGTGTCGATCGGGATGCGATCGACGGCCCAGTCGATGATCCGGTTCGCCTGACTGAGTAGCAGCACCAGCAGCAACACCGGCAGGCCGATGGTCAGCCCGAGCACCAGCGACGACACGCGTTTCGTGCGCGGCGTTGCCGAGGCGGCCGATGCGAGGCCCCGGAGCCACGGCTCGACGGTGGCGCGCGCGGCGGCGTCCGCGATCACCAGCGCGCAGTCGCCTGTCGTGCCGGTCCATTCGAGGGTCAGGGTGCTGCGGTCGAATCCGCCACGGCGCGCCCGAACGATGGCCCACGTCACGGGTGCGAGGCTCGCCTCGGGTCCGAAGGAGAGTCCGTCGGCGCCGGCCGAGAAGGATGTCGGCAAGCCGGTCGGCGGCAAGCCCGGCGCGTAGAGCAGGGCCCGCGCGCCCGCCTCGTCGCCGGCCATGACGCTATTCGTCGTCGCCGCCCAGCAGGCCGCCGAGCAGACCCCCGGCAGCGAAGCCACCGAGCATCGACCCTTCCTCGCGTGAGCCGCCGCGTTGCGGTGCGGCGGCGAACACCCGGCTTGCGAGGCGCGAGAACGGCAGCGACTGCAAGTAGATCGTGCCGGGGCCGCGCAGCGTCGCGAAGAACAGGCCTTCGCCGCCGAACATCGCGGTCTTGATCTTGCCCACGTACTCGATGTCGTAATCGACCGACGGTTGCAGGCCGACGAGGCAGCCGGTGTCGACCCGCAGCAGTTCGCCGGGAGCGAGATCGCGCTTGAGCAGCGTGCCGCCGGCGTGCATGAAGGCGAGGCCATCGCCGTCGAGTTTCTGCATGATGAAGCCTTCGCCGCCGAAAAAGCCGGCGCCCAGCTTGCGCTGGAAGGCGATGCCGAGCGCGACCCCGCGTGCGGCGCACAGGAACGCATCCTTCTGGCACAGGAAAGTCCCGCCCAGCGCCGCCAGGTCGAGCGGCACGATCTTGCCCGGATACGGTGCGGCAAAGGCAACCCGCCGCTTGCCGCTGGACTGGTTGGTGTAGATGGTGGTGAACAGCGATTCGCCGGTGAGCAGGCGCTTGCCCGCACCGAGCAGCTTCGACATCAGCCCGCCCTGCTGCGCGCTGCCATCACCGAAGACCGTATCGAGCGTCAGGCCATCCTGCATGTACATCATGCTGCCGGCTTCGCCGATCGCCGCTTCGCCGGGGTCGAGTTCGATTTCCACGTACTGCATTTCGTTGCCGAAGATTTCGTAGTCGATGACGTCAGCCATGATCCGGTGCTCCGTTTCTGCGCGGCAAGAGGAGCGGAAGTCTAGCCGATCCACTTTCCATTGGGGTCATGCCTGCATACATGCATAATTGACTGTTGCTGTTTCGTTGTGGTTCGCAGTGCCCACCAGTATCGTGTGAGAGCGCCAACCGCACCTTCGCGGCGGGAATCGGCGACCAAAGCTCGGCCGGAGATACTTCATAATGCAATTATGCAGGCCTGACCCCCTGGGGGCTAGGCAGTTTCCCGGGCGGGTGGCCATCTCGGTGCTGGCGATCGCGCTCGGCGTGGCGCTCGGCTTCGCGGTGCAGATCATCAATGCGTCGGCGGTCGGCGAGATGGCGCAGGCGGCGCGGGTGCTGTCCGGGGATGCCGATCTGACGCTGCGGGGTGCGCGCGAAGGTTTCGACGAGTCGCTGTATCCGCTGGTCGCGCGATGGCCCGCTGTCGCGGCGATCAGTCCGGCGCTCGAGGTCGAGGCGCGGGTCGCGGGGCGCGACGAGGCGCTGACGATCGTCGGGGTCGATCTGTTCCGGGCGGGTCAACTGCAACCCGGCTTGCTCGCCGAAGGCGTCGATGCCTTCGACCTGCTGCGGGAAGACACCGTGTTGCTGTCGCCGGCCGCCATGGCATGGCTCGGGATCGGCCGCGGCGACCTGCTCCGGGTGCAGGTCGGGTTGGCGTTGCGCTCGCTCAGGGTCGCGGGCGCGCTCGCTGGCGAGGCCGCCCGTGGCCGCCGGGGCCTGATGGACATCGGCGCTGCCCAGTGGGTGTTCGATCGTCCGGGCCGCATCACACGCCTCGACCTGCGTCTGGTGCCCGGAACCGATGTCGATGCATTCGCCGCGGCGCTGCGATTGCCGCCGGGCATCGCCACCGAGCGTCCGCAGGCGGCGGGTGCGGCCAGTGCGCGCATGACCCGCGCCTATCGCGTCAATCTCGACGTGCTGGCGCTGGTGGCGCTCTTCACCGGCGGCCTGCTGGTGTTCTCGACGCAGGCGCTCTCGGTGGCTCGGCGGCGCGCGCAGATCGCACTGCTGCGGGTCACCGGCTTCACCCGGCGACAAATCCTGCTGCTGATGCTGTGGGAGGGACTGGTTCTCGGTATCGCCGGCGCGATTCTCGGGTTGCTCGGCGGCGCCGGGATCGCAGCCATCGGTCTGCGCGTGTTCGGTGGCGATCTCGGTGCGGGCTTCTTTCGCGGCACGATCCCGGCGTTGCAGGTGAGCGCCACCACCGCGCTGACGTTCGGGGGGCTCGGCGTTGTGGCTGCGTTACTGGGCAGTCTCGGGCCCGCGCTCGAAGCGGCGCGAGCCGCACCGGCACTGGCGTTGAAGAGCGGTGACGATGCCCGCGCGTTCGGGGCTCTGGGCGCTGCCTGGCCCGGCGCCAGCCTGCTTGCGGTGGGGGCGGTGCTGACGCAGCTGCCGCCACTGGGCGGCCTGCCGATCGCCGGCTACTTCGCCATTGCCGCGATGCTTCTCGGCACCATCCTGTTGCTGCCGCGATTCACGGCTATCCTGCTTGCGATCCTGCCGTCACCGCCCGGTTCGCTCACCACGCTGGTGCTGACGCGCTTGCGGGCCTATCCGGCGCAGGCGGCGGTGAGCCTCGCGGCAATCGTCGCCGCGGTGAGCCTGATGGTATCGATGGCAATCATGGTGGCGTCGTTCCGCGACTCGCTTGCCACCTGGCTCGAGGCGATTCTTCCCGCCGATCTCTATCTGCGTTCGGCGGTGGCCGGCGACAGCGGCTTCATCGGCCCCGACGACCAGGCCCGGATCCACGCGGGCAAGGGCATTGCGCGGGTCGAATTCCTGCGCTGGCAGCAACTCCTGATCGATCCGGCCCAGCCGCGCGTCACGCTGCTGGCACGCGATGGCGTTGCGATCGACCCGGAGCGGCGGCTGATGCTGATCGGCGATGTGGTTCGCAGTCGCGATGCGACGCCCGAAGTCTGGATCAGCGAGCCGGCGGCCGCCATTCTTCATCTCACGCCGGGCGCAACGCTCGACCTGCCGCTCGGCGGTACGGCGAAGCGTTTCCATGTCGCCGGTGTCTGGCGCGACTACGCCCGCCAGAACGGCGCCGTGCTGATCGACCGGTCGGTCTACGCGGCGGCGACCGGAGACAGGCGTGCCAACGACGCCGGGTTGTGGCTAGCTCCCGACGCCGACCGCGCGGCGGTGAAAGCCGCGTTGCGGGCCATCGCGGGCGAGGGTATCGAGCTGGCCGAGCCGGGCGACATCCGGGCGCTGTCGCTGCGCATCTTCGACCGCACCTTCGCCGTCACCTACGCGCTCGAAGTTGCCGCGGTGCTCATCGGGTTGGTCGGTTTGTCGAGCGCGATCGGCGGCCAGGTGCTGGCGCGGCGGCGCGAGTTCGGCGTGTTGCGGCATCTGGGCATCACGCGCCGGCAGATCGGCGCGATGCTTGCGCTGGAAGGCCTGGCCGTCAGCGCCGTCGGCCTCACGGTCGGCAGCGCGCTCGGGCTGGTCATGAGTCTGGTGCTGATCCACGTCGTGAACCGGCAATCGTTCCATCTGGGCATGGAGCTGCACATCCCGGTGTTGCCGCTGGCGAGCTTCGCGCTGGCGATGCTGGCGCTGGGCACGCTCACCGCGGCGATCGGCGGGCGGCGCGCGATGACCGGCGACGTCGTGCGCGCGGTCCGGGAGGATTGGTGAGCGTGATCAGGCCAGACCTCTTGCCGTTCAGCATTTCGCGCCGGACCCTGCTGTTCGCCCCGCTGGCGCTACCGCTGGTCGCGTTCGCAGCGGACTACCCGACCGTGCGAGCCGGCGTGCCGTTGCGGTTTCCGCGCGATCACGGCGCACACCCGGCATTTCGCACCGAGTGGTGGTATCTCACCGGCTGGCTGCGCGACGACGCCGGCCATGAATCGGGCGTGCAGATCACATTCTTCCGCCACCGACCCGGACTGCAGGAAGCGAATCCGAGCCGTTTCGCGCCGACGCAATTGCTGTTCGCGCACGTTGCGCTTGCCGACGCCGTTCGCGGCCGCCTGCTGCACGATCAACGTGCCGCGCGTGCGGGCTTCGATCTGGCGCGCGCCGGCGAGGCAACCACCGACGTTCACATCGGCGACTGGTCGCTCGTGTTGGCGGGCACCCGCTACCGGGCCCGCATCGACGCCCGGGAGTTTCAGCTTGACCTGGTATTCGACGGCGTCGAGCCGCCGCTGTTGCAGGGCGATCGTGGCTACAGCCGCAAAGGCCCGAATCCGGAACAGGCGAGCTACTACTACAGCCGCCCGCAATTGCGCGTCACCGGCTCGGTGACCTCGAACGGGGCGGCGGTTCCGGTGCAGGGGCGCGCCTGGCTCGACCACGAATGGTCGAGCGAGTATCTCGCGTCAAATGCCGCCGGCTGGGACTGGGTCGGCCTCAACTTCGACGACGGCGGCGCGCTGATGGCGTTCCGGATGCGTGACCAGGCAGGGGGGCTGGTATGGGCCGGCGGCACCCGGCGTGACGCCGCCGGGAACATCACGACGTTGGCTGCCACCGACGTCCGGTTCGAGCCATTGCGCTGGTGGCGCAGCCCCCGCAGTGGCGCGACGTGGCCGGTGGCGATGCGAATTCGGGCCGGCGGCCTCGACCTCGAGGTCCAACCCCTGATGAACGACCAGGAGCTCGATTCCCGGGCCAGCGTGGGCACGATCTATTGGGAGGGAGCGGTCCGCATCCTGGTGGCGGGGGGTGATGCGGGGCGAGGCTACCTCGAACTCACGGGCTACTTGCGCCCGATGAAGCTCTAGCAGGTGACACCCACCCCCAGGCTGCGCTGCGCCTTCCCCGCCGGCTTACCTGGCATACCTCTCGCTCAGGGCTATCACGTCAAATCTATACATTTGAATAGATTTAGACGTGCTCTGCTATCGAATGACTGACCGATTCAGTTCGCACCGACCCTGCCGCATGGCTCTGGTCTCCCGAGGTTGCGATCCGTCATACCCGTCAGTGAACGCCAACTTGCTTACCTCTGGAGACAACATGAACCGTCAAACCCGCATCCTTGCGTCGAGCGCCATTGCGCTGGCCCTGTCCGCCGCCGCGGCGCAAGCCGCAACCATCAGCCTCACCGGTACCATTCGCGATTTCACGCCGTCGACAAGCCCCGACTTTGAGAGTTTTTGCTGCAGCGAGCAAAACGGCATGGTCGAGACCAACCTGGGCGCCGACGGCAAGCCCGTCCTGGTTCCCGGCGCGCCCTACGCGACCAGCGCCACCACGTTCAACCAGTGGTACAACGACGTGCCCGGCGTGAACCAGAGTACGACGCACACCATCGTTCTCGACAACGGTCTTGGTGCAAGCACTGGCGGCGTGTACAGCTACAGCAACTCGTCGTTCTTCCCGATCGACGGTCAACTGTTCGGCAATTACGGCGACTCTGGCCACAACTTCCACTTCACCTACGAACTCGCCACCACCTTCACCTACGAGGGTGGAGAGAACTTCACCTTTACCGGTGACGACGATGTCTGGGTGTTCATCGACGGCAATCTCGCGGTCGATATCGGCGGCGTGCATGGCGCCATTTCCAAGAGCGTTGAGCTCGACTCGCTCGGCCTGACCGCCGGCGACGACTACGACTTCAAGCTGTTCTTCGCCGAGCGCCACACCACGGAATCGAACTTCCGCATCGATACCTCGATCCAGTTGCAGCCGGTGCCAGAACCGTCCACCTACGCGCTGATGGCTGCCGGCCTCATGGGTGTTGGTGTCCTGGCCGGCCGTCGTCGCAAACAGCAGGCGGTCTGATGCAAAAGGCGGTCTGAAGCACGAAGTCCCACTGGCACAGCAGTCGCGGTAACCGCAGGCCCGGAGCGATCCGGGCCGGTCTTTTTGTGCGCCCGCCGGGCCGCTCCCAAGGACGCCGGCCCTCTGGGGGGGGGCGAAGCGATCTGTTTCGGCGTCAGCCGGGCGAAGCCCGACATTTACCTTTCTCATCAACCACAAGACTGGCCAACGACAACGCAACCCGGCAATCAACGCTCGGGTTTCCCTCATCCCCAGCCCTTGCCCGGCGGGAGAAGGGAGCAGGAGACCTCCCTCTCCCTTCGGGAGAGGGACCGAGGGTGAGGGGCGCTGAGCAATGTCGCCAATCAGGTTTACCTTTCTTTACCTTCCCGACATGCTGGGGCAAGGCCCCGCCGCAACACTGGCGTCGTGCGTTGCGGTCCCGCGACGCCATCATTGCCAGGAGCAACAGATGAACCGCAAGCAATCCGAATCTTGTTGCCGGATCGCGACGGCTTCGATGGGTGTCCCGAAGTGCGCGCCACGTCGTCGATCCCGGTATTGATGCTGTTTGGCGCGCTCATGGCCGCGGTGTGGTGGCTGATGCCGGACGGGTCGCGGGAGCCGCGCGTGCTCGACGGGACGGGCTGGTGGCCGCATCTTCGAACCCTTTTTATCGGTTGCCGGGCACGCGCGAAAACGGCGATGGCGTGGGCCTGGGTCTGGCGCTGGTGCGACAGACCGCGCGGCGCCATGCGGGCGACGTCAACTGCAACCCGCGTGCCGGCGGCGGCGGCGAGTTCGGGGTGGTGCCTGCCGAACGACAGTGGCCTCCGACCGCTGGCACCCTGTGGTGCTGCTACTTGGCCGGCCGCGTTGCCACGACCCAGGCGTCGATATCGCGCAGCGCCGACGCGGTCGCCGAGCGCAGGCCCGCCACCGCACCGGCCGCATCGAACGTCGGCGCCGGCGCTTCGGCCACGAAGGTCTTGCGCGCGATCAGCGCGTGACTGCGCAGATCGATCAGCTCCGCCGCAAGCGCCACGCGAACCTTGCCCGGTGCCTTGACCGCCTCGTGGTGCAGATCGACCAGCACGGTGGTGAGCAGCAGATCGGCGCGCACGCCGCTGGTGGCGGCCGTGACCGACTCGAAGGCGCCATCGGCCGCGAGACTCGCCAGCAGGAGCCGGCCAAGCGTGTCGGCCGGCGCTTCGGTCCAGCTCGCCGCGCGATAGTAGGCGCGGGTTCCGGGCGCGGCACTGTAGGCGATGTCGGTCGTGTCGTAGAAGGTGGCGGCGGTGGTGGACGCGACAGCGATCGAACCCCGCGCGCCGACCGTTGCCGCCGGGACCGGACTGGTTTCCTCGGCGAGCACGAAGAAGCGGCGCGGTTCGCCACCCGAGCCGACGCATGCCGCCAGCAGCAGCGAGGCGATGACCGGGAACAACGATAGCGGTAGCCGCATCATCGCTTTTCGCCCGGTCCCGGCGGCATCTCCGGGCCGAACAACACCTCGCGCGGTTGCTGCAGCCGGCGGGCCGCCGTGCCGACCGCGTCGACCGTCGACCGCAGGCGCTGCGTGGTCTGCGCCAGCTCGGCGCGGCTTACCTCGGCAAGGGTCTCGATCCGGTCGGCCACGCGCGACAGATCGCCGCCGGCGGTACGGATCGACACCGACGCGCCGTCCAGGGCTGCGGTTGCGCTGCGGCCGACGCTGTGAACGTCGGTCTGTATGGTCGTTGCCGACGCCGCGATCTGCACGCCGGCGCGCCGCAGGTCACGCGCGAGTGCATCGAGCGACTGCACGGTGGTGTCGAGATGGCGGGTGCCCCGGGCCACGTTACCGCTGATGTCGCGCAGGTTGACCAGCATTTCGTTGAAGACGCGCCGGTTCTCCGCTGAGGCGAACTCACCGAGGTTGCCGAGGGTGTCTTCCGCCTTGCCGATCACCCGGGACGCCGTGTCCTGCAGCTTGAGCAGATTGGATTCGCCCTCGGCGATGAGCGGATACTGGTCCCCGCCGACCACCTCCATGTCGGGGCTGCTACTGTCGCCCGCGGGATTCTCCAGCACCACATTGGCCTGGCCGGTGATCAACTGCCGGGAGACGGCGGCGCGGGTGGATTTTCGCACCGGGGTGCCGTCGTCCACCTGGATGTCGACGCTGACGGCGCGTCCATCGGCGCTGTCGATGCGGTAGCCGATCACGCTGCCGACGCGGATGCCCTTCATCAGCACCGAGCTGCCGCGTTGCATGCCTTCCAGGGAGTTCTTGGAAAAAACGATGTGATAGCGGTCGTGCTTGCCGCGGGCGTCCTTGCCACCCAGCCACAGCAGCCCGCCAACCAGCAGTGCCATTCCCAGCAGCACCGCCGCGCCGATGAATCCATACCGGGTTTCGAGTTCCATCCTGCAATCTCCCAAGGACGCGGGCCGGCGGAGCGCGGCCTGGAGGTGGGCGTTTCTCAGGCGCGCTCGGCCGCCGTCGCGCTGAAGTAGCTCCGGATCCAGTCGTTGTCGACCCGTCGCACCTCGGCGACCGGGCCGTCGGCGATCACCCGTCCCTCCGCCAGCACGATCACGCGATCGACGATGGAGAATAACGTGTCGAGATCGTGGGTGACCAGAACGATGGTGAGTCCGAGATCATCGGCGAGGCTGCGCACCAGGCGGTCGAAGGCGCGCGCGGCGATCGGGTCGAGGCCGGAGGTCGGTTCATCGAGAAACAGCAGTTCCGGCTCGAGCGCCAGTGCGCGTGCCAGGGCTGCCCGCTTGCGCATGCCGCCGGACAGTTGGCTCGGCATCTTGTTGGCGGCATCCGGCGGCAGATTGGCCATGGCCAGCCGCAGCCGCGCCAGGGCATCGATCCGCGCTGGCGCGAGGCGGGTGTGTTCCACCAGCGGCGCCGCCACGTTCTGCGCCACGGTCAGCGAGGAAAACAGTGCGCCATCCTGGAACAGCATGCCGAACCGGGTGCGCAACTGCGCCAGGACAACATCGCCGGCGCGCCACACATCCTCGCCGAACAGCCGCACGCGGCCCCCGGTCGGACGCAGCAGGCCCACGATCTCGCGCAGCAACACCGATTTGCCGGTGCCGCTGCCGCCCACGATCGCCACCAGCTCGCCACGCTTCACCTGGAAGCCGACGCCGTCGTGGATCACTTTTGCGCCGAAGCGCGTGACGATCGCATCCACCTCGATGAGGGCGGGTTCGTTCACCAGCCGAGTTTCGCGAACAGGATGGCCAACGCGGCGTCGATCAGAATCACGGCGACGATGCTCTGCACCACCGTCGACGTGGTGCTGATGCCGACCGCCCGCGCTTCGCGTGGCGCGGCGAGGCCCATGTGGCAGGCGATCACCGCAATCGCCGCCGCGAACAGTGGGGCTTTCGCCAACCCGATGATCACCTGTCGCGGCGTCAGCGCCGCCGCGGTGCGTTCGATGTAGGTGGCGTACGACAGATCGAGCTGGGGCCGGGCCAGCACCATCGAGCCGAAGATGCCGGCCACGTCGCCCACAAAGATGAGCAGCGGCAGCGCGACCGTCAGCGCCAGCAGGCGCGGCAGCACCAGCACCTGGAACGGCGACAGGCCGAGCACGGCGATGGCATCGACTTCCTCGCGCAGATTCATCGAGGCGAGCTCGGCGGTGAACGCCGCGCCCGAGCGGCCGGCCACCAGGATCGCCACCAGGATCGGGGCGATCTCGCGGCATACGCCCACCGTCACGCCATCCACCACGAACAGACCCGCGCCATAGGGCTCCGTCACGAGCGCGAGCAGATAGGTGAGCACCATGCCGATCAGGAACATGAGCAGCACGACGATCGGAATGGCGTTCACGAAACACTGCCCGATCTGCTGCGCCAGTTCGCGCGTACGCAAACGGGTGGGGCGTGCCACGACCTTCACCAGTTCCATCAGGGTCAGGCCGAGGAAGCGGACGTGATCGCGCACCATGACGAAGACGTGCCCGGCGGACCGGCCGACATGACCCAGTGTTCCCTGTTGCGAGCGGGCCGGCGCCAGCCGCACGGCGTCCAAGTGTGGTCGAACCAGATTGATGATGTCGCGGCGTGTTTCGTTGAAGTTGAGCAGGCCCGCCGCGCCGTCGCCAGCGGTGTCGCGGCCCAGCAACAGCAACAGCGCGAGCGCACCGGCCGAGTCGAGGCCGGTCAGGGCGCTGCCGTCGATCTCGGACACCAGCGCCTTGGCGACGCCGGCACCCGCCAGCGCCGCATCGATGGCGGGCAGCGAGGCCAGTCGCCAGTCGCCCATCGCGTACAGCACGTTGCCGGCGCTGACCTGCTCGAGGCGAAACCAGCGGGATGCGGCGTCGGGAGTCATGCGCTTGCCGGGAAAGGCCAACAGCCAGAACCGACAAGGTAGCGAATTGCCGTCACTTGTTCCAGTGACGGCGTCGTTCAGGCCGGTTGGGGGGTGCCGCGCTCGCGCAGGAAATCACCGAGCACCACGCCGGTGTGCGAGTCGGGATGCGAACGCACGACCGCCTCGGGCGAGCCCTGCGCCACGATCTCGCCGCCACGCTCGCCGCCCTCGGGACCGAGGTCGATGATCCAGTCGGCTTCGGCCCACACGTCGAGGTTGTGCTCGATCACCACCACGGTGTTGCCGGCGTCGACCAGCCGGTGCAGGACGCGGATGAGTTTCTCGACGTCGGCCATGTGCAGCCCAACGGTCGGTTCGTCGAGCACATACAGCGTGTGCTGCCTTGCGCCCGCGCGGCCCGGACGCGCACCCGCGTCGCTGCCGTCGGCACGCACCTTCGACAATTCGGTGACAAGCTTGATGCGCTGCGCCTCGCCGCCCGACAGGGTCGGGCTTTGCTGGCCGAGCGTGAGATAGCCCAGGCCGACCTCCTGCAGCAATCGCAGCGCATGGTGGATCGCCACGTGCGCCGAGAAATACCCGACCGCGTCGTCGACGCTCATCATCAGCACATCGCCGATGGATTTTCCCTTGAACGGCACCGACAGGGTTTCGGCATTGAAGCGCTGGCCACGGCACACGTCGCAGGTGATCTTCACGTCGGGCAGGAAGCTCATCTCGATGCGCTTCATGCCCTGGCCTTCGCAGGCCTCGCAGCGCCCGCCGGCGGTGTTGAAGGAGAATCGCCCGGGCTGGTAGCCGCGCATGCGCGCCTCACTGGTGTCGGCGAACAGGCGGCGAATCGCGTCCCAGAAGCCGACGTAGGTGGCAGGACAGGACCGCGGCGTCTTGCCGATCGGGGTCTGGTCGACCTCGAGGATTCGCCCGAGCGGCTCGGTGCCGCGAATGTCATCGCAGCCCAGGAATACGGTGCCAGGACCGCGCCGCTGGCGGCTTTCGGCCACGATATGGGCCAGGTTGGCGTGCAGCACGTCGCGTGCAAGGGTCGATTTGCCCGACCCTGAAACACCGGTGACCACCACCAGGCGGCCGAGCGGAATCCTGGCGTCGATGCGCTTCAGGTTGTGCAGGTGGGCGCCGATCACCTCGACGCTGGGGGTGCCGGCATCGACCGGCCGCCGCGGCGACACCGGGTGGTGCAGCGGATGGGCGAGGAATCGGCCGGTGACCGAGCCGGGTGTCGCCATCAGTTCGGCGGCGGTGCCCGATGCCACGATCTCGCCGCCGCGGGTGCCGGCACCGGGGCCGAGATCGACCACGTGATCGGCACGGCGGATCGTGTCTTCGTCGTGCTCGACCACCACCAGGGTGTTGCCCTTGGCCTCGAGCTTGGCGAGCGTGTCGAGCAGCACGCGGTTGTCGCGCGGATGCAGGCCGATGGTCGGTTCGTCCAGCACGTAGCAGACCCCGCGCAGGTTCGACCCGAGTTGCGAGGCGAGGCGGATGCGCTGCGCCTCGCCACCCGACAGCGTCGGGGCCGAACGGTCCAAGGCGAGATAGCCCAGGCCCACGTCGCGCAGGAAGGCGAGGCGCGACCCGAGTTCGCTCACGATGTCGCGCGCGATCTCGAGTTCGCGGCCGGCCAGCACGAGATTGCCGACGGTGTGTTCGATGTCTGCGACCGACAACGCCGTGTAGTGGGCGATCGACTGGTCACGAAACCGCACGTTGCGCGAGATCGCATTCAGCCGCTGGCCATTGCAGGCGGGGCAGGGCTTGGTCTCGGCGTCGAACCACTCGTTCCACCAGACTTCCTCGCCGGTCTGTTCCTGGTCGAAGCCGGCGATCTCGAGCCCGGTGCCGAAACAGCTCTCGCACCAGCCGTGCTTCGAGTTGAACGAGAACATGCGCGGATCGAGTTCCGGATAACTGGTGCCGCAGGTGGGGCACGCGCGCTTGGTCGAGAACACATGCAGTGCGGGCCGGGCGCTACCCGCCATCAGGCCATCGAGCGGCGAGAGCAGGTGCATCACGCCCTTGCCGAACTCCAGTGCGGTGTCGAGCGCCGCGCGCAGCGCGGCTTCGGTCTCGGGCGTGACCACCAGGTCGGCCACCGGTAACTCGACGGTGTGCTCC
Source organism: Betaproteobacteria bacterium (assembly GCA_025350245.1). Lineage (GTDB taxonomy): Bacteria > Pseudomonadota > Gammaproteobacteria > Burkholderiales. The sequence goes on from JANXYG010000013.1 coordinate 53,457, forward strand.
TTGAAGCGATCCAGCCGTGGCCACTTCGCGGTGGGGATGAACTCGCCATCCACCCGCAGATGCGTGTAGCCCTTGTTCGACGCCCATTTCGCGAGGTCGGTGTAGAAACCCTTGCGCGCGATCACCAGCGGCGCGAGCACGCCCACATGGCTGCCGCGGAAGTCGCGCAGCAGCCTGGCAACGATGCTGTCGGGGCTCTGCGGCTGGATCGGCGTGCCGTCGTGCGGGCAGTGCTGGGTGCCGAGCTTCATGAACAGCAATCGCAGGAAGTGATAGACCTCGGTGAGCGTTGCCACCGTGCTCTTGCGACCGCCGCGGCTGGTGCGCTGTTCGATCGCGACCGTGGGTGGAATGCCGAAGATGGCATCGACATCGGGCCGCGATGCCGGCTGCACGAACTGGCGCGCGTACGCGTTCAACGACTCCAGATAGCGGCGCTGACCTTCGTTGAACAGGATGTCGAAGGCGAGCGTGGACTTGCCCGAACCCGACACCCCGGTGATGACGGTGAAGCCCTTGCGCGGAATGTCGAGCGACACGCCCTTGAGGTTGTGTTCGCGGGCGTTGCGGATGCCGATGACCTTCGGCGCCGCTGCCCGTGCGCGATAGGCCACCGCCGCGACTTCCGCCGCTTCGAGGCTGGCGGCAACCGCCGCCCGCCGCGCCCCACTGGCGCTGGTGGTCTGCGCGAGCGACGCTTCGTAATCGCGCAGGGCCTTGCCGGTGTGCGACGTCGGGTGTGCGCACAGGTCGGCCACGGTGCCGACGCAGACGATCTCGCCGCCCGCGTCGCCGCCTTCCGGACCGAGATCGATGATCCAGTCGCTGGCCGCGATGACGTCGAGATTGTGCTCGATGACGATGAGCGAGTGACCGGCGAGCAGCAGGCGGCGCAGCGAGCGCAGCAGCTTGGCGATGTCCTCGAAGTGCAGCCCGGTGGTGGGTTCGTCGAACAAAAACAGCGTGCGCCGTGCGACGCCGAGATTGGCCTGCGCCAGGTGGCCGGCGAGCTTGAGTCGCTGCGCCTCGCCACCGGACAGCGTAGGCACCGGCTGCCCGAGGCGCAGGTACTCGAGGCCCACGTCGGCCAGTGGTTGCAGCCGGGCAAGCACCTCGCGCTCGGCGGCGAAGAACGTGAGCGCCTCGGACACCGTCAGCTCCAAGGTCGCGGCGATGCCGAGCCCCTGGAACAGGACCTCGAGCACTTCCGGCCGGTAGCGCTTGCCGTCGCAGTCGGGGCAGCGCAGATAGACGTCGGACAGGAACTGCATCTCGACATGCTCGAAGCCGTTGCCGCCGCAGGTGGGGCAGCGCCCGTCGCCCGAATTGAAGCTGAACGTGCCCGGTGTGTAGGCGCGCTGCTTCGACATCGGCGCCGCGGCGTACAACTTGCGGATCGCATCGAAGGCGCCGACGTAGCTTGCCGGGTTCGAGCGCGTGGTCTTGCCGATCGGGGTCTGGTCGACGAACACGACCTCGGCCACGTTCTGGTGTCCACTCAGGGTGCGGAACGCGCCCGGAACCTCGGTGGGCAGCCCCTTGGCCTTGCGCAGCGCCGGATACAGCACATCCTGGATCAGCGTTGACTTGCCCGATCCGGATACGCCGGTGATGCAGACCAGCCGCTCCAGCGGCAAGCGGACGTAGATGCCCTTGAGATTGTGCTCGGTTACGTCGAGCAACTCGATCGCGGGGTCGCCTTTGGCCGGCGCGGTGGTGCGCAAGCCGGCATGGGCGCGCCGCCGGCCCGAGAGGTAGGAAGCGGTGAGCGACTCGGCGCGTTGCATCAGCGCGGCCGGCGGGCCGAAGAACACGACTTCGCCACCGCGCTCGCCCGGACCCGGACCCATGTCGAGCAGGCGATCGGCCGCGAGCATGACCTGCGGATCGTGTTCGACCACCACCAGCGAATTGCCGGCGTCGCGCAGCTTCTCCATCACCGCGATCACCCGCCCCATGTCGCGCGGATGCAGGCCGATCGACGGCTCGTCGAGCACGAACAGCGTGTTGACGAGTGACGTGCCGAGCGCGGTGGTCAGGTTGATGCGCTGGACTTCGCCGCCCGACAGCGTGCGCGATTGCCGGTCGAGGGTGAGATAGCCCAGGCCGACCCGATCCAGGTAGTCCAGGCGCGCCCGGATCTCGGTGAGCAACAGGTCGGAGGCCTGGTCGCCGAGCACCGGCAATTCGAGCGCGGCGAAGAGCTCGCGGCAGCGGTCCAGCGGTAGCAGCATCAGGTCGTGGATCGAGAGCCCGGGTAGTGCCGCGAGCGTTGCCTCGGACCACTTCACGCCAACGGGCCGGAAGCGGCGGCCGCCGGGCAGCAGCTTGTCGGCGTTGGCCCGGGTGCCAACGCGCCACAGCAGCGAGTCGGGGCGCAACCGCGCGCCGCCGCAGGCGTGGCACGGCGTGTAGGCGCGATACTTGGAGAGCAGCACGCGGATGTGCATCTTGTAGCTCTTGGTTTCGAGCCACGCGAAGAAGCGGCGCACGCCGTACCACGTGCCCGGCCACGACTTGCTCCAGCTCTTCCAGCCGGACTCGCCTTCGAGCACCCACTCGCGTTGTTCCGCCGTCAGCTCGCGCCACGGGATGTCGAGCGGGATGCCGCGCTGGTGCGCGTAGGTCACGAGGTCGTCCTGCGATTCGCGGAAGCTCGGGGTCTGCCAGGGCTTGACGGCGCCATCGCCGAGCGAGCGCGACTCGTCCGGCACGATCAGGCCGAAGTCGATGCCGATCACGCGGCCGAAGCCGCGGCAGGTCTCGCAGGCCCCGATCGGCGAGTTGAACGAAAACTGGCTCGGGACCGGGTCGGCATACTGGATGTCGCAGTCGGGGCAGTGCAGGCTGGTGGAGAAACGCCAGGGCTCGACGGCAGCGTGCACGGCTGCGGCGTCACGCCCGCTCGCGTCGCTGCCCGTGGCGGCAACATCGTCGGCGAGCGGATACACGTTGACGCGACCATTGCCGACGCGCAGCGCCGCTTCGATCGCATCGACCACGCGCACGCGCTCGGCATTACCGGCGCGGAACCGGTCCTGGATCATCTCAAGACCCTTGGCCGAGTGGGCATGCACGCGCGAATAGCCCTGGGCTTCCAGCAGCTTCAGCACCTCGTCTTCCTTGAAGTTGTCCGGCACCGGCACCGGGAAGGTGACCACCAGGCGCGGGTCGCCCGCGGCCTGGCTGCGCGCGACGATCTCGTCGAAGACGGTCTGCGGCGAATCGCGGCGTACCTCCTGTCCGCAGTGGCGGCAATGCAGGTGCCCGGCGCGGGCGAACAGCAGTTTGAGGTGGTCGTTCAACTCGGTCATGGTGCCGACCGTCGAGCGTGAGGTGCGCACCGGATTGGTCTGGTCGATGGCGATCGCGGGCGGAATGCCGTCGATGCGATCGACCTGGGGCTTGTCCATGCGGTCGAGGAACTGGCGCGCGTACGGCGAGAACGTCTCGACGTAGCGGCGCTGCCCCTCGGCATAGAGGGTGTCGAACACGAGCGACGACTTGCCCGAGCCCGAGACGCCGGTGACCACGACCAGCTGGTTGGTCGGGATGGTGACGGTCAGGTTCTTGAGGTTGTTCTGACGCGCACCGTGGATGACGATGGCGTCCGGATCGGGGGTGTTCATGGCGGGCGGAGGCTGGAAATGCAGCGCGGCGCCGGGGTGGCGCCGCGCTCTCGATATCAGGCTCGATTCTACGTCTGCGGGCCGCCTCCGCACCATCGTGGCGACGCCACCGCTGGCGTTGTCGCGGCAACCGACTATCCACTATTCTTTCGTCTCCGGCGCTTCACGGCGCTTCCTGGAGGACAACCGGATGTCGGCGCCCATCTACTTGTTCGAGACGCGCGCCCTGGACGGGCGGCTGCTGCGGCTGGCCGACTACGCCGGCAAGGTGATGCTGTTGGTCAATGTCGCGAGCAAGTGCGGCTACACGCCGCAATACGATGGCCTCGAATCGCTGTGGAACGACTGCGGCGAGCAGGGGCTGGTGGTGATCGGTTTCCCGTGCAACCAGTTCGGCCGCCAGGAGCCCGGCACCAGCGAGGAGATCGCCGAGTTCTGCCAGACGAAGTACGGCGTGACGTTTCCCTTGTCAGAACGGATCGACGTCAACGGCAAGGACGCCCATCCCTTGTATCGCTATCTCACGTCAGCCATCGCGGGGGCCAAGGGCGATCCCGAGATCCCGTGGAACTTCTCCAAGTTCCTGGTCGATCGCGAGGGCAAGGTGGTCGGGCGTTTCGTACCCGGCGACCCGCCCGCGATGCTGCGGCCCCGGATCGAGGAACTGCTGGCGCGTTGATGTTTCCCGCCGACCAGCTGGCTGGCGGTATCTGAGGAGCCCAGGATGACCACGGTCCGCGCGGCAACCCACGAGTTCATGCGCCGCTGCGGGATGACCACCGTGTTCGGCAATCCCGGTTCGACCGAACTCAAGTTCTTCCGCGACTGGCCCGCCGATTTCCGCTATGTGCTGGGCCTGCAGGAATCGTGCTGCGTCGCCATGGCCGACGGCTACGCGCAAGCGACCCGGCGTCCTGCGTTCGTCAATCTGCATTCCGCCGCCGGCGTGGGCCATGCGCTCGGCAGCATCTTCACCGCGTGGCGCAACCAGACGCCGCTCGTGATCACCGCCGGCCAGCAGACGCGGGCGATGTTCCCGACCGAGCCCTACCTCTACGCGTCGCAGGCGGCAGAGTTCCCGAAGCCTTACGTGAAGTCGAGCGTCGAACCGGCGCGCGCCGCGGATGTGCCGCTCGCCATCGCGCACGCCTGGTACACCGCCATCCAAAAGCCGTGCGGGCCGGTGTTCGTGTCGATTCCCGAAGACGACTGGGATGCGTCCTGCCAACCGGTGCCCGAGCGCCAGGTGAGCGCCGGGATCGCGCCCGATCCCCAGGCTTTGCGGGTGCTGGCCGAAGCGTTGTCGGCGGCGCGGTCACCAGTGCTCGTGATGGGCGCTGCCGTCGACCAGGACGACGCTTGGGATGCGGCCATCGCCCTTGCCGAGCGCCTCGAAGCGCCGGTGTGGTCGAGTCCGATGTCCGCGCGGGCAAGTTTCCCCGAGACGCACCGGCTGTTTGCCGGGTTCCTGCCGCCGGTGCGTGCGCAGGTCGTGCAGAAACTGGCGGATCACGATGTGATCCTCGTGCTCGGCGCGCCGGTGTTCACCTATCACATCCACGCGCCCGGCGACTTCCTGCCGTCGTCGGCCTCGCTATGGTTGCTGACCGATGACCCCGATGCCGCGGCGCGAGCGGAGTCGGGGGCGTCGATCCGATGTTCGCTGCGGTTGGGCATCGAACAGTTGACCGCATTGCTGCCGCCACCGACCCGCGTCGCAGGGCGGGGACGTACTCGGCTGCCGGCGCCCGCCGTCGGCGATCTGCCGACCGGCGCATCGCTGATGGCGTCCATCCACCGGCTGATGCCGCCCGGCGCGATCGTCGTCGAGGAGGCGCCGACTCATCGCAATGCCCTGCGCGACTTCCTCCCGATCAGCATCAGCGGCGGCTTCTACTGCGGCGCGAGCGGTGGTCTCGGCTGGGCGGCCGCCGCAGCCGTCGGCGTCGCATTGGCAAGACCCACGCAAAGGATCGTGTGCATCGTCGGCGACGGCTCCGTGCTCTACGCGATCCAGTCGATCTGGACCGCCGTGCAGCACGCGTTGCCGATCACCTTCGTGATCTTCGACAACGGCGGCTACGGCGCGCTGAAATCCTTTGGCGGCATGCTCGGCGTGGTCGGTGCGCCGGGGCAGGATCTGCCCGGGCTCGACTTCG
>JANXYG010000029.1 GCA_025350245.1 Betaproteobacteria bacterium
GGTGACGCCAATTCGCCGCACAGCCGCGGATCCGTTCACGTCATTGCCGCGGCTTGTCCGAGCCACGTTTCCGCAGGCTCTCCCGGTCTTTTTCGTACCCCCCGCGATGGTCACCGAGCCTGGCGTCCCGTTCCCGCAGGAGGCGCGCCGCGCGGTCGTCATCGGCTCGCACCGTGGGCGGACGGGACAAGACCGGTGGCGACATGCCAGCGGTCGCTGGCTTCGTGGCTCGCGTTGCCGGAGCCGTGGCCGTCGGCGACGCGGCTGCACGGGGTACGGGCGCTGCTTCGGGCACAGCTGATGCGCGTGTCGACACGGGAGCCGCCGGCACTTCGGTGGTGCCCCCGAGATTCGGCACTCGCATCGACGACACCGACGAAAGATCGGAAACGCCCGGCGCCGCGGGAACGGGTGGCATACCGGCCCCGGTCGGCGGCGCCGGCAATGCCAATCCGGTAACGCCTGCCGCGCCCGCTGCTGCTGGCAATGGCGCCTTCAGCATGCCTTTTGCGGCACTGTCGGCGGCCGGTAACGTGGTCGACGATCCGGACGGATCGGCTTTGGGAGCGGCATCGAGCGGTCTCTCCGTCGAGGAAGCGTCGGGAGCCTGGTTCTGGTCGAGCAGGCGGCGGCGCGTGTCGAGACGTTCTTGCAGCTTTTCCTGCACGGCCTTGTGGCGGCCATCGAACAGATATTCGCGCGCCGTCTGGCGGAAGAAGTCGGGAATCTTCGAGAGGAGGCGTGCGCGCAGGTCCTGTCGGTCCGGCATGAAGCCCGCCGTGTCCGGCGGAATCTCGATGCTGCCGCCCGGCCCCTCAAGAATCGTGGATCCCTCGTTGACCTTGTCATAGGCGCCCGCTTCGCCGAGCGCGCTGCCTTCCGGGATGATCAGCGGTTCGTGATCGGTGCCCCGGATACCGAGCGTGGCGGTGCTTATGGTCACGCGGTAGCCCTTGGGGGCGACCCGCGGGATCCAGCCGGTGATCGACCGGAACGTGCCGACGATGAGATCGAGAACGCTGCGGTCGTTCTTGCCGCCATCGGCGCGGTAGTCGACCACTCTCAGCCGCGTGTTCGGGCGCGCCGCGAGATACCCGCCATCGTCCATGTCGAGATGCACTTCGCCGTCGCGACCGGTGACGATGGTGTCGCCGGCGCGCAGTTCGTCGCCCTTGACCGGGTGACGGGTCTGCTGGAAGGTGTCGATGAAGCGCACATCGCCTTCGACCAACTCGACGCGTCCGGCCAAAGGGGGCTGCGCCGCACCCGGGTGGCAGAAGAGGGCAATCAGTGCAGCAAAAAAAGATAGTGCAAAAACGCGCGGCATCACGGCCTCCATCGCATCGTTCGACTTCGCCACCTACCCGCCATGAGGATGGCATCGAATGGTACCGGCTCGCAATCGACCCTTTGCGCAGTGCCGTCGTCCGGCCTCGAATCGACCGGTCCGGCTTTTCAAAGGCCATCGGTGGCGCTATCCTTCATGCCAGTTGCGTTGTGAGTGTCGGTTTCGCTCACTTTCGGTGGCGATCGTGCCGCATGCAATCCACAGGAGACAACGAAGTGAACCGGAAGATACCTCTGAGCGCCATCGTGGTGGCCGGCATTCTTTCCGCGTGCGGTTCGGAACCGTCGGCCGGGCCCCGCGTAGACGTAACCATCGGGCAGCAGCTCATCGAGCTCAAGGAGGCGCACGAGTCGGGTGCGCTCACCGACAAGGAATACGCGCGTCAGAAAAAGCAGCTCATCAACAATCTGAAGTAATCCGTACGGGAGTCGGGCAATGAGCGAGATGCGAATCGTGCGCGTGATTTTCGGGCTGGTCCTGGCGGCGGCACTTCATGGATGTGGCGGTGACACCGTGGTGAAGGTCGACCAGTCGACGCAGATCACCAAGGGTTGGGAGCTCAAGGATCTGCAGAAGGCGCTCGACCGCGAGGCCATCACCAAGGACGAGTTCGAAAAGATCAAGCTCAAGATATTGAAACGCCCGAACTGACGTCCGGCCCCGGGAGGACAACGGGTAGGCGTCGTGAATTGACGTCCCGGTGGATGCCGTCCGCATGCGCCCCGGCGGCACCTCCTCAGCCTCTCAGGGCTGGGGCGCCTCGAAGACTTCGGTCACAGCGCCTTTTCGAGGTCCGCGATCAGGTCGCGCAGATGCGCGGCTGTCTCCGGATCCTTGACCTTCTTCAGCGCTTGCGTGATCTTCATGCCCAGATGCCGGATGCCGGTACGCAGACTTGCACGGAACTCGCTCGGGCTTTCGCGATTGCCGTTGTACTGCTTGGCAAGGTCGGTGAGTGGCGAGCTCACGTCATAGGCGAGCGCCGCCGACATCGCCTTCTTGCCCGGGCCGGCGTAGCTCGCGCCGGCACCATCGTCGATGCTGTTGGAAGAGGATTCCGGATCGGGGATCACTCCGGTACCCACCAGCAGCAGAGTCACGTAGTTGCGCTGCAGGTTGCGCCGGTAAAGATCGATCTGCGGTTTCGCGCCGGTGAGTTCGCTGAACAGGCCGTTGTTGAGGTCCACGACCAGTTCCGATCCGACATAGCCGGCATCCTTGCCCATCGACCGCGCCTCGGCCATGCGCTGGAACACCTTGGGGCTGACCAGCTTGGCGAGCAGGCTTACGTTCGATCCCTGTAGTGCATCACCACCACCCATGGGCCCGATGCGCATCAGCACCTCCGGGTCGAGCAGCGTCTTCTGCGTGGTGAAGGCCCGCTCCAGCAGAAACTTGACGGCCTCGCGCTGACGCTCCGACGGCGTGGCCTCGAATGGCACGCCGCCACGACCGGCCTGAAAGCGGGTTTCCTGGACGCCGCCGACGAGCTTGGCCACGGCCTGCAATTCGTAGGTGCGCTTGAGCATGAGCGCGTTGTACATCTCGGCGAGCTTGGTGTAATCCTTGCCGCGATTGGTGGTGGCGGGGATCAGCAGTTTCATCACGCGGTCGACGTTACGCAGCCCGAGGTCGGCCGCCTGGATCGGGTCGGAGCCCAATACCTGCGTGGTGATGCTCGGGTCGACCTTGCCCGCGGAGTCTTCGCCGCCGAATCGCAGTGTCGGATCCTCGATCTGCTGTGCCGCCAGCTTGTCGAGTTCCGGCCATTCGTCGTCGCAGGTCATGCCGTTGCCGAACTGGCGATAGCCCCAGTCGATGGCGAAGTAGTCGTAGGGCCCGAACTTGGGCATCAGATTGACCTTGTCACCAGGCTGTGCAACGTAGTTGAACCGGGCGTACGACATGATCGACGCGGAGGTTCCCCACTTGCTGGTCCACTCCGGGTCGCGGAGCTGCTCGACCGTGACCGTCGATCCCGCCTTGAAGTTGTGGCGCAGGCCCAGGGCGTGACCGATCTCGTGCGTGGCCACATAGCGCAGCAACTCGCCCATCAGGTCCTCCGGCAGAGGCAGTTTCTGGGCGCGCACATCGAGCGGGGAAACCTGCGTGAAGTACCAGGTCTCGACCAGTTTGAGTACGTCGTTCCAGAAGATGGCATGCGACGAGATGACTTCGCCACTGCGTGGATCGACCACCGCCGGTCCCATCGCGTTCTGGCGGCCGCTGGGGGTCCAGCGAATGACGTTGTAGCGGACATCTTCCGGGTCCCAGTCCGGATCCTCGGTTTCCGATGGCGCGTCCTTGACCATGATGGCGTTGCTGAAGCCAGTCTGCGAGAACGGCACGTTCCAGGATTCGATGGCCTGCTTGAAATACGGCCGCCACTTGTCCGGCACTTCGCGGCTCAGATAGAACACGATCGGCTTCTTGGGCGGCGACAGGAACGCCGACGGGTCTTTCTTCTCGAGACGGTAGCGATTGATGAAACCGCGGCGGACCTTGCTGTGTTCGGCCGTGCCGTAGTCGTCGAAATAATTGGCGAAGTAGCCCACGCGCTCGTCGTAGTAGCGCGGATGCATCGGCGTTTCGGGCAAGAGCAGAATGCTGGTGTGGAACACGAAACCCAGGTCGCGCAAGGGTTCGTCTTCCTGGTCGGCGGAGCGGCGGCGTTCGGCGGCGTCGGGCGTCCAGGTCTGGTAGAAGCGGAATTCGATGTTGCGCGGGAATGCCTTGACGTTCTGGATATAGGAGCGCTTCGGGTCGATCGCGCTCATGCGGAAGTGCGCCTTGAAGTCGGTGGCGAAGCCTTCCGGTACGTCGGTGGCGAACAGGCCGGTCACGTCGATGATCGGTGCGCCGTCCTTGCCTTCGTCCTGGGCATCGAAGGTCTTGATCACGCGGTTGAGCGACGCCGCCTTGACCCCGCGCTCGAGGTTGGCCATGTCGCCGGCCCACATCTCGTAGCGGACGGTTTCCAGATACACCTTGTTGCCGCGGCGCACCCAGCGCACCACGCGGCTGTCGACCACCGAGCCCGGCGCGACGAAATCGCTGCCGGTGGACAGCGCGGCAAACTCGGTGTTGAAGAGCATGTCGCGCTCCAGCATGTCGAGCGGAATCTCGAGAAAAACGTGATCGCAGATGACGATGACCGTGAACAGGCCGGGCAGCGCCGTCATCTTTTCCGGCATGTTGGGGCGGCAGGAGGCGACGTCGCTCGCCTTCATTGCGTGCGCGGCGCTTGCGCCCAGCAACAGGGCACCTACCAGTGCGGGAGTCAGGAAACGGAACAGCGGCGGGAACGGGAAGCGGGGCATGGCGACTCCTTCGATGCGAACATCCGCACTGCAACATGGTACCGGAGGCGCCGAAACGCAATGACCGGGACAGTCGGGTGATACGGTCGCGGGGGCATTTCGGTTTACGCGATGCGTTGCTGGCTCGCCGGTTTGCTTCGTCCTGCCGTGTCGATCCCGCGCGCCTACCGGCTTTCGCGCAACGCACGAATGCGCTCCGCCGTGGCCGGGTGCGAGCTGAGATAGTCCGATCGGCTCTGTGCCTTGGCGGCCGTGCCCGGGTCGCCCGGATGGTGGACGCGCTCCAGCTTCTCCAGCATCGAGGCCAGCAGCGCCGGTGACAGACCGTTGAAGCGCAGCAGGCGCGCACCGTAGGCGTCGGCTTCTCGCTCCAGCTCGCGCGAGTAGCGCGCCTGCAGCAGCGCCGCGGGGATCGCGGCGGCGAGGCTGGAGATATCGCCGAGGTACCAGGCCACGACCAGACCCACGACCGACCCCTGCAATATCTGTCGCAGGGCATGCCTGCGTTGCACGTGGCCCAGCTCGTGCGCCAGGACCGCGAGGATCTCGTCGTCCGAATCGGTCAGATCCACCAGTTCGTCGGTGACGACGATGGTCCCGTTCGGCAGCGCGAAGGCGTTGGCGCCGATGGCCGGGCTCAGGCGGAACACGATCGCGTGCGGCACCTTGTCACCGTCGGGGGGCGCGAGCAGGCCGAAGCGTTTCGCCAGGGCCTCCCGCCGTTCGGCCGCCAGCGCCGACGGCTTGAACAGGTGCTCGTCCATGGCCGCGAGCGTCTGTTGCGACAGCGTTTCCATGGCACTGCGTGGAATGTGTTCTGCCGCCTGCTCCGCCGCCCACGGCAGGACATAGAGGTAGCTCAGCGCCACCAGTCCCATACAGCCGGCGAGCGCGGCGAGCGCGAACGACCAGCGCGACTGGAGGCGCGCCACCATCGGCGCGCGAAAGCCGGTGGCGGCGAGCAGGGCATCGAGGCCGGCGTGATCGCGCACCTCACAGTAGGCGCCGTCGGCGAAGCTCACCAGGCGTGGCGCCGCTCCCATGCGTTCCGACACGCGCACCTCGGCAAGTGGCAATCGACGCTCGATGCCGTCGCCTTCGATGCGGGCGTCACCGTTCTCGACCCGCAGTGTCACCGCATGCGGTGTCGTGGTCCTGCCATCGAAATACCGGCACGCGATCGCGTGCGCATCGGTCATAGCGCGATGTCGATGTCGAAGAACTCGGTCACTTCCTCGCCCATGGCCTCGACCTCGCGCGACTGCATGCCCACGAAATGGTCCAGCGATTCGCCCGGCACCAGCGCCATCGATTCGGCGCGGTAGCGCGCCATGCGCACCACCGCGAACGGGCGGAACAGGCCGATCGTGAGCACGGTGAGGAAGAAGTTCGATACCACGATCCAGAGCACCTTCTTGAACCGGAGGCTGCACTCGAAGCGATGGGCGCCGAGCGTGGTGTGGTTCCAGATGAGATTCTGTGATCGCGTGAGGAAGTAGGGCATGGCCATGAGCAGCAGCAGGTACACCGCCAATCCGCCGAGGATGCCCAGCACGATGCCGCCCAGCCCCGCGATGGCCGATCCCGAGCCGATCAGCAAACGCGCAGCCAGGAACAGGGCTATCGGTACACCGAGGAACAGTCCCGCCGCGCGTAGCCAGAGCCGATAGAAGTCGCGCACAGACGCCGAGAACGCGAACGGCGCGGTGCCGAAGGCCGTGTTGCCGTGCTGGTACGCCTTCAAGGCATGATAGGCGCGGGGCGCGAGCAGTCCGACCGAGAGCACCGACGCAATCGGCCAGAGAAGAAAGACCCGGTAGCCGCCGCCGGTGGCGCCATTGAAGCGGAAACGCAGCCCGCGCCAGCTCGAATTTCGCAGGCGGAAGGCGAGGGAGCGCACCAGCAGCCAGGGCATGACCGCGGCGATCAGCGCCAGCAGAATCAAGGCCGCGGTCGGACTCACCGTCAGGGCGAATTGGTAGGCAGCAACCAGGCCGAAGGCGATCAGGCGGCCCTTGAGGATCGCGATCGGTTTGCCGTGGTAGTCAAAACCGGAGCCGTCGAGTTGCGTGTTGCGATAGAAGTACTGCAGGCGCCGCACCTTGGCCCAGGCCGAATAGATGCCGAAGGTGATGAACGTGAGCGCGAGGTTGACGATCCAGATGCGGAAGTATTCGCTGCCGCTGCCGGTGAAGACCAGCGGTATCGGAACCGGGGTTTCCGGCGGTGGCACGGGCGATAGCAGGTCATTGATCATCTCGGGCGTCGAGCGCTGACGGCTTCAGGTGGTTGGACCGGTATCAATGCTAGTGCGTCACCGCCTTCGCCTCAAGTGATGACATCCGGATTCGTCGGCCCCGGGCCTCGGCGCTCACAACAACCCCATGACCCCATGGTTGAAGTCACACCACGAGTCTTGATCCAGTCGAGATTTTGGCAGTTACCCATCCTGGATCTTGTCCGGTCCATGTTGGTCAGATAAGATGACCAATCAAAACCCCGGTCCGGAGTCTTCTGGTGAGCCACTACAACATCCATGAGGCGAAAGCGCAGCTCTCCGCATTGGTACGCAAGGCGATGCTGGGCGAAGAGATCATCATCGCGAAAGACAACAAGCCCGTCGCCAAACTCGTGGCGTTCACGCCCGTGCAAGGGCAGCGCAAGCCGGGCTCGGCCAAGGGCCAGGTCTGGATCGCCCCGGATTTCGACGCGCCACTCGAAGCGTTCGAGGATTACTCGCGTTGACGATCCTGCTCGATACCCACGCGTTTCTCTGGTTCGTGGGTGCCGACCCGCGCTTGTCTCGCAAAGCCACGTCGACCATGAAGGACGAGGCGAACGCCCTCGTCTTGAGCTTCGCGAGCGTGTGGGAGATAGCGATCAAGGCCGGGCTCGGCAAGCTTCGCCTGCCTCAGGCGGTCGAGACGTTCGTCCCCGCGCAGATGCAGTTGAACGGCATCGGCCAACTCGCCATCGAATTCCGGCACGCCGCCCGCGTCGAAGGTCTTCCGCCGCATCATGCGGATCCGTTCGATCGGCTCCTCGTCGCCCAGGCGCTGACCGAGGGCGTGCCGATCATCAGCGCGGATCAGGTGTTCGACGCGTATGGGGTGCAGAGAATCTGGTAACTGCCGAGTTTGCAGACGCGCTTCGTGTCGAACCAGTTGGATGAGTGCTCACCTGGTCGGACGAGACTCCGGATTGACAATAGTTGTCATCGCTATCACGATCGCTTCATGAGCCGCAACACCATGAGCTTTGCCTTGCCCGAATCGATGCGCGAATACATCGATACGCGGGTTGCCGCAGGCAACTACGGCAACACCAGCGAGTACATCCGCGATCTGGTGCGCCGCGACCAGGAGGAGCAGGCCAGAAAGCGCCTGCGGGCTCTGATCGAAGAGGGCCTGGCGTCCGGGCCCGGTCGCCCCCGGACGAAGGCCGATGACAAGGAACTGCTGGCGATCGCGCGCGGCGACATCGATTGATGCCGGCGGTCCTCCGGCCGCAGGCCCAACGCGATCGGCTGGCCGAGGTTCGCTACTACCGCAAGAAAGCGGGCAGCAGGGTGGCAGTGCGGCTGGTCAATGCCACCAACGTGGCGCTCGATCAGATGGAACTCGAACCAGGCATCGGCTCGCCGTCGCTTGGGATGATCCTGGGTATCCCGGCGTTGCGGACTTGGCGAGTCGCCAAGTTCCCGCTGCTATGGTGCTACTTCGAGCGCGACGGCCACGTCGATGTCGTGAGGCTGCTGGGCGAGCGTCAGGATATCGCCGAACTCCTGGGAGACCTGACGGATGAGGCTTGAGTCACTGGATCGCCCGTGCGGTCCGTGCCGCAACCGCTGCCAGTTCCGAACATCCCGGAACCACTCCCGACTATGAGCCGTACCGGGGATGTGGTGATGCAAAATCTGACCCTGCCGTTTCCGCCCAAGACTCGAACGTGCGGGTGCGCCGGGGCCTCAATTCCTACGTTGGATGTGTTCTTGCAAGACTTGACCCCACAGGTTCCGATCGTGCCGGAGCCTTCGACCTGGGCGATGCTCGCCATGGGTCTCGTGGCGCTGGGTGCTGCAGCGCGTCGCCGCGAGGGCTGACCTCGCAGCGGGACCTTCCGGGCACCGGTTACCATCGCGTCATCGCCGCGTCGTCCGCGGCGATCCACGATCACCGAACACCCGGAGGAACCCATGCTGCTCGACGTCCGTACCTACACCTGCCGTCCCGGAACCATCAAGAAGCACCTCGCGCTCTACGAGCAGAAGGGCAAGGGCCCGCAGACGCGCCACCTCGGCCAGCCGTTCGCCTACCTGACCACCGAGACCGGTAACGTCAACCAGTACATCCACATCTGGGCCTACGAAAACGCCGGCGACCGCGAGACGCGCCGCGCCGCCATGTGGGCCGATCCGGAGTGGCTCGCCTATACGCAGGAGAGTGCGGTGTTGGGCGCGCTCGAAGCGCAGGAGAACCGGCTGATGACGCCGGTGTCGTTCTTTCCGATCACGCGCTGATTCGACGCCAGGCAGGACGGGAGCCGCGACGCGTCGGTCCCGGTGGTGGAGAGTCGGCGAGAGGAGAGTCAAGGCCGACTTGATTGACGCTATCGTTTTCGGTAGATTGATAGCAACGCAGTCAGTCTACGGAGGACGCCATCATGGCCGCCGTCACCATTCGCAACCTCTCCGAGGAGGCGCATCGCGCCCTCAAAGTCCGCGCGGCGCAACACAATCGCAGCGCGGAAGCGGAAATGCGCGCCATTCTGGAGGCCGCCGTGCGCCCCGAGGGCCGGTTGCGCGTCGGCACGGCCCTCTCGGAGATGAGCCAGAAGATCGGTCTCACCAATGCCGATGTCGAGGCGCTTGAGAAGGTCCGCGATGCCCGACCCGCCGAGCCGATGCGCTTCGGATGATTCTGCTCGACACCAATGTGGTCTCCGAGGCGATGAAGCCCGAACCGCGTCCATCGGTCCGTGACTGGCTCGACGCCCAGGCGGCCGAGACGCTGTTTCTCTCCAGCGTCACCATCGCCGAACTGTTGTTCGGCATTGGCGCGCTTCCCAAGGGCAAGCGCAAGGACAATCTGGCGGTGGCTCTCGACGGCGTGCTTGACCTCTTCGAGGCACGCATCCTGCCCTTCGATACCGCAGCGGCGCAGCGCTATGCCGATCTCGCCGTCAAGGCGCGCGCGGCCGGAAAGGGCTTCCCCACGCCCGACGGCTATATCGCCGCAATCGCCGCTGCGCACGGTTTCGCCGTGGCATCGCGCGATACGAGTGCCTTCAATGCCGCCGGTCTGACGGTGATCGACCCCTGGACCGTGACGAGCTAACCGGCAGTCTGATCGAGATCAGGGTCCCGCCTGGGGTCTTGCGCGCCAGCATTCCCGACCGCAGGGCCAGCGGATTGCGCTGCATCAACCCAGGGGTTCGTCCGGCCGCGCAAACTTTGCCATGCGAGCGCTTCAGCCGCCCGCCGCCAGACGCCGAGGCGCCAACCGGTTTCTCAGGATCAAGGACATGTACCGACATTTCGCTCGAATCTTGTGCGGGTTGGCGCTCGCCGTTGTCGGCGCAGTCCACGCTGCGCCAGCGCCGGTGCCCGGACAAGGCACATGGCAAACCACGCTGAAGCCGCGAGATCTCGACGGCAACGGGGTGACGGACGCGTTCTACGACACCGACCTGCACATCACCTGGCTGCGGGATGGGAATGCGGTGAGGGGGCAAACCGGCTGGGATTCCGCGATGCGGTGGGCCGATGGTTTCAGCTTCGGTGGGTTCGACGATTGGCGTCTGCCCAAGGGCGACTATTGCGAGCTATACAACTGCACCAGCGTCGAGATGGGCCATCTCTGGTACGTCGAACTCGGCAACAAAGCCGACGAGTACATCAGCAACACGGGCGGCTTCGACTTTCAGCACCAGATCAGCTACGACTATTGGGAGAGCACCGAGCATCCGAGCATTCCGAGCGCCGCGTGCAGTTTCAACCTGTTCGTCGGTTTGCAGCATTGCTCCGGTGGCAAGACGAATCAGTTGTACGCCATCGTCGTGCGAGATGGCGATGTGGCGGCAGTCCCGGAAGCGGAAACCTATGTGATGCTGGTGGCAGGGCTGATGGCGCTGACATTGGTTGGGCGGCGCCGATAGGCGCGCGGGGGTCCTGTGCGCGCTGCCTCGAGTATCGGCTTTGCCATACCGACTTTTGCGATCACTGAATCCTCGTATGGGATCCCCGTCTCCGGTCGGGGGACATGGGAGACGACGCTCCTGGGCAGGGATATCGATGGCCATGCCGTGGCGTCGACCGACGCCCACGCGGTCTTCGCTTACGACACCGTGTTGGGAGTGACGTGGTACCTACCTGTCCTCTACTCTACCCACAGGTTCTCCCTCTGAATCTTGTCTTGTTCATGTTGGTCAGATAAAATGACCATCCTGGAATCCAAGCCCGGAGTCTTCCTGTGAGCCACTACAACATCCACGAGGCGAAGGCGCAGCTCTCCGCACTGGTACGCAAGGCGATGCTGGGCGAGGAGATCATCATCGCTAAAGACAACAAGCCCGTCGCCAAACTCGTGGCGTTCACGCCCGTGCAAGGGCAGCGCAAGCCGGGCTCGGCCAAGGGGCAGGTCTGGATCGCCCCGGATTTCGACGCCCCACTCGAAGCGTTCGAGGACTACTCGCGTTGACGTTCCTGCTCGATACCCACGCGTTTCTCTGGTTCGTGGGCGCCGACCCGCGCTTGTCGCGCACAGCCACGTCGACCATGAAGGACGAGGCGAACGCCATCGTCTTGAGCTTCGCGAGCGTGTGGGAGATGGCGATCAAGGCCGGGCTCGGCAAGCTTCGCCTGCCTCAGGCAGTCGAGACGTTCGTCCCGGCGCAGATGCAGTTGAACGGCATTGGCCAACTCGCCATCGAATTCCGGCACGCGGCCCGCGTCGAAGGTCTTCCGCCGCATCATGCGGATCCCTTCGATCGACTCCTCGTCGCCCAGGCGTTGACCGAGGGTGTGCCGATCATCAGCGCCGATCAGGCGTTCGACGCGTATGGGGTGCAGAGAATCTGGTGAGTGCCGGGTTTGTCGAGGTGCTTCGTGTCGGTCCAGTTGGATGTGTTCGTGCAAGACCTACCCGCAGGCGCAAGTGCCGACCGGACCGGACGAGACCCCGGATTGACAATAGTTGTCATAGCTATCACGATCGCTTCATGAGCCGCAATACCATGAGCTTCGCCTTGCCCGAATCGATGCGCGAATACATCGACGCACGGGTGTCCGCGGGCAACTACGGCAACACCAGCGAGTACATCCGCGATCTGGTGCGCCGGGACCAGGAAGAGCAAGGCAGAAAGCGCCTGCTTGCCCTGATCGATGAGGGGCTGGCGTCCGGGCCCGGGCGCCCCAGGACGAAGGCCGATGACAAGGAACTGCTGGCGATCGCGCGCGGCGACATCGATTGAAGCCGGCGGTCCTCCGACCGCAGGCACAACGTGATCAGCTGACCGAGGTTCGCTACCACCGCAAGAAAGCGGGCAGCAGGGTGGCGGTGCGACTGGTCAATGCCACCAGCGCAGCGCTCGACCAGATCGAACTCGAACCAGGCATCGGCTCGCCGTCGCTTGGGATGATCCTGCGGATTCCAGAGTTGCGGACCTGGCGGATCGCGAAGTTCCCGTTGCTATGGTGCTACTTCGAGCGCGACAGCCATGTCGATGTCGTGAGGCTGCTGGGCGAGCGGCAGGATATCGGTGAACTCCTGGGAGACGCGGCCGATGGGGCTTGAGTCGCTGGATCGTCTGTCCGGTCCGTTCAGCGACCGCAGGCAGGCCCGAACATCGCGGTGCTTTCTGCCGACGATGAGCCGACGCACCGGGGATGTGGTCATGAAAAATCTGACCCCGCTGTTTCCCCCGAGACTCTAACGTGCGGGTGCGCCGGCGCCTCAATTTCCACGTTGGATGTGTTCGTGCAAGACTTGACCCTATATGGTTCCCCGGACGGCGACGATGCCGTGAGGATCATTTCCGCCCGGGACATGACCGCGGCGGAGCGGAGGGCGTATGAACGAGACTGAAGACGATGACCTCGCGCCGGAGTATCCGACAAGGCTCATACATGCCGGCGTGCGCGGCAAGTACGCCCAGCGCTATCGCGAAGGGTCCAACGTGGTGGTCATCGACCCGGATCTGAGCAAGGCGTTTCCTGACGCCCGGACAGTCAACGAGGCGCTGCGGGCGCTGCTGGCGCTGCGCGGCAAGGCTGCCGAGGAAAGCCATTGATCGGTGACTGCTGTGGGTCGACCCACGGGGCGGGCGGCTGAAGCCGGCGGGGCGAGCGTGGACTGCTCAGCGAAGTGCGAACGGCATAAATGCCGGCGATGATGTAGTCGTGCAAGATCTGACCCCCCGACTCAGGTGTTCATGCGCACTCCTCAGGGGGGGAAACCCCGGGAAACTACGCATTTCCTGGCCATCGGCGTTCAAATCGGCACCAAGCAGAACCAGCCGCTAACCCGCGCCAGTGCTTGATCTTCCATGCGACGCGCCATGTTTAACCGGACAGTAGTGGGTTCCTGGCGTTCCGCGTGAACGCGCACCGCGACGCGCCCGGCGTTGCGCGATGCCTGCGACAATAGCGAGGCCCGCAATCATGAAAGCGTAAGTTTCGGGTTCCGGCGTCCCGAAAACCAGGTTGTCGAAGGTAAATGAACCGGGACCCTTGCCGACAATTGAGATCCTCAAGGTATCGACGAGATTTGCACGCGGCGTGTGAATGGAGATGAATGAGGAAGAGGCGGGTAGATCGCCCGATATCGTCCCGAGGCCAACGCCCGAAATCTCGTAGTGCACTCCCATGGTGCTCTTCAGGTCGATACGTTCGAACCAGAAACCAGCGAAATCCGTTAAGGAGAACTTGTTCACCCTTTGCCGCAATTCAAGGGAGCCAAACGGGTTACCCACCAAGTCTTCGACGAATATGCTGGGAGACGGGGCGCCGTCCGAGAAGGACTTCTTCCAGTTCCCGCCCGTCGCGCGGACTTTGGACAGTCCGTACTGCGTGTCAACTGCCGAAACGAAGGTATCGCCTGTGATACCCGTAAGGTTGTCGAACCGGATATCCGAGTACGCTGGTGCGGACACAAAACATGCGCCACAGGCAACCACCGAAGCCGCGCGAAGCACAAGTGAGGCAAAAGACATCGCAAACTCCCCAATCAAGATCCTAGTGTGTGTGCTGAGCCACAGCTCGCCAGAACTTGGATTGCCCCTCGCAAACACGGCAAGGTATCAGATTTAAAAAAGCAGTGAAGTGACATGTTCGCCAATGAATAAAAAATTCATTGGCGGCAAAAATATTTTCAGGGAAGTCAAGCGTCATTTGTACTTACTTTGAAAACTTCCGGGCAAAGCTCTTAACTTGGGTGGATTGGGCCCGCGCCCGACCCATTGGCAGCGGTCCGTCTCTGGCCAACGTTCAGGAAAAGCCTTGAACGCGGAGCCTCACCCCGTCACCGGCTGAAAGACGCGGATCCTGGGCGAGAGCTTGACTCGGAGTTCCCGGTCGGCGACCCGGATGTCGTACTCGGACTGCAGGTTCAGCCAGAACCGGGGCTCCATGGCGAAGAACAACCCAAGCCGAAGCGCGGTGTCCGCAGTGATGGGGCGCTGGCCGTTGACCAGTTCGCTGATCCTGCTGGGCGAGACGTCGATGTCCGCCGCGAGTTGGCGGGCACTGATGCTCATGGGCTTCATGAAATCTTCGAGCAGGATCTCGCCCGGATGAATCTCGTCAAGCAACTTGGCCATGTTTCAAAGTCCTAGTGGTAGTCCACGATCTCGACGCGGTGCGCTCCGTCGGTCTTCCAGACAAAGCAGATCCGCCACTGGTCGTTGATGCGGATGCTGTGCTGGCCCTTGCGGTCGGCCTTCAGTGCCTCCAGCTGATTGCCCGGCGGCACACGCAAGCTGCCGAGTTCCGTGGCGGCGTGGATCTGAAGCAACTTGCGCCTCGCGACGCGCTCGATGTTGCGGAAGCGGGATACCGCACGGCTGTGAAACAGGGCCTCGGTATCGGTGCACGCGAACGAGCGAATCATGCGCGATTGTGATCCGCGATAGGGATTCCGTCAAGCGGAACACCTGTCGCTGTCACGGGCCCTGGCTGCGTTTCGTCAGTTCGGAGCGTGGAGGAGGCTGGGTACCGAGAGCGTCGGCTTGCTGCTCTGAAGCTGACCTTCGTCGGGCCGGAGCGAAAGCCGGCAACCGACCCTGAAGAGACATACGCGGCGTTCAACTCGGCGCCCCGAAGCGGTCGGTCACATGCCCACCGAAGCCCCAGAAGGTGGCCCCGCAGCAGTGGGCACGCACAGGTAGGCGGCACTCTGGGCGATTGAGGCGCGGCGCACGGCTTGAGACCGTGCGGGCTCACCATTTCGGGAGCCTCGCGTGCAAGCCATTGGCCGGCAGCCCTGGCGGGCGCCGGATGGCGCCCCGGTCCACTACGAGCGCCATCGCCCGGAACAGACCACGCTGTACCGCCTGGTGCAGCAGCACGCGGCGACCTTCTTCGCGCAGGCTCAGGCTGAGGCCGGCGCCGACCTGCCGCAGTTCGTCAAGGACGAGTTCGACGCCTTCCTCGAATGCGGCATCCTCGCGCACGGCTTCTTGCGTCTGCGCTGCGGCGACTGCGGCCACGACAAGCTGGTGGCGTTCAGCTGCAAGCGGCGAGGCTTTTGCCCGTCGTGCGGGGCCAGGCGCATGGCGCAGACGGCAGCCCACCTGGTGGACCACGTCATCCCGCACGTGCCTGTGCGCCAGTGGGTGCTCTCTCTACCCATCCCCTTGCGCCTGCTGCTGGCCGCACAACTCAAGTTGGTGACGCTTGTGCTGCAGGTGGTGCACCGCGTCATCACGCGCCACCTGCTCGGTCAGGCCGGGCTCAAGGCCGCCGAGGCTGACAGCGGTGCGGTCACACTGATTCAGCGCTTTGGCTCGGCCGCCGACTTGAACATTCACCTTCACTGCCTGGTCCTGGACGGCGTGCACCGGCGCGGCATTCACGGGACGCCGGAGTTCGTCGAAGTGCCCGAGACAACCGACGAAGCGCTGCAGGCGGTGTTGCACAAGATCATCACCCGCACGATGAAACTGCTCACCCGCCGGGGGGTGTTGGTCGAGGAGGAGGGTTCGACTTACGTGGCCGACAACGACGGTGATTCGGACGAGGCCCGCACGCTCAGGCCGCTGCAGGCCGCGCCGGGCCAGTGGCCCGGCTCCACGCCAGGCACAAACAGTCCGCGGGACTGTTTGTGTCCGGGCTCGGCTTACCGCATCGCCTTCGGCCCGCGTGCTGGCCAGAAGGTGCTGACGGTACAGGGCACCATGCCCAGGGAGAAGGACTTCAAGCAGATACTCTGCGCCGACATCGACGGTTTCAGCCTGCACGCCGCAGTGCGCTGCGCGGCCGACGACCGGCAGGCGCTGGAACAACTGTGCCGCTACATCACCCGCCCGGCACTGGCCAACGAACGCGTGCAAACCAACGCCGCCGGGCAGGTGGTGCTCAAGCTCAAGACAGCCTGGCGCGACGGCACCACGCACCAGGTCATGTCGCCGCTGGAGTTCATGCAGCGGCTGGCAGCGCTGGTGCCACGCCCGCGGCTGCACCTGATTCGGTTCCATGGTGTGCTGGCCCCGAATGCCAAGCCGCGCGAGCTGGTGGTGCCGCAACAGGCCGAGGCGCCCGCACAGGAAGCAAAGCCGGCCGTGCTCGATCAGGCGCCCGGCGCGGTAGATGAGCTCCTGCATCACGGTCTTGATGCGCCGGGGCTTGGCGCTGTGGCGCACCGGGGCGTCGGGCCCGAGCAGTCCGCGCTGGCCCATCAGGCGCAGGATGTTCA
>JANXYG010000097.1 GCA_025350245.1 Betaproteobacteria bacterium
GAATGCGGTGAAGTTCGTGCTCGCCGCGAGCGACAACGTCGCCGCGACCATCACGGCGCACCATCTGCTGATGAATCGCAACGCCCTGTTCCAGGGAGGCATCCGGCCGCATCACTATTGCCTGCCGGTGCTCAAGCGCGAAGAACACCGGCTCGCGCTGGTGCGGGCCGCCACCTCGGGCAACCCCAAGTTCTTTCTCGGCACCGACAGCGCGCCGCATGCCCGGCATACCAAGGAGATCGCGTGCGGCTGCGCCGGTTGTTACACCGCACACGCCGGCATCGAACTCTACGCCGAGGCCTTTGACGGGGCGGGTGCTCTGGACCGGCTGGAGGGTTTCGCGAGTTTCCATGGCCCCGACTTCTATCGGCTGCCGCGCAACGACACGAGCATCACGTTGCGACGCGAGGCGTGGCTGGTGCCGGATGAGATTCCTTATGGCGCGCACACGCTGGTGCCGCTTCGCGCCGGCGAAAGCATCGGCTGGGCACTCGAACCGGCGCCCTGACAAGAGTTGATGCCCACCCCCAGGCTGCGCTGCGCTTCGCCTTCCCCCTCAAGGGGGCGCAGCATCCTCGGGGGACCCTGTGGTGCTGGCATGCGCGGTGTGCCGTGCGGGACGGGGCCACCGCGGCGAACTACCAGTCGGGGTTGAAGCCCTTGATGATCACGCCGCCCGACTTCTCGTCGTGTTCGAGCTCCAGCAGATGGCGTGCCTCGGCTTCGTCGAGCAGCTTGCCGAACGAGGCGAACCCGTAGTAGCTCTCGTTGAAACCAGGGCGCCGGCGCTTGAGCGTCTGCTTCACCATCGACCCCCAGATCTTGTCGTCGGCGCTGCTTTCGGCGAATAGCGCCTCGATCGTTTCCATGATCAGGTCGAGCGCTTCCTGGCGTTTCTCGTCTTCGGTCTTGACGATGGCGTCGGCGGTCCCGGCGGTGTCGGCTTCGGTCGCGGCGGTGTGATTGGCGTCAGCCGCGGCGCTGGTGGCCGATGCCGGCACGTCGGTATCGACGCTGGCCCTGGGGGGAGTCTTCGCGGCCGGCTTGCGGCGCGCGGCCGCGGCTTTCTTCTGCGGCCGTTCGCGCACCAGGTCGTCGTAATAGATGAACTCGTCGCAGTTGGCGATGAGCAGATCCGAGGTCGAGTTCTTGACGCCCACGCCGATGACGATCTTGTTGTTCTCGCGCAGTTTCGACACCAGCGGCGAGAAATCGGAGTCGCCGGTGATGAGCACGAAGGTGCCGACGTGCGCCTTGGTGTAGCACAGGTCGAGCGCATCGACGACCATGCGGATGTCGGCGGAATTCTTGCCCGACTGGCGTACGTGCGGAATCTCGATCAGTTCGAACGAGGCTTCGTGCATCGGCGCCTTGAAGCTCTTGTAGCGATCCCAGTCGCAGTAGGCCTTCTTGACGACGATGCTGCCCTTGAGCAGCAGCCGTTCGAGAATCTGCTTGATGTCGAACTTGTCGTATTTGGCGTCGCGAACGCCGAGGGCGACATTCTCGAAGTCGCAGAACAGCGCCATGCTGGTGGTGTTGGCGGAAGTGGCCATCGTAGGTTCCTGGTCAGGCAGCCGCGCGGCGCTGGTCTTGCGCGCGGGCTCCCACGCCGATGGCCGTGCCCAGCGCCAGCAGCTGTAGCGCAGCGACACCGGCGAACAGCCATGCCGGTCGATGCGCATCCATGACGGCGCCGAACAACAGCGGCGCCACCGCGAGGCCGGTGTCGAGCCCCGAATACACCACACCGTAGACGCGGCCCGTGGCGTTGCGGGGGGCCGCCGCCCGCACCATCAGATCACGCGAGGGGCCCGCGATACCGGCCGCGAACCCCATCACGGCAATCGGTAGCATGAGTCCGAATCGGGGCACCTCGCCGCTCGCCATCCAGAGCGACATCACCGCTGCCGCGATGAACGCCGCGGCGATGACCCGTTCGTGATGGACTGTGCGGGCGGCGAGAAAGCCACCGACGACCTGGCCGCCGGTATTGGCCAGCATGTAGAAGGTGATGAACGAGGTCGCCAGCGCGAACGGGATGTCGTACATCTCCACCAGTGCGGCCGGCGCGAAGTTCTGTACGGCACCCAGGAACATCGCACTGATGAGGAAGAAGCTGAAGCACATCCACACCGCCGGCACTCGCAGGAACTGAAGCGTCTGCGCCGGCGCGCCGGGAGCATCGGCCGCGCGCCCCCTGCCACTGGCATCGTTCAAGCGATCGCGGTTCAGGACCAGCGTGCAAAGCGCGGCGATGGCCACCATCGATGCGCCGATCAACGCCGCGCGCCAACCCGCCACGGACGCTATGCCGGCCATGAACACGGGGGCGGTAGCCCAGCCCAGCGTTCCCGCGATGCCGTGGGCGCTGAAGGCGTGCGCCAGTCGTGGCGCGCTGACGTGGCGATTGAGGAGCGTGAAATCAGCCGGATGGAACACGCTGTTACCCAGCCCGGCGATCGCAGCGCCGCAGATGAGCGTGGCATAGCTGTTTGCGCTTGCGAGCACCAGCGCGGATATCGCCAGCAGACTCACGCCGGTGAGCAGAACGGGATAGGCGCCGCGGCGATCGACAACGAAGCCGGCGAGTGCCTGGCCGATGCCCGAGACGACGAAGAATACCGATACCAGCAGTCCGAGCTCGGCGTAGCTGAGCTCGAACGCCGCCTTGAGCCAGGGAAACAGCGGCGCGAGGGCGAGGTGGAAGAAATGCGAGGTTCCGTGCGCGAATCCGACCACGCTGATCACTCTTGCATCGCGGCGGAAGGATTCGGGCGCAGGGTGTTCGGCAGTGGCGAGCATCAGGGTGGGTTCATGTCTATGGAAAATGGCGAACAGGAAGCGAGTATAGCCTGCATCCATCACCGCGCTCCGGGCGTGCCCGGCGGTGATGGATTCGCGTATCGCCCGCCGTGCGCGGATAATCCGGGGGCGAAGTCGGCCGGACAGTCGCTGCGCACCTCGCGTGCGGGGAGGAAAGTCCGGGCACCGCAGGGCAGGATGCCGGCTAACGGCCGGGCGCCGTGAGGCGACGGAAAGTGCAACAGAGAGCAGACCGCCGATGGCCCGAAAGGGATCAGGCAAGGGTGAAACGGTGTCTCGCGGCAGCATCGCGGGGGCGGCGCAACGTATCGTGTCGCGGGTAAGAGCCCACCGCGGACGTGGCAACACGGACGGCATGGCAAACCCCATCCGGTGCAAGACCAAATAGGGGAGCGATAGCGTGGCCCGCGCTGCTCCCGGGTAGGTTGCTTGAGGCTGCGGGTAACCGCAGTCCCAGAGGAATGACTGTCGCGAAGCGCAAGCTTCGACAGAACCCGGCTTACAGGCCGGCTTCGCACTTCTTCGGCCAGATCCCGAACCCCGGGATCCTCGACGTGGCCGTCCCGTTCGCTGCGCGCGCCCGCTTGCTGCGGCCGCGCGTCCGCTCGCCCCATAGAAATACTCTCACCGCGTTCGCCCGCGGGAATCCCCGGCTGTTCCTAATAAAATACATCATGAAATAAACGTAAATATCTAATAAAAAATAAGAAACAGGTTTTGTGGTGCCGCATTAACTGGGATCTGTAAGTCCCTGTGCAGACTGGAAAAAGCTCTCGACGAAGCCTTGACCTCGGCATGAGTCTGCAATAGAGTGGGAAAATGTTGGTTAAAGTGGGATTTTATGGAAAATCCTGACCAACAAAGAGGAACACCCGGTGTTTCAAGGCGCAGCTCACCTCAGTCTCGACGCAAAAGGCCGTTTGGCGGTGCCAACGCGCCACCGTGACAGCCTGCAGGGCGAGTCTCTAGGTAAGCTGGTACTCACAGCACACCCGCATCGGTGCCTTCTGCTCTATCCGGCGCCCGCCTGGGAGCCGATCCGCGCCCGCATCATGGGGTTCTCCAGCTTCGATCCGCAGGCCAGCCTGTGGAAACGTCTTCTGGTAGGTTTTGCCGAAGATCTCGCGCTCGACGCCAGCGGTCGGGT
Source organism: Betaproteobacteria bacterium (assembly GCA_025350245.1). Taxonomy (GTDB): domain Bacteria; phylum Pseudomonadota; class Gammaproteobacteria; order Burkholderiales. The sequence goes on from JANXYG010000097.1 coordinate 3,974, forward strand.
GCTGGTCTCGCCGGAACTGCGCAAGCACGCCGGCATCGACCGCGACGTCATGCTGCTGGGGCAGGGCAGCCACTTCGAGCTGTGGAGCACCGAGCGCTGGGAGGCGGAACTGGCGCGGATGCCCGAGCACATCGATTCGCTGCCGCCGGGGATGGAGAACTTTGCGCTGTGAGCCTCGAACCGGGCGCCGAACGCGCCGCAGCCCACACCACGGTACTGGCGGCCGAGGCGGTGGCGGCACTCCATGTCCGGCCGGGCGGCACCTATGTGGATGCCACCTTCGGCCGTGGTGGCCACTCGCGCCGGGTCCTCGAGCAACTCGGACCCGCGGGTCGCCTGCTGGCCATCGACCGCGATCCGGAAGCGATCGTGGTCGCGCAGGCCATGAACGATCCCCGGTTCACGTGGGCACATGAGCGCTTCAGCGCCTTCGCGACGCTGCTCGACCGGGCGGGCATCGCCGGCGTCGACGGGGTACTGCTCGACCTGGGGGTGTCTTCGCCGCAGATCGACGACGCGCACCGCGGGTTCAGCTTCAGACGTGATGGGCCGCTCGACATGCGCATGGATCCGACCCGCGGCGAGAGTGCTGCCCAGTGGCTCGCGCGTGCGGCGGAAAACGACATCGGGGAGGTGATCCGTACCTATGGCGAAGAACGGTTTGCTAAACAGATTGCAAGAACGCTTGTTGCGGCTCGGGCCCGAGAGCCGGTCGCAACGACCCGGCAACTTGCCGCACTCGTGGCAACGGCCGTCCGCACGCGTGAGCCAGGCCAGGACCCGGCGACGCGTACCTTTCAGGCTCTACGGATTCACGTCAATCAGGAGCTTGAGGAACTGGCGTTAGCACTGCCCGCCTGCATGGCGCGGCTGGTGTCGGGAGGGCGGCTCGTGGTGATCAGCTTTCATTCTCTGGAGGATCGCATCGTGAAGCGCGCGATGCGCGCAGCCGCGTCCTCGCCATCGCTGCCGCAGCGACTGCCGATCCGCGCGGCGGACATTCCGCCGCCGCGCATGCGCCTGATCGGCAAACCGGTGCGCGCCAGCGCCACCGAGATCGCCGCCAATCCGCGTGCGCGCAGCGCGATCCTGCGCACGGTGGAACAATTGTGATCCGGCTCAACCTCATGCTGATTGCCATCGCCATGGTGTGCGCGCTGGCCGCGGTCACATCGCAGCACGAGGCACGCAAGCTGTTCGTCGCGCTCGAGCAGGAGCAGGCCGCCGCGCGGCTGCTCGATGTCGAATGGGACCAGCTCCAGCTCGAACAGAGCACCTGGGCGCAGCACTCCCGGGTGGAAAAGATCGCGACCCAGCGGCTGCAGATGCACCTGCCGCCGGCGGCGCGGACCAGGATCCTCCGGCTCGTCGGCAACGTGCCGCCAACCGCGCGATGAATCCGGCCGCTCATCCGCAACTGTCGCTGCGATTGCCGCAATGGCGCACCCGCTTCGTGCTGCTGCTGCTGGTCGCGGCGTTCGCCGCGCTCGGCGGCCGCGCCTTCTACCTCCAGGGGTTGCATCATGACTTCCTGCAGGCGAAGGGCGAATCCCGCTACGGCAGGACGCTCGAGATCAGTGCCCATCGCGGCATGATCACCGATCGCCACGGCGAGCCCCTGGCCATCTCGACCCCGGTCGAGTCGGTGTGGGCGGTGCCGGCCGACGCCCAGCTCAGCGCCGAACAGCAGCGGCAGCTGGCCGCCATTCTCGAGATCGAACCGCTCGAGCTGGCCAGGCGACTGGCCGATCACACGCGCGATTTCACCTACCTGAAGCGCCAGCTGCCACCCAGCCGGGCGGCGTTGGTGGTGCAGATGGATCTGCCCGGCGTGTTCCTGCGTCGCGAATACCGGCGCTATTACCCCGCGGGCGAAACGCTGGCGCATGTCGTCGGCTTCACCGACGTGGACGACAAGGGCCAGGAGGGGCTGGAGCTCGCTTTGCAGGATCAGCTCGCCGGGCGCCCCGGCAGCCGCCGCGTGATTCGCGATCGCCTCGGGCATGTGGTCGAGGACGTCGCCAGCATCCGCGCGCCGCAGCAGGGCCATGACCTGGCCCTTTCCATCGATCTCAACCTTCAGTACCTCGCCTATCGGGAACTGAAGAACGCGATGGAGCAGCATCAGGCCAAGGCCGGTGGCATCGTGGTACTCGACGTGAAGACGGGCGAAGTGCTCGCACTCGCCAACCTGCCCACCTACAACCCCAATAACCGATCGGGTTACAACGCCGTTCGCGGCCGCAATCGTGCGATCGTCGATCTGTTCGAGCCGGGTTCGACCATGAAGCCCTTCACCGTCGCGGCGGCGATCGAAAGCGGCATGGTCTCGCCGCAAACGATCATCCCCACGGCCGGTGGCATGCTCACCATCGGTTCCAAGACCATCAGGGATTCGCACGCCAACGGCAACCTGACGGTATCGCAGGTGATCCAGAAATCGTCGAACGTGGGCACCGCGCGCATGGCGCTCGCGATGCCACCCCAGCGGCTGTGGGCAATGTTCTCGGCGTCCGGCTTCGGGACCGATCCGCATTCGGGCTTTCCGGGCGAGGCCGGCGGCCGGCTGCGCGACTATCACAAGTGGCGTCCGATCGAGCAGGCGACCATGAGCTTCGGGCACGGCATCTCGGTCAGCCTGATGCAGTTGTCGCGCGCCTACACCATTTTCTGCAACGACGGGCAGTTGCTGCCATTGTCCATGATCCGCCGCGACGGTCCGCCCACCGGGACGCCGGTCATATCGAGGCAGACCGCCGCCACCCTGCGCGACATGCTGCAACTGGTCACCGAACCCGGGGGCACCGCGAAGAAGGCGGCAATCGATGGCTACAGCACGGCCGGCAAGACCGGTACCGCGCGCAAGCTGATCAACGGCCAGTATTCGAGCGACCGGTACATCGCCTCGTTCGTCGGCTTCGCGCCCGCGAGCGACCCGCGGCTGCTGGTCGCTGTGCTGATCGACGAGCCCAGTGCCGGTCAGTACTACGGTGGCGAGGTCGCGGCGCCGGTGTTCTCCACCGTCATGTCGGGCGCGCTGCGCATGCTGTCGATCAAGTCCGACCTGCCGGTCGGCCGCAAGGGGCGCGGCAGCGACGATGGCCAGGTTCCCCGGGAGGACGTATGACGGGCGCGGCGTTCGATCCGGCACGTCTCGGCTCGCTCGGCATTGCGGTGCGATCGCTCGCGACCGACAGCCGGCGCGTGCTGGAGGGCGACGTGTTCGTTGCCTGCCCGGGTGAACGCAGCGACGGCCGCCGACACATCGCCGAAGCGATCGAGCGCGGCGCCAGCGCGGTGTTGTGGGAGGCGCGCGGCTTTCACTGGAACGCCGGCTGGCAACGGCCCAATCTTGGCATCGAAGATCTGCGCGCACAGACCGGCGTCATCGCGGCGCATGTCTATGGGAATGCGTCACGCGAACTGTGGATGGCCGGCGTGACCGGCACCAATGGCAAGACCTCGTGCAGCCACTGGATCGCGCAGGCGCTGGGCCGATGCGGGCGTCCGGCCGCCGTCATCGGCACGCTTGGCAACGGCTTTCCCGGCGCGTTGGAAAGCACCACCCACACCACGCCCGATGCGGTTGCCTTGCAGTCCCAGTTGCGACGCTGCCGTGCCCGCGGCGCGCAGGCGGTCGCGATGGAAGTCTCCTCGCATGCGCTCGACCAGGGGCGCATCAACGGGACCCGCTTCGACACCGCGCTGTTCACCAATCTGACGCGCGATCATCTCGACTATCACGGCGACATGGGGCGCTACGGCGCCGCCAAGGCCGCGCTGTTCCATTGGCCGGGCCTGGTGAACGCGGTCATCAATCTCGACGATGCATTCGGCCGCCAACTCGCGCTGGGCGTGGATCGCGCCCGCACGCGGGTGATCGGTTACGGCATCGGCCACGGCGATGTCGCCGCCCACGATGTGGCGCTCGCGCGCGACGGGCTGACTGTCGAGTTGCGCACGCCATGGGGTCGCGCCCGGCTGGAGAGCCGGCTGGTCGGCGGCTTCAATGTCAGCAATCTGCTGGGCGTGCTGGGGGTGGTGATGACTGCGGGCGCCGACTTCGCCGATGCGGTGACGGCGTTGGGGCAGATCGAGCCGGTCGCGGGGCGGCTGGAGATGATCCGGCAGCCGGGCAAGCCCCTGGTCGTGGTGGACTACGCGCACACGCCCGACGCGCTCGAAAAAGTCCTCACTACGTTGCGCGACCTGATCACCGCGGATGGTGGCGGGCAGCTGGTCTGCGTTTTCGGCTGCGGTGGTGATCGCGATCCGGGCAAGCGCCCCCTGATGGGCGAGGTCGCGACCCGTCTTGCCGATCTCGTCATCGTCACCAGCGACAACCCGCGCGGCGAATCGTCGATGGCGATCATCGACCAGATCGTGGCCGGCGCGACCGGCGCGGTATGGGTGGAACCCGAACGCGGGCTCGCCATTGCCGCCGCCATCGATGGTGCCGGCGTCGGCGATATCGTGCTGATTGCCGGCAAGGGCCATGAAACCTGGCAGGAGATCGCGGGCGCGAAACTGCCGTTCAGCGACGTGGCGGTCGCGCGTGGAGTGCTTGCCCATGTTTAGGCTGACCGACGCCGCCACTGCCGTGATCGCGCAGCGTCGGGGGCCGGACGCCCAGGTGAGCCGCGTCACCACCGACAGTCGCACGATCCGGCCCGGCGATCTGTTCGTGGCGCTCGCCGGCGAACGCTTCGACGGACAGGCGTTTGCCGATCAGGCGCTCGCGGCGGGTGCCGCCGCCGTCATGGTCAGCGATCCGGCAACCGTACGCCGGGCCGACGCATCGATGCTGGTCGCCCCCGATACGCGCAAGGCACTCGGGCAGTTGGCTGGCTGGTGGCGTGGGCGCCACGCGCTCGCCGTGGCCGCGATCACCGGCAGCAATGGCAAGACCACGATCAAGGAGATGCTGGCCTCGATACTTCGGGCCCACGCCGGCGACGCCGCCGTGCTCGCCACCGAAGGCAATCTCAATAACGACATCGGCGTTCCGCTGACCCTGCTGCGACTGACGGCCGCGCATCGGTTCGCGGTCATCGAGATGGGCATGAATCATCTCGGCGAGATCGACTATCTCACCCGCCTCGCACGACCCGGCGTGGCCGCGATCGGCAACGCCGGCACCGCCCATATCGGCGAACTCGGATCACGCGAGAACATCGCCCGCGCCAAGGGGGAGATCTTCGCCGGCCTGGCGGCCGACGGCATCGCGGTGATCAACGCCGACGACGCCTTCGCCGATTGCTGGCGCGGGTTGGCGGCGGCGCACACCCGGGTCGAATTCGCGCTCGACGGCACGGCCACGATCCGCGGCCGCTGCGAACTCGGTGACGAGGGCAGTCTCCTCACTTTTCTCACACCTGCGGGCAGCGGTGTGGTCCGGTTGCGGGTGCCGGGCGTTCACAATGGGCGCAATGCGCTGTGCGCCATTGCCGTGGCCCATGCGATGGGGATGGGCATCAACGCGATCGCCGCGGGACTCACCCGCTATCGGGGGGTGTCCGGACGTCTCGAACGCCGCGCCGGGCCCGCCGGCGCCCGCGTCATCGACGATACCTACAACGCCAATCCGGATTCGATGCGAGCCGCGATTGCCTGGCTGTCGGGCATCGAGGGCCGGCGGGTGTTCGTGATGGGCGACATGGGCGAGCTCGGGCCCGCGGCTGCCGCCTTGCATGCCGAGGTCGGCGCGTTCGCCAGGGAGCAGGGCATCGACGCCCTGTTCGCGCTCGGCCCCGACAGCGCCGCGGCGGTCGCGGCGTTCGGCGCTGGTGGGGCGCACTTCGCCGATGTGGAGGCGCTTTCGGTCGCGCTTGCCGCCACCTGCGACGCCACCACCACGGTGCTGGTCAAAGGTTCGCGTTTCATGCGCATGGAGCGGGTCGTGGCCAGTCTCGCCACCGACATGGCCGGCACCGGGAGCGCGCACTGATGCTGCTCTTGCTCGCGAACTGGCTGGCGCAGGACGTGCGCGCGTTCAACGTGTTCAACTACATCACGCTGCGCGCGGTGCTGGCGACACTGACCGCGCTCCTGATTTCGTTCGTGGTTGGGCCGGCGATGATCCGCAGGCTCACTGCCTACAAGATCGGGCAGGCGGTGCGCGACGACGGGCCGCAGACCCACCTGGTGAAAGCCGGCACGCCCACCATGGGTGGCGCGCTCATCCTGGTGGCGATGGCCGTGGCGATCCTGCTGTGGGCCGATTTGAGCAACCGCCTGGTCTGGGTGGTGCTGATCGTGACGTTCGGTCACGGGGTGATCGGCTGGGTCGATGACTATCGCAAGGTGGTCGACCGCAATCCCAAGGGCCTGCCGGGGCGCTGGAAATACTTCTGGCAGTCGGTGATCGGCCTGTCGGCGGCACTCTATCTTGCCTTCTCGGCGACCTTGCCGTCCGAGACCCAGTTGATCGTGCCGTTCTTCAAGTTCGTCAACTATCCGCTGGGCGTGTTCGGTTTCATCGGCCTGACCTATTTCGTGATCGTGGGCACCTCGAACGCGGTCAATCTCACCGACGGTCTCGACGGGCTCGCCATCATGCCCACGGTGATGGTCGGCAGCGCACTGGGCATTTTTGCCTACGTGGCGGGTAACGCGGTGTTCGCGCGCTATCTCGCCTTCCCGCACATCCCGGGTGCCGGGGAGCTCACGGTGGTGTGTGCCGCGATGGCCGGCGCCGGACTGGCGTTCCTGTGGTTCAACGCCTATCCCGCTGAGGTGTTCATGGGTGACGTCGGCGCGCTCGCGCTCGGTGCCGCGCTCGGCACCATCGCGGTCATCGTTCGTCAGGAGATCGTGCTGTTCATCATGGGTGGCGTATTCGTGATGGAGACGCTGTCGGTGATGTTGCAGGTCGCGTCGTTCAAGCTCACCGGCCGCCGCATCTTCCGCATGGCGCCCCTGCATCACCACTACGAGCTGAAAGGGTGGAAGGAGACCCAGGTGGTGGTGCGTTTCTGGATCATCACCATGATGCTGGTGCTGGTCGGCCTGTCTACGCTCAAGCTGCGATGACGACGACCCCTCGATCGGCGCTGGTGCTCGGGCTGGGCGCGACCGGACTGTCGATGGCGCGCTGGCTCGCGGCATCCGGCGCGCAAGTGCGCATCGCCGATTCGCGCGCCGCCCCGCCTGCGCTCGATGCCGCGCGCGCAGCGGTGCCCGGTGTCCGCATCGATACCGGGCCGTTCCGCGCGGCGAGCTTCGACGGCATCGGCCTGGTCGCCATCAGTCCCGGCGTGCCGCTGCAGGAACCGCTGGTGCAGCAGGCATTGCATCGCGGCGTCGAAGTCATCGGCGACATTGAGCTCTTTGCACGCGCCCTCGACCGCCTGGTGGTGTCGCGCGGTGCAACGCGGCCGCGTCTGCTCGCGATCACCGGTTCGAACGGCAAGAGCACCGTGACCGAGATGACCGGCGCCATGTGCCGCGGCGCCGGACTCGAAACGCTGGTGGCAGGCAACATCGGCCTGCCGGTACTCGACGCCCTGCTCGCGATCGAGCGCGGCCGCCAACCCTGGCCCGCGGTGATCGTGCTCGAACTGTCGAGCTTTCAGCTCGAGACCACCGCCAATCTGCGGCCCGACGCCGCGGTGGTCCTGAACCTGACCGAGGATCATCTGGATCGCCACGGCACGATGCAGGCGTACGCCGCCGCGAAGGCCCGCATCTTCGAAGGCGCCGGGGTGCAGATCGTCAATCGCGATGATCCGCTGTCCAAGCGCATGGCGCGCGCCGGTACGCCGGTGTGGTCGTTCGGTCTGGGCATGCCGGGCGGTGACCGGGTCTGGGGCCTGATGCGAAATGGCGGCGACTGGCTCGCGGACGGGGCGCACAAGATCCTGCCGGTATCGGCGCTGCGCATGGCCGGACTTCACAATGCGGGCAATGCGCTCGCCGCGCTTGCCCTGTGCCGGGCGATCGGCTTGCCGTATGAGCCGCTGGCCAACGCGTTGGCTGCGTTCGATGGTCTCGCGCACCGCGTTCAACTGTGTGCGGAGATCGCCGGCCGAAAATTCTACGATGACTCGAAGGGCACCAATGTCGGGGCCACCGTCGCCGCGCTCACCGGCATGCGCGAGAAGGTCGTGCTGATCGCCGGTGGCGACGCCAAGGGCCAGGACTTCGCTCCCCTGGCGGCGGTCGCCGCCCGGCACGCGCGGGCGGTGGTCCTGATCGGTCGCGATCGCGACCGGATCGCCGCCGCGCTCGAACCGACCGGCGTCGGGCTGATTCGCGCCACCGACATGGACGCCGCGGTGCGGCTCGCGTTCGATGTGTCAGAGCCCGGTGACGCGGTGCTGTTGTCACCGGCCTGCGCGAGCTTCGACATGTTCCGCGACTACCGCCATCGAGCCGCCGCGTTCCGCACCGCCGTCGCCCTGCTGCAGCAGCCCCAAGCATGCTCTACGCCGCGCTGAAGCGTCCGGCGCCGCGCATCGCGGCCATCGACGAATCCCTGCTCTGGGCCGGCGTGCTGCTGCTTGGACTCGGGCTGGTGATGGTCTACTCGGCCTCGATCGCGATTGCCGAGGCCGGCCGGCAGACCGGGTTCCATGCCTACTATTACCTGCTGCGCCACGGTGGCTTCCTGCTGCTGAGTGTGCTCGCCGGTGCGATCGCGTTCCAGGTGCCCTTGCGACTGTGGCAGACGCTGGCGCCGTGGCTGTTCATGGGCAGCGTGGCGCTGCTGGTGATCGTGCTCATTCCGGGCGTCGGCCGCGAAGTCAACGGCAGCCAGCGCTGGCTGCGGGTGCCGGGGTTCGGCGTCCAGCCTTCCGAGCTGGTGAAACTGTGCGCGGTGCTCTACGCCGCCGACTACACCGTGCGCAAGGCGGCGTTCATGGGCAGCCTGCGGCGCGGTTTCATGCCGATGCTGGCTGTGATGCTGTTCATCGGGACGCTGCTGCTGCAGGAGCCGGATTTCGGCGCCTTCGCCGTGATCACGGTGATCGCGATGGGTATTCTGTTCCTGGGCGGCATGAACTGGCGGCTGTTCGCCGCGCTCATCGTGCTGCTGGTTGGCGGATTCCTCGTGCTGATCTGGACCTCGCCCTACCGCCTGCAGCGCGTCACGGGTTTTCTCGATCCGTGGTCGGAGCCGTTTGGCAAGGGCTACCAGCTGTCGCACGCACTGATCGCATTCGGCCGCGGCGAATGGCTTGGCGTCGGACTCGGGGCCAGTGTCGAGAAGCTTTTCTATCTGCCCGAAGCGCACACCGATTTTCTGCTCGCGGTGATCGCCGAGGAACTCGGGTTCGCCGGTGTCATCGTGGTGCTCGCCCTGTTCACATGGCTGGTCGCGCGTGCGTTCTCGATCGGCGGCCGGGCGGCGAAGCTGGAGCGCTACTACCCGGCCCTGGTGGCGCAGGGGATCGGCCTGTGGATCGGCGCGCAGGCGCTGATCAACATCGGCGTCAACATGGGGGTGCTGCCCACCAAGGGGCTGACCTTGCCGTTGCTGTCGTTCGGTGGCAGCGGTCTGGTGGCCAATGTGGTCGCACTGGCGATCCTGTTGCGGGTCGACGCGGAGAACCGGGAATTGATGCAAGGAAGAACCGGATGAGCGCGGAAACGCCAATACCGCCCGAGGTCCGCACCATCCTCGTCATGGCTGGGGGTACCGGCGGACACGTCTTTCCGGCGCTGGCGGTGGCGGAGCATCTGCGCGCCCGCGGCTGGCGTGTCGTCTGGCTCGGATCGCGTCTGGGCATGGAAGCCGATCTGGTGCCGCGGCACCAATTCCCGATCCGGTTCATCCGCTTCACCGGTCTGCGCGGCAAGGGCCTGCTGCGCAAGGCGCTGTTGCCGGTGAATCTGCTGATCGCCTTGTGGCAGTGCGCTTGCGTCATCTTCCAGGTCAGGCCCGACGTGGTGCTGGGCATGGGCGGCTACATTTCGTTTCCCGGCGGGTTGATGGCGGCATTCCTGCGCCGGCCGCTGGTGTTGCACGAGCAGAACGCGGTGGCCGGTCTCGCCAACAAGGTCCTGGCGCAGATCGCCGATCGTCGGCTCGCGGGATTTCCCGACGCATTGCGCAAGGCAACCTGGACCGGCAATCCGGTGCGCGCCGAGATCGCGGCGCTGCCCGAACCGGCCGCGCGTTTCGCCGGGCGCATCGGCCGGCTGCGCCTGCTGGTCGTCGGTGGCAGTCTCGGTGCCCGCGTCCTCAACGATGTCGTGCCGCGCACCCTCGGGACCTTCGCGCCCGCTGCGCGGCCGCAGGTGCGGCACCAGTCGGGTGCAAAGCAGATCGAGGCGCTGCAAGCGAACTATCGCGCGGCCGGCGTCGAGGCGGATTGCGTCGCCTTCATCGACGACATGGCGGCGGCACTCGGCGACGCCGATTTCGTCATCTGCCGCGCTGGTGCCCTGACGGTGGCCGAGCTCGCCGCGGCCGGCGTGGCCTCGATCCTGGTGCCGTTTCCGCATGCGGTTGACGATCACCAGACCGTGAACGCGCGCTTTCTCGCCGATGCCGGCGCCGGGGTCCTGCTGCCGCAGAACGAGCTCGACACCCAGCGACTCGCCGCCATGATCGGCGCCTTAACGCGCGAACATCTGCTCGACATGGCGAAACGCGCGCGCGCGCTGGCGAAGCCGGCAGCGACCCGGGTCGTTGCTGACGCATGCAGGGAGGCCGCAGCGGCATGAAGCACAAGGTCAAGCACGTGCACTTCGTGGGCATCGGTGGTGCCGGCATGAGCGGCATCGCCGAGGTTCTGCTCAACCTGGGTTACCAGGTGAGCGGGTCGGATCTGTCCGACGGGCCGGTGACGCAGCGCCTGCGGCGGCTTGGCGCAACGGTCGGGATCGGGCACGACGCCGCGCACCTGCAAGGCGCCGATGCGGTGGTGATCTCGAGCGCGGTCAAATCCGACAACGTCGAAGTCGCGGCGGCGCGGGCCCGCCGGGTTCCGGTGGTGCCCAGGGCGCTGATGCTGGCCGAACTGATGCGACTGCGGCAGGGCATCGCCGTTGCCGGCACCCACGGCAAGACCACGACCACGAGCCTGGTCGCGAGCGTACTCGCCGAGGCCGGCATGGATCCCACGTTCGTGATCGGCGGCCGGCTTGAGGCGGCCGGCTCCCATGCGAAGCTCGGCGGCGGCGAGTTCATCGTGGTGGAGGCCGACGAATCCGACGCCTCGTTCCTGTACCTGCAGCCGGTGCTGGCGGTGGTCACCAACATCGACGCCGACCACATGGAGACGTACGGCCACGACTTCGCCCGGCTGCGGCAGGCATTCGCCGATTTCGTGCAGCGGCTGCCGTTCTATGGCATGGCGGTTCTGTGCGTCGACGACGCCAACGTGCGCAGCATCATCCCGTTCGTCACCAAACCGATCACCACGTACGGCCTGTCGGCGGATGCCCAGGTGCGCGCGGTCGACCTGGTGCACGACGACGGGCGCATGCGGTTTCGGGTTCAGCGCGCCGCCAACGGCACCCCGGCGCGCGAACTTGAGGTCGTCCTCAATTTTCCCGGTGTGCACAACGTGCTCAATGCGCTCGCCGCGATTGCCGTCGGCATGGAAGTGGGGGCGTCGGACGCCGCGATCCTGCGCGCTCTGGCGGGATTCAGCGGCGTGGGCCGTCGCTTCCAGCGCTATGGCGACATCGGTCTGCCGGGCGGAGGCAGTTTCGCGCTGGTCGATGACTACGGGCACCACCCGGTCGAGATGGCGGCGACCCTGGCGGCGGCGCGCGGCGCCTTTCCCGGTCGGCGGCTGATGCTGGTGTTCCAGCCGCATCGCTTCACCCGGACCCGCGACGTGTTCGAGGATTTCGTCAAGGTGTTGTCGACCGTCGACGTGCTCCTGTTGACCGAGGTCTACGCCGCCGGCGAAGCGCCGATCGTGGCGGCCGACAGTCGGTCACTCGCACGCGCCGTGCGCGTGCACGGCCGGGTCGAGCCGGTGTTCGTCGAGAACTGGAAGGATCTGCCGGCGGCGATTCTCGAGCATGCGCAGTCCGGCGACGTGGTGGTGACGATGGGCGCCGGCTCCATCGGTCAGGTGCCGCCGTTGCTGTGTGTGCCCCACGGCGTGGCGGCGGCATGATGCACGCGGCTCGGCGGAACGCGGATGAAGTCCTCGAGGTTGCAGGCGCGGCGACGCGGAGGCGGCGCGCGGCCGGTGACGAATGAACATGACTGAGCTTCCGAACGTCGGCGTTCTCGTCCCACAGGGAGAACTGCGCCGGCACGAGCCGATGCGGCGACACACCAGCTGGCGCGTCGGTGGTCCGGTCGACCGTGCCTACCGACCCTTGGATCTGGACGACCTGTGCGTCTTTCTCGCACGCGTGCCGGCGCTGGAACCGATCTGGCTCGTCGGGCTCGGCAGCAACCTGCTGGTACGCGAAGGCGGAGTTCGCGGCACCATCGTCTTCACCCATGCGGCGCTGGATGCCATCGTGATCACCGCCGACGGCCTGGTGTTCGCGGAAGCCGGCGTTGCGAGTCCGAAAGTCTCGCGATTCGCCGCGACGCATCAGTTCGAGGGCGCGGAATTTCTTGCCGGGATCCCGGGTACGGTCGGCGGCGCCCTCGCGATGAACGCCGGGTGCTACGGCGCTGAAACGTGGGAGCGAGTCGAGAAGGTACTCACCGTCGATCGCGTGGGCAACACGCGCGTGCGCCTGCCCTCCGACTATGTGATCGGCTACCGTCATTGCGAACTGACAGTCGCTGCCGCCGGGCCTGGTACGCCGACCGAGTGGTTCGCCGGGGCGTGGTTCCGTTTCCCGCACGGCGACGGCGCCGCCTCGCGCCGTCGGATTCGCGAGTTTCTCGCGCGCCGCATCGCCACCCAGCCGCTCGGTCAGCCCAACGCCGGATCGGTGTTCCGCAATCCCCCTGGCGACTATGCCGCGCGCCTGATCCAGGACTGCGGACTCAAAGGTCACGGCATCGGCGGCGCGATGGTGTCGCCGAAGCACGCGAACTTCATCGTCAACACCGGCACCGCCAGCGCGGCTGACATCGAAAACCTGATCCGGGAGGTGCGCGCGACCGTGAAACGCGAACGCGGTGTGCTGCTCGAAACCGAGGTTCGGATCCTGGGAGAAGCGTCATGACCGCCGGTGGATTCGGCAAGGTTGCCGTATTGCTCGGCGGGCGCTCGGCCGAGCGCGAGATCTCCCTGCTCTCGGGCAATGCCGTGCTCGCCGCCCTGCGGCGCGAAGGTGTGGACGCTCATGCATTCGATCCGGCCGAGCGCGCCATCTTCGCCCTTGCGGCCGACGGTTTCGACCGGGTCTTCATCGCCCTGCATGGTCGCTATGGCGAAGACGGCACGGTGCAGGGCGCGCTCGAACTCATGGGCATCCCCTACACCGGTAGCGGTGTCATGGCGTCGGCGCTGTGCATGGACAAGGTGCGCACCAAGCTCGTGTGGGTCGCGAGCGGCCTGCCGACACCGCGGTGGGAAGTGCTGGGCGCAGACAGCGACTGGCCCCACATCGCCGCCACGCTGGGCCTGCCATTGATCGTGAAGCCGGCCCGCGAGGGATCGACATTGGGTCTGACCAAGGTGACCGAGGCGGCGCAATTGCCCGCTGCATTCGCGCTCGCCGCCGGATTCGATTCGTTCGTGCTGGCCGAGGAGTTCGTCGCCGGCGACGAACTGACCGCGGCCTTCCTCGGCGACCAGGCGCTGCCATTGATTCGCATCGAGGCACCGCAGGGCAACTACGACTACCAGAACAAGTATTTCAGCGACGACACCCGCTACCACTGTCCGAGTGGGCTGCCCGGCGCGGTGGAGAACGAGTTGCGTTCGATGGTGATGCGGGCCGCCGCGGTACTGGGCTGCGAGGGTTGGGGCCGTGCCGACCTGATCCGCCGCGCCGATGGCTCGGTCTCGCTGCTGGAGATGAACACCTCGCCCGGCATGACCGGGCACAGTCTGGTGCCGATGGCCGCGAAGGTGGCCGGCATCGGTTTCGAGGCACTCGTGTTGCGCATCCTGGAGCTTGCGCATGTGGGATAGACCGGCGGCGCTGCGCTCGCTCGCCAATGCCCTGTTCGCGCTCGCCGCGGCCGGTCTGGCGGCGATCGCCGTTCTCCTGGTCATCCACCTGCCGGTGTTTCCGGTGCGCGAGGTGCTGGTGGTCGGCGACGTGTCGCACGTGACCCGCAATCAGATCGAAGCGGTGGTGCGTGGGGAGCTGCGCGGCAATTTCTTCACCATCGAACTCGAAAGCTCACGCGCGGCATTCGAGAAGCTGCCCTGGGTGCGCCGCGTGAACGTTCGTCGCCAATGGCCGGGCCGGCTCGAAGTCACGTTCGAGGAACACGCGGCGCTGGCGCGCTGGGGCGAGGACGGACTGGTGAACACGTTCGGGGAACTGTTCTTGGCCGCAAGCGACGAGGCGCTGCCGTTGCTCAGCGGTCCGCCAGATAGCACGCATGAAGTCACCGATCATTTTCTCGAATTCCGCCGGGCACTCGAGCCGAGCGGCCGTGGCGTTGCCGAAGTCGCGCTCTCGGCCCGTCGCGCCTGGCGCGTGCGCCTGGATGATGGCACCACGCTCGAACTCGGCCGCGAACTGGTCGCCCCGCGGCTGGCGCGATTCGTCGCCAATTGGGGCGCGTTCGCTGCGGTGCCGCGGCACGCGGCGACAGTGGTGGATCTGCGCTATCCCAACGGCTTCGCGGTGCGCGGACGCGACCCGCGAGCCGCGAACGACAACAAGGTTTGACAAGGAGACACGTGCATGGACCTCGCTGAACAAAAACGCATGACGCTCGGAACCAAGGGGAAGGATGCCAAGAACCTGATCGTCAGCCTCGATATCGGTACCTCGAAGATCGTCGCCATCGTCGCCGAGGTGAAGCCGGCGTCCGGCACCTTCGAGGTCATCGCCACCGCGCAGCAGCCGTCGCGCGGCATGAAGAAGGGCGTGGTCGTCAACATCGAGTCCACCGTCAACGCGATCCAGCGCACGCTCGAGGAAGCCGAGCTGCTGGCCAACTGCAAGATCCGCGAGGTGTACACCGGGATCGCCGGCAGTCACATCAAGAGCTTCAATTCGCACGGCATGCATGCGATCAAGGATCGCGAGGTGTCGCAGCAGGACGTCGATCGGGTGATCGAAACCGCCAAGGCGGTCAATATCCCGACCGATCAACAGATCCTGCACGTGCTCAACCAGGAGTTCGTGATCGACGGGCAAGAGGACGTGCGCGAACCGATCGGCATGAGCGGCGTGCGCCTCGAGGTGAAGGTGCATATCGTGACCGGCGCGGTGTCCGCGGCGCAGAACATCCTCAAGTGCGTGCGCCGCTGCGGCCTCGAGGTGCGTGACCTGATCCTGCAGCCGCTGGCCTCGGCCATGGCGGTGTTGAGCGACGACGAGAAGGATCTCGGCGTGGTGCTGGTGGACATCGGCGGTGGCACCACCGACATCGCCGTTTTCACCGAAGGCGCCATCCGGCACACGGCCGTGATTCCGATCGCGGGCGACCAGATCACCAACGACATCGCCATGGCGTTGCGCACGCCGACCAAGGATGCCGAGGAGATCAAGCGCCTTCACGGCTGCGCCCTGAGGCAACTCGCCAACCCGACCGAGATGATCGAGGTTCCGGGCGTGGGTGAGCGCGGCACCCGCCAGATGTCGCGCCAGACCCTGGCCGAGGTGATCGAGCCGCGCGTCGAGGAACTGTACTCGCTGGTGCAGGCGGAACTGCGGCGCAGCGGCTACGAAGACCTGCTGTCGTCGGGCGTGGTCATCACCGGCGGCAGCGCCGCCATGCAGGGCATGGTCGAACTGGGTGAGGAGGTGTTCCACATGCCGGTTCGCCTGGGCCTGCCGCATTACGTCGGGCCGCTGTCGCAGATGGTGCTCAGTCCGCGCTACGCCACCGGCATCGGTTTGCTCATGGAGGCGCATGAACAGCAACGCCGCCGCGAGGCGGTCAAGCTTTCCACCGGCAACATCCAGCAGGTCCTGCAGCGCATGAAGCAGTGGTTCCAGGTGAATTTCTGAGCAACGAGGTTTTCGGGATTGTCACAACATAAAGGAGAGTCGCGCATGTTCGAGATCGTGGATTCGGGACCGCAGGAAGCGGTCATCAAGGTGATCGGTGTCGGTGGCTGCGGCGGCAACGCGGTGGACCACATGCTCGATCACGGGGTCGAGGGGGTGGAGTTCATCTGCATCAACACCGACGCTCAGGCGCTCAAGCGCAACCGCTCGCCGCGGCTGCTGCAACTGGGCCCCGGCGTCACCAAGGGACTGGGCGCCGGCGCCAATCCGGAAGTCGGTCGCCAGGCCGCGCTCGAGGACCGCGAGCGCATCGTCGAGTTGATCGAAGGCGCGGACATGCTGTTCCTGACCGCAGGCATGGGGGGCGGCACCGGCACCGGCGCGGCACCGGTCGTGGCCGAGGTTGCTCGCGAGCTGGGCATCCTGACCGTGGCTGTCGTGACCAAGCCGTTCGCCTTCGAGGGCAAGCGCCAGAAGATCGCGCAGCAAGGCCTCGAGGAACTCGCTCGCCACGTCGATTCACTGATCGTGATTCCGAACGAGAAGCTGATGGCGGTGCTGGGTGAAGACATCTCGATGCTCGATGCGTTCAAGGCCGCCAACGGGGTGCTGCATGGCGCGGTCGCCGGGATCGCCGAAGTCATCAAGTGTCCGGGGCTGGTCAATGTCGACTTCGCCGACGTACGCACGGTGATGTCCGAGATGGGCATGGCGATGATGGGGTCGGCCATGGCATCGGGCCCGCGCCGCGCCGTCGAAGCCGCGGAGCAGGCGGTCGCGAGTCCGTTGCTCGAGGACGTGAACCTGGCTGGTGCGCGTGGCGTCCTGGTCAACATCACCGCGTCGATGAGTCTCAAGATGAAGGAAGTCCACGAGGTGATGAACACGATCAAGGGCTTCACCGCCGAAGATGCGACCGTGATCGTCGGAACCGTCATCGACGAGGGTCTTGGCGACGCGCTACGGGTGACCATGGTCGCCACCGGCCTCGGCAATCCGGTCGGACGCCAGCAGGCGCGTCCGCTCACGATGGTCAAGACCGGCACCGATGCCACACCGGTGCCGATCCTCGAACCCGATTACGGCGCTCTCGACGCCCCGGCCGTGATCCGGCGCCGCAACCGCGACGCCACGGTCGAAGCGATGAAGCAGTCCGGTGTGGAGATGCTCGACATTCCGGCATTCCTGCGCAAACAGGCTGACTAGTTGGTGGTCCACCCCCAGGCTGCGCTGCGCTTCGCCTTCCCCCTCGAGGGGGCGCCCCGTCCTCGGGGGACCCTGTGGGGAGGTGACGTCCACCCCCAGGCTGCGCTGCGCTTCGCCTTCCCCCTCGAGGGGGCGCCCCGTCCTCGGGGGACCCTGTGGGCGGGCCCCTTCGCTTCAGAAGTCCCTTCGTTTCCCACCCCCAGGCTGCGCTGCGCCTTCCACCCGAGCATCACAGGCACCGGCTATCATCGAGCCATGTACACGCCATCGCACTTCCGCCGCCACGACCAGGACGATCTGCA
>JANXYG010000113.1 GCA_025350245.1 Betaproteobacteria bacterium
CTTGTCCTTGATCTGGGTCATGCGGCCATTGCTGTCGTACGTGTACTCCTCGACCTTGTTGTCAGGATCGGTGACCTTCCACAAGTACCCTGGAGGATAACCGCTACCGGGACTGGTGGCAGTGGAGTAGGTGTACGTGACCACGCGGCCCGAAATATCCTCCGCCCGCCAGATACGGTTTGAGGTGTCGTAGCTGAAATCGATGTAGCGCCCGCTGGGCGTCAGGATGCGGGTAAGGCGCCCGCTGTTGTACACAAACTGAATGGAGTTGCCGGAGCGATCGATAATGCGGGTCAGTCCATACCCGAAGTTCTCCGCGTCGAACTCCATCTGACTACCATCGCGTCGACGCAGTACCCAGCGCCATACGTCGTACTCCTTCCCCCTGAGAAACTTGATGGTCGCTTTGTAGAGTTGCGAATCGTTACCTGTGTATTCGTAGATTTTTATCGTCGTGGCCGAGATGTTGGTAAAAGTCTTGGCCGAACCGTCGCTCATCACCATCGCGACCGTTTGTGCATTGGTGTCATTGCCGAGAAATCGCAAGTAAGTCGCAAAAGGATGCGACGTACCGAGTCCGAACGCCCGAACGACAGCATCGTCCGGCCGGTACGTGCGTGTAACAAACACCGGCATCACATCCGAAACGCTGAGATCGGTATCGCTTTGGATGAACAGACCGGAGGCGGTGTCCACCGGGTCTTTGCGCAAACTACTGGCGCTCTTCTTCTGGCAAGGATCACTGTCGGTCGTTTTCGGCTTGCCTTCACTGGGCTTTGTCTTGGGATTCGGCGCGCCGCCGCTCGGACAACCCCCACCCGGCTTTCGAGTAGGGTCGGGTGCGCTGCCTTGCGGGCTGAACATGAAACCGATCGTATCGAAGCTCTCGACCCCGGGGTCCGGCGCCATCTGGCGTTCGTCGGCGGTAACGCCGCCCTCCCCGTAGATGTACCACCCCTTCCCACTCGGGTCGTACTTCCAGAAATTGGCGCGGCTGCCGACTTTCGCGAGAGTCGCATTCGGATAGAGAATTCGCACCCCCGGCGTTACGCCCGCCGTCAGGCCCTCGACCGTGAGGCTGTCGGGTTGCACACTGACGAAGACCGGTGCATTGGTCGGAAACGGTATCGGCGTTCGATCCAGGGGTATCGGGATGAGTGCGAGTCTGGTGACCAATCGCCCGTCGCGCTCCCGCAGCACGGTACCCTTGGGAATGCGGACTTCCATACCAGAGACGTTCGGGTGCCTGATCACGATTTCCTGGCGTACCGGGTTGGGAACATCGATCCAATCGGAGGCGCGAATTTTCGGCAGATAGACCGTCGGGAGCTCGGTCACGTCGTTCTGTTCGACATCGGTACCGATGATGAACTTGCCGAACTCGAAGCCGCTACCCCCCGCGGTGGAACCATCGACAAACAGCTCATAGTGCCCTGGACCAAGTCCCAGCATGGCGAAGCGGCCCGATCCATCGGTACGCGTTCGTCGCTTCCCAATCGAAATGACCACATTGGCAAGCGGTTGGTCGTTGAGCTTGAGAACAACGCCGGACACGCCCGTGGTCAGCTGCGGGAAGCGGCCGGCGAAGGGCTTCATCCTTTGTAACAACGAGGATTTCCTGCCGCGAGACGCACTTTCCCAAACCAGGGAGACCTTGAGCGTGATGGCGTCGTTGATCTGCCTCTCCACGGCACGCGGTAGGGGGCGGTCGGTACGCCAGTGACCCATCAGATTTTTTTCGGTCGGAACGAAGATTTCATCGTCGTTCGCGGCTTGACCAGGCACGGTGACGACGATGGTCTCGTCGGTACCGGTGGAGCTGGTGCCACCTGCACCTGCCCTTACAGCGTTCCCTACCGATCCCGCGCCATTTCTCGAAAGTGTTGCACCGGCTGGTATCGACCCCAGATCGCGTGTGCCGAAGCCGATTGTCGTCAGCGCGAGTACCCCACCGCTTACCGACCGAACACCTTTGACGACCACGGTGTAGTTCGCTCCGGGCCGGAGCGGGCGCTCCGGCGTGATGAAGGCGATCAGACCGTCATCCGAAGGTGTTACCACTGCCCGCACAGCGCCCGCAGGCCCGATCAGCGTGACAGTGTCCGAACGCACGCTGGCTGGCACCAGCGGTTGATTGAAGCGCAGCCCGACAAGACTGTTCGGGTCGAAAGCACGGTCATCGCGCTGAGGAAGAGAGCCCGTCAGCTTGGGGGCAGACCCGGAGACGACAACAGGCAAGAGCGCCGACAGTTCACTGGGCTGCACTGCCGCGAACCGTTGCCGCTCGGCTTGGTAGACCAGCGCGGACTCCTGCCCCTTGCCGCTCGCATCGCGGCCACCGGATATCCACACGCGACCGTCGGTGAGCAATTGCATGTTGCCGCCCGAGCGATCAAGCGCGGCTTGGCGGTCGACCTCCTGCACCCGACCCGTGCGCGGGTCGAATAGTTCGGCGCTGGTGATGGCTTCACCCCGCGAGCCCCGACCGCCGACAACGAGCACAGTCCCATCCGTGAGCACCTTTGCGCTTTGGCCGGCGCGGGGCAGCAAGCCCAGATCACCGGCGGATTCGAAGTGGCCAGTCGGCGGATCGAATCGGGTTGCGTCTGTTACAACATTGCCGGCGCTGTCTCGCCCACCCAGCACCAGCACCTGCCCGCTGGGCAACAACACGGCAGCCTGGAGCCGTCGCGCGATGGTCAGACCTTCAGGCAGGTATGTGGTTTGGTCGGTACGAGGATCGAATACGCGTGCAACGGTTGTGGCGCGTGCCCCGCCCAGGATCAGAATGCGTCCATCGGGCAACTGGGTGCGGCTCTCGCCCTCGATCACCTTTGGGGCTTGCGCCGCCTGGGTAGGGATCGCGGGCGAAGGGTCGGCGTCGGCGGATCGGGCCTGCGCAGCGACCGCGAAGCTGGCAATCGACAAAAGAAGCCAAGTAATCCCAGCACCCCACCACCGTGAACGAATCGGTCTGACGGTTGTGCCGCGTCCGTTTGTAGCCATCACGACTTGCATGGGACATGCCTCCGCATGAGCAGTCAAAACTGCGTCACGTTGATGGTGAGGGAATAGGTGAGTCCTTCGCTCTGGTCGAACCAGAGCGTGTAGTCGCCGGTCTCGGGCTGGTTCGGCAAGTCGAGCGTGGCCCCCGTTCCGGAAATTGTCGTGCCCGCGTAATTGACCCCATCGCTGGGTCGCAACACTCTCATCGTCACCGATTGTCCGCTCGGGTCCGTCGCAAACGACGTGATGGTGACGCGGCGGTTCTGGGTGACGATACCGCCGAATGTCAGGCGAGCATCTTGCCCACGGCGAGCGACCGCCAGGCCATAGGGTGTACCCAATGTCAATTTCAGAGCTGTCACGTCAGTAGACAAGGTCAACGTGAACGAGGCGGATGTGGTCGGGTCCGGCGGGCTGACAACGATGTTGTACTGCCCGATCGCCAAGTTGTTCAAATTCAGTGCGCAACCGTTGATGGGCGGTCCCAGATAGCAGCCGACACTTTGGTATGGCACCGAGGTGCCATCCGGAAGAGTCAATCTCAAGGCGGTTTCACCGGCGGCAGGGGTAATGGCCAACGCCGACAATCCCACACCCAGGTTTTGCCCCGACGCCGAGATCGCCAAGCTGAAGGTTGCATATTGTCCGAGACCACTTAGCGTCACGTTCTGCGGGGTACCGTTGATCGTCAAGGTCCCGGTCACATCGCTCGATAGCAGTACATTGAAGGTACCCGTGATGGTCGATGCGTACCACGGATCGAAATAAATCGTGTGAACGCCACTGGCGTCCAGCGGCGTGATGTCGATCACGGTCGTCGAAGCATTGATGTTGCGAGTCTCGATCACGGTGCCATTGGGCCGCAGCACCGACACCCCAAGGAACTGGCCGTCCTGGACGGTCAGCCCGGAAATCGCCAGTCCCCGTTTGTCCCCGATCAGGCCATCGAAGGTCAGGCGGGCGTTCTGCCCTGCACGACCGATGCTGATGGCGGTAGACGTTCCGGGAATCAGTTTTGGTGTGGGTGCGACATCCGCCGACAGGGTGAGCGAGAGGCTGGTACTGGTTGGCGGTGTACCCGCTGAACCTGAGGCTGGCGTGATCTCGATGGCATAGTCGCCCGCCAACAGGTTGGGCAGGTTCCAGTCACATCGGCCGAAGGGATTCGAGGGCAAACAGGCGTTTATCGCGGTCCCGACCGTCGTGTTGTCAGCCAGGCGACGGACCACCAGACCTATCGTTTCGCCAGAAACAGGGGTGTTGACGAGACCAGTTACACCCAGACCCAGATTTCGACCTCCCGTTGGCACGGTGAAGGTGACGCGGGCATTTTGACCTTGCGCCAGCGTCAGTGGCAAAGCGCTTCCGTCAATGGCTAACAAACCAGCGACGGCTTGCCAGAGACGCAACCGCGCGGACCCGCCGGCCGCCGAATCAGGATCCAGAAATAGCGTGTACGTGTCGTTTGCCGGGAGAGGCGGGAACGAGATACCGGACACCCGCCCCGTTCCCGCGAAAACAGCCGAGCCCGGCAAGACTGGCAGAAGCTCGATTCCGTTCGAACGAAACAGACGAACTCGCGCGGCGACGGTCACATCGGTTGGCGCGAACGTGACATTGGAGACCGGTGAGACCGTGACGCCGAGGTACTGTCCCTGTGTTCCGGTGAACGTGAATCGGCCGTTCTGGCCGACCCTGAAAACAGGGGTGTCGAAATTCTGGTTGAGCGTGAGCGAACCGGTCAGATCGTTCGAAAGCCAGAGTTTGCCGGAAGCTGCCGTAGTGCCGTAGGGGTAAGGCGGGATCAAGATGACGCTATGTATCCCATTGACTGGCAGGGCAAGTATATCCACGCCACATGCATGAGTAGCCGAAGCAGCCTGCTGACAGGCCAGTGGCAGAGGATTGGCGCCGTCTGCGCTCTTGACGGTAGTCCAGTCAGGCTGGCGAAAATCGAAACCCACGCTCAAGCCGCCGTTGGGGGGCGTAATGACCAGTCCCTGCAACGCCTGCCCGAGCGTCATTCCCTGGGTCCCACGAAAAAAATATCGAAGGGTCTGACCGACAAAGCTCGTCGAAAAGTTGACCAATGCGCCATCGATCACCGCCTCGACATCAGGCCGCAATAGCACGGTGGATGAAAATGTCGAAACGGCAGGATTACCTACTCGAATCAAAACCGCGTAGGTACCATCGAGAGCCATCGGCGGAACGTGAATGGACCGCTTGTAGGGCCCGAGATTTCGCGAGTAGTTGTTGGGATCTTCATACCGCGATCCGGTCATGGACTCGTTGCGCACATTGCGTATCTCCCATTCCACCGCCGCATTGTTGGGCGGGGTCGAAAGTGAGGTGAAGTCCAGCGTGACCACAGCATTGCCGCCACCCTCGAACACATACATTCCCCAGCGATTGGCGTTCGCCGGCGGCGTCATGTTGAGCGACCCGGAACCACCAACGACCAACCGGGTGGCCGGTCCGCTGAACTCTCCGATCGGCCACAGCGTCTGGTCCTGGGGCGGAATGACGAAATCCGCCGTACTGGTTGCGACTCCCGACGCCGTCACCACCCGAATGCGACCCGAGCCCGTTGCCGCCGGCACCAGCGCAACAATCGATGAGGTAGTAATACTCTGGATCGGCGCGAGCGACTGATTGAAATACACCTTCGTCTGCCCCGGCGCCGTGGCGAAGTTGGTGCCGTTGATGGTTACAGCAGCACCCGGAAGCCCGACACCAGGGGTAAAGCTCGTGATCGTCGGTGCCCCCACCGCACCGGACGCGGTGACCGTAAAGCTCTGAAAACTCGTTCCGGCGCCGGCGCTTGTCTGAACGGACACGAGTCCCGTGGTCGCCCCTGCCGGCACTGTGGTGTCCAGTTGCGTGGTCGACGCTGAGCTGACTGCCGCCAGAGTACCGTTGAACCGTACTGTGTTACTCGCCGGGGTGGCGCTGAAGTTGGCCCCCGAGATCGTGACCACAGTGCCGACAGGGCCACTGTCCGGCCGAAAGTCCGTCACGGCAGGCACATTGGCCGCCGTGCGGCGGATTTGCGTCAAGTTACCGGCCGCGTCGTAGACGTACTCGGCGGTCTCATTGGCCGTGTTGGTGACGCTTTTCAGACGACCCGCTTCGTCGTAGGTGTAATTTATGGTTTGCGCGGCGACGAGAAATGCCACCGTCGTCAGGGCCAGCGCAGACAAAATCCGAACAACACCACTCGCGATCAGTGGTTTCTCTCGGGTGCTCGCGCCCGCATCTTTTGCGCCCTGCCCGAAAAATTCTCGACTGCCGATTCGGCGACCCGCATGCTTGGAAAAAAGTGCTGCGAGTCTCATGTTGCCCCACCGTCATGTGATAGCGTGATCGCGGATTCGCACCAGCAAGTCGATTGGGATGCGAGCCTTTGGCGCGGTGGAGTAGACACAATATGGAACCACGCTGTCAACTAGGACATGTGCATGTTTTTCAGGCGTACGTCATGAGATTGAAACCTGACCATGGAAGTAGTCGCGGCTCGGCTTTGGATCGCGGCGAGAACCGTCGCCCAATCGTGACGCTGGTTTGCTCAGCGTCGCTTGCCGGCGTTGTCTTTCTGACATCCAGCGCAGCGGTCGAACCGGATAACGATGCGTGGATCGCGCTCGGCGCTCGGCTTTTTTCCGACCGCCGGTTGAGCGCCGATGGCAACGTCAGTTGCGCCACCTGTCACAAGCCGGAGGCGGCTTACGCCGACGGTCTGTCGGTTGCCGTCGGTATCGGCGGGCATGCCGGCACCCGAAATGCTCCGAGCCTCATGGGCGTAGGCGCGTTGTCGGTGTTCAACTGGGATGGCCGCACCCACACGCTGGAAGAGCAGGTGCTGCAACCCTTCACGACCTCGATCGAACACGGACTGGCCTCGCGAGACGAGCTGACGCAACGGGTGACCGAGGACCCCGCGTATCGTCGTTCGTTCAGCGATCTGGCGGCCGTGGGTACGAGGGAAATACGGTCGATGGATATCGCCACGGCGCTCGCGGCATTCGTACGCAGCCTTTCGGCTGAGTCGTCGGCATTCGATCGCTACCGGGCAGGGCACGATCCCGATGCATTGACCGATTCGGCCAAGCGAGGCCTCGAAGTGTTTCAGGGGCACGCCGGTTGCGCGTCATGCCATACCGTAGGAGAGGCGGCGGCAGCGACGTTCACCGATCAACGGTTCCATGCCCTCGGCGTAGGGTTGTCCTCGGTTGGTACGCGTCTCGAATCGATCCTCGCAAGGATCGAAGGCTCCCCGCGATCGATCGGCGCCGATGACATCCTCTCGGATCCCGACATCGCCGATCTGGGCCGCTACCTGGTCACGCGCTTGCCGGAGGACATCGGCAGGTTCCGCACGCCCAGCTTGCGCAATGTGGCACGCACTGCCCCCTATTTCCACGACGGCAGTGTCGCGACGCTGGAGACCGCCGTCGATCTGGAACTCTACTATCGGCGCCAGTCCGACGGCGCGCTCACGGCAGTAAGCCGCGACGAGCGGGAAGATTTGCTCGCGTTTCTGCGAGCACTCAGTGGGCTGTAGGTGGCCGCTACGAAGGCACGACCGAAACCGTTGTTACCGTTCGCCGCTATTTCATCGCGAACGCACGATGTCGGAGCGCAGCGCTCACATCACACGTCGCCGAGACAGCCGGTTCGCGCACCAGTAGCATCTCCCCATGACCCTCACCGACCCCGCCGTGCTGATCGCCGCACCGTTCATCGTCCTGGCCGCCTACACGGTGTTCGGCATCTCGGGCTTCGGCTCGTCGCTCATCTCGATTCCGCTGCTTGCGCACTTCCTGCCGTTGAAGGTGGTGGTGCCGCTGATGGTGCTACTGGATTTCACCGCGGCGTTGACGAGCGGCTTGCGACAGCGCACCGAAGTCGACCGCGCGGAGGTGCGGTCGGTGTTGCCGGGAATGGCGGTCGGCATCATCGGTGGCGTGGTTCTGCTGAGCAACCTGCCGGGCGAACCGCTGCTGATGGGGCTGGGCCTGTTCATCATCGGCTTCGGCCTGTTCAGCCTGCTGCGGCGTCATCCGCTGCCGGCGCTGCCGCGGGCCGCGGCGTTTCCTACCGGTTTCATCGGTGGCCTGCTCGGCGCGCTGTTCGGCTCCGGTGGCCCGGTCTACGTGGTGTATTTCTCCAGCCGCCTGCACGACCCGGCAAAGCTGCGCGCCACGCTGTCGGTGGTGTTCACGCTCAGCACGGGACTGCGCATCACCATGTTCGTGATCTCGGGTCTGCTGCTCGACTGGCATCTGCTGGCGGCAGCGGTGCTGCTGTCGCCGCTGATGATCCTCGGCACCCGCCTCGGGCAGCGCATCCATCTGACGCTGTCACGCGCGCAGATCGCGAAGGTCATCAGCGTGCTGCTCATCGCCAGCGGCACGTCGCTCATCGCCAAGGGCATGGCCCTGCACTGAGCAGGCTGAAGGCGCTCTACCGCAACGGCCGGAAGAACGCCCGGACCTCCTCGGCCAGCGCCGCCGGCTGTTCCATGGCGGCGAAATGCCCGCCCTTCTCCATCACGCTCCACCGACGGATATCGGTGTAGAGGCGGCTCGCCACCGAGCGCGGCGGGCGCAGGATCTCGGTGGGAAACTG
Organism: Betaproteobacteria bacterium; assembly: GCA_025350245.1. Lineage (GTDB taxonomy): Bacteria > Pseudomonadota > Gammaproteobacteria > Burkholderiales. Next base: position 8,638 of record JANXYG010000113.1, read on the forward strand.
GCAATAGCCCATGGGTACATCTACCGTGCGGCCATCGGGTATCGGCCACGGGCCGTGCATGCGCGCGTAGTAGGGCCAGAACGTCGACCCGATCGCGCCCGTCAGCCAGTAGAGCGTGATGTCCGCCAGCAACTGGTCTTTGGTGAACACCGACTCCAGGTCGCCGTGGCAATCGGACCAGGTGCGGAACTTCTCGATGATCCACGCCGCCAGCCCGGCGGGCGAATCGGAGAGCCCGAACGCCAGCGTCTGCGGCTTGGTGCCCTGGATCCACTGATAGCCGGTTTCCTCTTTGAGGAAGTGATTGAGCTGGTCGAGATAGACGCGCTCCTCGGCGGTCGGGTTCTCGATCAGTTTCGGATCGCGGCGAACGGAGAGGAGGTTGACGTGGATGCCGACCAGTTTCTCCGGGTGAGCGAAGCCAAGGCGCGAGGTGACGAACGAGCCCCAGTCACCACCTTGCGCCGCGAACTTTTCGTAGCCGAGAACGCCGGTCATCAGTTCAGCGAAGCAATCGGCAATGCGTTCGAGGCTGAACCGTGGCTGGTTCGGCGCGAACGACAAGCCGTACCCCGGCAGCGACGGCGCAATCACCGTGAAGGCATCGGCCGGGTCGCCACCGAACCGGGCAGGATCGGTGAGCATGGGCAGGATGTCCATGAACTCGAACACCGAGCCGGGCCAACCGTGAGACAGCAGTAGCGGCAACGGCTTCGGCCCGCGGCCTTCGACCTTCAGGAAATGGACGTCGATGTCGTGCAGCGCGACCTTGAATTGCGGAAAGGCATTGAGCCGCGCCTCCTCGGCGCGCCAGTCGAAGCGGTCGCGCCAGTAGTCGACCAGCTCGCGCAGGTAACCGACATCGGTGCCGTAGGCCCAGGGCGCATCGGGCGCCTGGTCGGGAAAGCGCGTGCGGGCGAGGCGCTCGCGCAGATCGGCCAGGGCTGCATCGGGAAAGTGCAGGGAGAACGGAACCGGTTGTGGGGTCATGTCGGCAAGCCTTGAATGGAATGCGACAGCGATGCTCGCCGACGCGGCCGTCGGCGTCCAATACTTTGCGCAGCGGCCAGCGATTCGAATCGCGAACGCCCACGGTTCATGGCGCCATCCGGTAGCGCCGCATGAAGCGGGTGTCGATGTGATTTTTCCAGCGCCAGACCCACGACCCTTCCGCCGACCAGCCTCCCCACGCCGCGACGGCGCGGGCATCACCGGTAGAAAGCAGGGCCAGGGTTCGCCGCTGCGGCTGCCAAGGGCGCAGCGGTTGCGCCTCCAGTGCCAGGCGCAGGTTCGCCGCGAGCGGGGGGCCTTGCCGCACGGCATACACGCCCGACTTCGGAACTCTTGCGTCGCGGTGGGCGGCGACATCGCCGGTGGCAAACACACCGGGATGCGACGCCGATTGCAGGAACTCGTCGACCTCGACGAAGCCGCCCTTGTCGAGCGCCAGACCGGTATCGCGCAACCACAACGGGGCCGCGGCGCCCGTGGTCCAGACCACCACATCGGCGGGCACCCGGGCGCCGTTGGAGAGCGTCAGCCCCTCGGCGTCGACGGCGCACACGGCGATACCGGCGATCAGGCCGATGCCGTGATGCGACAGCGCCGCGCGCAGCCGGCGGCGGGCACCCGCCGCCATCTCCGGGACGATGGTCTCGGCCTGGGTCACCAGGGTGACGTCGCACGGTCGCACCCCGGGTGTCGAGGCGAGGCGATGGTGCATGGCCAGACCCAGCTCGACCCCACCGGCGCCGCCACCGACCACGACCAGACGCAGCGGATCGACACCGGCCCGTTCGAGGATGCCGTCCCACGCCGCGAGAAAACGGTCCACCGGCTTGACCGCGACGCCGAATTGCGTGGCGCCCGACACGCCACCGCACGGTGGCACCGAGCCGATGTCCAGCGACAGCACATCCCAGTCCAGCACGAGGCCGCTGTCGCAGATGATGTGTCGCTGCACCGGATCGATGCCGGTCACGCAGGTCTGCCGGAACTTCGCGCCGGCGTGGCGCGTGAGCGCATCGAGGTCGATGTGGCAATCGCGCCACGAGTAGTGACCCGCCACGAGTCCGGGGAGCATGCCGGAGTAGGTCGTGTCGGCGGCCGGACTCACCAGCACGACCTCGATGTCGGCCATGGGCTCGTCACCGAAACGCCGCAGCACTTCGACGTGAGAGTGGCCGCCACCGGCAAGCACGAGCCGTTTCACGCGGTTGCCACCAACCCGTCGAGCAACCCGGCGGTGGCCGGCGAGGCCCGCAAGCGCTGGAGATCGGACGGCAGGTCGACGTCGGCGTGCGTCGCGATCTCGACCGCGTTCCAGCCCAGTGCGGCGATGCGGGCCCGCGTCGCCGCCAGCACTCCGGGTGTGCTCCACGCGATGCCATCGAACAGGGACGCATCGATCCGGCGCGCGCCGATCAGCCAGTAGCCGCCATCGATCGCAGGGCCGATCACGAGGTCGGCGCCGTCGGCCAGCGCGACAGCGGCAGCACGCAGGTCATGCGGCTCGACCGAAGGCACATCGGTGCCGAGCAGCAGCACGCGTCGATGACGCTCCAGCGCCGTGGCCAGCATGCGCTGCATGCGCGCGCCGAGATCGCCGGCACCCTGATCGACCAGCGTAACGCCATGGCGCCGCGCACAAACCTTGAAGAATTCGTGGGTGGCGTCCGGCGCGCAACCGAGCGTGACCGGGCCCAGCGCCGCGGCCACGGCGGTCGTCAATGTCCGGCGTGCGAACCGGGCGGCGAGCACCGCGGCGCCTCCCGCGGACAACGGCGGCACCAGACGCGTCTTGACCTGTCCCGGTTCCGGCGCCTTGGCCATCACCACGATCGCCACGCTGTCGTCAGTGATCATCCGGACGATATCGGGTGGCGAGGCGCGCCGGTTCCGTGCCCAGGAAGTAGGCGAGGCGCAACCGCCACATGAGCAAGATCGTGCGCCAGACGCCATGCCGTTCCCAGCGTCGGCCGGAAGTCGTGACGCGCGCCCGCAGGCAGGCCGGACGCGAGCGGCGCAGCAGCGCTCGCGACAGCGCGATGTCCTCCATCAGCGCGATCGGCGGAAAGCCGCCGCTGCGCTCGAACGCCGCCCGGGTCATGAACATGGCCTGGTCGCCGGTGGCCACGCCGGTGAGGCGCGAGCGCAGGTTCATCATCGCCGCAACCACCCTGAGCATCGGGTGCTGCCCGGTGATCCGCACGTCGAAGCGACCCCAGACCAGGGTGCCCGCGAGTGCGTCGCCGATCAGCCGGTCGGCATCGGCCGGCAGGCGCGTGTCCGCATGCAGGAACAGCAGCGAATCACCGCCGGCATCGCGGGCACCTGCATTCGATTGCAAAGCCCGGCCACGCGGTGCCGCAGTGACGCGATCAGCCAGCGGTGCAGCCAATTCCCGCGTGTCGTCGGTGCTGCCGCCATCGACGACGATGATCTCGGCCCCGCGCGAACGCAATGGCTGCAACGACCGCAACTGGTCCGCGATGCCCGCCGCCTCGTCCAGGACCGGCACGATGATGCTCAGGTGCACAAGCCGGTCGCCACTGATCACACCACGTTCAGAATCCAAAGAGTCCCCGAGGAATACTGCGCACCCTGGGGGAAGGCGAAGCGCAGCGATGCTGAACGAAGGGAGCATCTGAAGCGAAGGGACCCCGCCCACAGGGTCCCCCGAGGACGGGGTGCCCCCTGGAGGGGAAAGGCGAAGCGCAGCGCAGCCTGGGGGTGGACGTCACTCGTGTTCAGCGTTTCGCGTCGTTGAGAGACCAGTCGTAGTCGAGATAGCGCAATTTCAGCTTCCCCTCCTGCACCAGCTTGCGATCCTCCGGTCGGTCGGCGAGCTGCGCCGCGTGCTTGCCGAGAAACTGTTCCACCGAGGTGATGCCCCGGTAGCCGGCGGTGAAGTCCTTGGCGTACCAGTCGAAGATTTTCGACACCTCGAGCGCGCCGTCGGCGAACCGGTTGCGCGAGCGATCCGACAGGAAGCGATCGGCCTGCTCGTCGAGTTGCCGGTCGAGCCGGTCGGCCACATAGGCTTCCTCGCGCAGCATCGGGCAGCCGATCGAGGCGCAGTTGGCCGCGAAGTGGATGCGCGGGTCGTCGAAGTTGCCGGGCGCGCGGATCGTGTCCTGCTCGATGCCGTCGAGCGTCATCGGCTTGCCCAGCAGCGTGAAGAATTTGTCTTTCCACGGATTGCCGAACACCTTGCCGAAGTCGCGGATCGAGGCGAGATCGGGATAGCGCGTGAGAATCTTCTCGACGGTGAACGCGTTGTAGGCATTGATCAGAAATGCGAGCTGCTCAGGCTTCTTCCAGCCGCCGTACTCGGCCGGGCTCACCTTCGACAACGCATCGAGATAGGTCTTGAGCGCGGCGCGATCCTGCGCCATGCCGGTGTAGTTCATGCGCGAGGCCTTGCCGCCGTCGACCAGCACGACATGCTTCTTCAGCAGCGCCGACCAAGCGGCATGCGTCTGGTCGAAGGCGGCGTGCGCCACGCTGGTGGCAAGTAACAGCGAGGCAGCGATCAGGGTGCGGAACATGGGGAGGTTTCCTGGTGCGATTCGGCGGGTGACGATCGGGAGCGGCAACGCGGGTGCGACGGGGTCATCCCCGCTGCCACGCGTGGTACCGCTCGAGCCAGCGCAACGCGGCCTGCGGCGCATGCGCGCGTTTCCAATTGCCGGCGGCATACTTGTTGGCCTCGGCGAAGGTCGGATAGATGTGGATGGTGCCCAGAATCTTGTTGAGCCCGATGCCGTACTTCATGGCGGTGATGAACTCGATGATCAGGTCGCCGGCATGGATGCCGACAATCGTCGCGCCGATGATCTTGTCCTTGCCCGGCACGGTCAGCACCTTGACCAGCCCATGCGCATCGCCATCGGCGATGGCGCGGTCGAGATCGTCGATGCCATAGGTGGTGACCTCGAAGGCGATGCCCTTCTCCTTCGCCTCGGTTTCATTCAGACCGACCCGCGCGACCTCCGGATCGGTGAACGTGGCCCACGGGATCACCCGAAAATCGGCGCGGAACCGACGGAACCGGCCGAACAGCGCATTCACCGCGGCATACCACGCCGTGTGCGCGGCGGTATGCGTGAACTGGTACGGGCCGGCCACATCGCCACAGGCGTAGATGTTCGGGTACTTCGTGGCCATGAACTCGTTCACTTCCACGGTCCGCTTCCTGGTGGTCGGGATGCCGAGCTCTTCGAGACCGTAGCCGGTAGTGTTGGCGACCCGGCCCACGGCGCACAGCAATACATCGAACGCGATGCGCACTTCGCGCCCTTCGGTCTCGGCGTAGAGCACCTTCTCGCCGCCCTCGACCGCGAAGCGTTTGGCCTTGTGATCGACCAGGACGTCCACGCCATCCGCCCGGAAGCGCTTTGCCACCATCGCGGACACTTCCGGATCTTCGCGGATCATGATCCGCGGCAGCATCTCGACCTGGCTCACCTTGGCGCCGAAGCGTGCGAAGCACTGCGCCAGCTCGCAGCCGATCGGGCCGCCACCCAGCACCACCAGGCGGCGCGGCAGCACCCGCAGCGACCAGACGGTATCGGAGGTGAGACAGTCGACCGATTCGATGCCGGGGATCGGCGGCACCAACGGCCGCGCGCCGGCTGCCACCACGATGTTGCGCGTGGTCAGCGTGCGCGTGCCTTCCGGCGTGGTCACCTCGACCGCCCAGGGCGAGACAATCTTCGCCACGCCCTGCAGGCATTCGATGCCCAGGCCGGTGTAGCGCTCGACCGAATCGTGCGGCTCGATCTCGGCGATGACACGCTGTACCCGCTCCATGACCTCGGCGAAGTCGAACTCGGCGCTGGCGCTGCGGATGCCGAGCTTGCCCGACTCGCGGATCGCGGTGAGCAGCTTGGCTGATTTGATCAGCGCCTTGGACGGCACGCAGCCGGTGTTGAGGCAGTCGCCACCCATGCGGTGCTTCTCGATCAGCGTGACCTTCGCCTTGACCGCCGCCGCGATGTAGGCCGAGACCAGTCCGGCCGAGCCGGCGCCGATCACGATCAGATTGCGGTCATAGCTGGCCGGCTTTGGCCAGCCGCGATACACGCGCCGCGCCTTGATGAGGTCGATCACCTTCTTCGCGGCGAGCGGCAACAGGCCGAGCGCGACGAACGACCCGAGCAGCCCCGGCGACAGGATGCCGCGCAGGCTGTCGATCTTCGCGATCTGGGTGCCGGCATTCACGTAGACGATAGTGCCGGCCAGCATGCCGAGCTGGCTCACCCAGTAAAAGGTGCGTGCCTTCATCGCCGTGAGACCCATCGCGAGGTTGATCACGAAAAACGGGAAGGCCGGCACCAGGCGCAGCGTGAACAGGTAGAACGCCCCTTCGCGCGCAATGCCCTGGTCGATGGCGCGCAGCTTGTCGCCGAAGCGGCCCTGGACCGCGTCGCGGAACAGGAAGCGGCTGGCCAGGAACGCGAGCGTCGCGCCGAGGCTCGACGCGAACGACACGATAATGGTGCCGGTCACGAGCCCGAACAGTGCCCCGCCGGCGAGCGTCATGATGGCGGCCCCCGGCAGAGACAGCCCGGTGACGGCTACGTAGGCGAGGAAATAGGCCGCGATCACCAGCGCCGGATTGGCCTGGTACCACGCCTGCAATGCCGACTGCTGCGTGCGCAGCGTGTCGAGGCTGAAATAGTGCCCGAGGTCGAAGGCGAAAAAGGCGCCGACGAGGATGACGATCGCGACCAGTACCAGCAGCCTGCTGCGCTTCATGAGCGGGATTCCGGGAGATCGGCGGTCGAGTGTAACCGATGCGATTTTGGTCGCCTGGTGATACGCGCGCTACGCCGGCAACGGATGCGGCACCTAGCAAACCTCCGTGCATCCCACGGATGCCAAACGAAGGGATCCTCAGAAGCGGAGGGGCAGCGCCCGGAGGGTCCCTCGAGGACGCTGCGCCCCCTCGAGGGGGAGGCGTAGCGCAGCGCAGCCTGGGGGTGGGCGTCAACTGCTGCGCCCCCTCGAGGGGGGAGGCGTAGCGCAGCGCAGCCTGGGGGTGGGCGTCTACCTCAGTCGTTGACGGTGGGCGCCTTCACCACTTTGGCGCGGTGCGTCTGCGCGTCCGGGCTGGTCTCGCAGGTGGGGCGCGAGCCGGAATAGGCGACCCGGTCGGGGCTGTTGATGCTGACCAGATACTGTTTCTGCACCGCGTAGGCCTCGAGTTCGCGCTGGTACCAGCGCTCGCAGGGCGACGCGGCCACCAGTTCCTGCCCGATGTCCTGCAGGTAGTGCACCATTTCGTGCAACAGGATGGAGCGCTGGAACAGATTGGTCTCGGGCTTCAGGTCTTCGGCCATGAGGATGCCGAGTTCGGGTTGGTACATGGCCGACACGCCGCACTTGCCTACGCCCGAAGAACAGGCCCTGGCTTCCAGGGCCGCCCGGCTGACGCGGGTGACCATCGGGCTCGCCTCGGGCATCCGGTACTTCGACAGTTGCGCCGCCGACCGGAGCAGGTGACGCGTCAGTTCGTGCAGATCGGCAATCTCGCCGGCATCCTGCCGGTTGTCGAACTGGACGTCGTGGTCGGACTGGTAGGCGCCCCAGGAGTGGGATGCCTTGGGAGCCGCGGCCCCGCGCCGATCCGCGGAGAATGCCGGCGCAGCCGGGAACAGGAATACCGACACCATGACCGAGAGCAAAAATCGACGAGCAAGGTACCACATGCTGCGCTCCTTATTTCCTCCCGCCACGATCATGTGGGATGCGGCCTCGTGACCACCAGGGTCAGTCGCCCGCCCACTCCTGCGAGCGGCCCGGCTGTCGTCGCCAGACTCGAGTCCCGCGTGGAGCCCTGCCCTGCCCTGCCCACCCCGGCAGTCGATGCCGGGATGGCAACCGGCCGAAAACGCCTGGATGCACGCAAACAGACTTGCATCCGACGCCACCGCACGGTTTGCGTGCCTGCGACATGACCCCGAGCATACCGGACCTTGCCGCCATCAAAACGTCGAACACGTCAACATTCCACTACCTGCTGCGTCAGCGCCTTACTACAAGTCGCTGCGCCGACAACTGAAGATCGGCAGCGATCGAGACATTGTTCAGTGGTCAGCGCAAGAACAGGGCCAAGCCAAACTTCAGGCATCGTCGCCGCCGTTGGGCTTGCCTTTGGTGGGGCGCGCGAATTTGCGATCGAGTTCCTCGGCGCGCTGGTTGGCCTGATCGCGCTGGGCCGGCGTCAGCCGGGTTGCCGTTTCCTGCAGCAGGCGCTGGTTCTCGGCGCGCTCGTCGGCGTATTCGTCGGTGAAGCGCAGCGCCGCCACGGTGTACCAGGCGCAGGCCTCGACCGGGTTGGCCGCCACGCCGAGTCCGTCGCCGTGCACCCGGCCCATGCTGGTCATGGCCAACGGGTTGCCGTGGTCGGCCGATTGCAGGTACCACTTGCTCGCCTCGGCATAGCTGCGGTCGGCGCCCTTGCCCTGCTCGATCAGATTGCCGGCATTCCACATCGCAAGCGAATCGCCTTCGGCCGCGGCCTCCTGGTACCACTTGAGTGCGAGTTCGTCGTTCTGCGGCACGCCCTGACCGTTCTCGTAAAGGTCGCCGATGGCGTTCATGGCCCAGGCGTTGCCGCGCTCGGCAGCGCGCCGCCACCATTTGAAGGCCTCGTCGAAATCCTGTTTCACCCCATGCCCGTTGGCATAGAGCAGACCGACGTTGTTCATGGACGGTGTGTAACCGAGCTTGGCGGCGTACTTCCACCAATTGAGGGCCTCGGTGTAGTCCTGCTTGACGCCCCCGGTACCGCGCGCCCACAGCCAGCCCACGTTGTTGATGGCCTTCGGGTCCGATCGGTCGACCAGCGGGGAGAGCTTGTCGCCCTTGATCGCGTCGCTGCCGGGGTCGGGAATGGTGAAGGTTTCTTCCTGCTCTGCCGCGTGCAACGTGCCGGTCGCGGCCAGCAGGGCAACGATGGCGAAGGCGCCGAAATTCATCAAGGTCTCCTCGAGTACTGCGTTGTCGGTGGCGTCCGGGATGCCGATCGGTTGCCATCCTGACGGGTGGGACCGAAACCCTCCGCGCGAGTTCTCGGCGCCCGCGGCCGACGCCGGCAACCGCGTCGGCTACTCCGCCAGGAACTGCTGCAGGTCGGCCAGCAAGGCGACCGGCGCTTCTTCCGGGATGAAATGCCCGCACGGCAACGGGTGCCCACGCACGTCCAGCGCCTTGTCGCGCCAGGTGGCGACCACGTCGAACAGACCATGCATCTTGCCGAATTCACCCCAGATCACCAGCGTCGGACAGGTGACCCGCCGGGCCAGGTCGGCCTCGTCGTCGGCGTAGTCCTGTTTGGCGGCAGCGCGGTAGTCTTCGAGGCCGCCGCGGATCGTCCCGGGTTGCGTGAACGCCCGAAGGTATTCCTCGAACGCCACGGCTTCGATGGCACCGGCGGTGGCGCCCAGCGAATTGAGCATGAAGCCCAGGAAGGCCCGCGGCGCCGCCTGGATCATGGCCTCGGGGAGGTCAGGTACCTGGAAGAAGAACCAGTGCCAGTAGGCAGCGGCGAGGGCCCGGTCGGTGTCGCGAAACAGCGTGTGGGTCGGCACGATGTCGAGCAGGCAGAGCTTGCGCACGGCATCGGCGTGATCGAGCGCCAGGCGGTGCGACACGCGAGCGCCGCGATCGTGACCCACCACGAAGTAGGTCTGGTGACCGAGCGCCAGCATCACCTCGTGGATGTCGCGCGCCATGGTCTTCTTGTCGTACCCGTCGCGCGGTTTGTCCGAATCGCCGTAGCCGCGCAGGTCGGGCACCACCACGGAATAGTGGCGTGACAGCTCGGGCGCCAGCTTGCGCCACATGATGCCGCTCTGCGGATAGCCATGCAGCAGCACCAGCGCAGGCCCGGTGCCCGCCGTCCAGGCGTGCAGCCGGATGCCGTTGGCGCGCACGTAGCGCGGGGTGAAACCGGGCATGAGGGAAAGGGTCATCTGTGGTGGACCTCGGGGTGAATGGTGAGGGCTGGTCAGGCCAGATACCGCTCGAGCCGGGCGATACCTTCGGCCAGCACCGGGATCGGCTTCGGATAAGAGAACCGTACATGAGTCTCGGCGCGGTAAGCGCCGAAGTCGATGCCGGGCGCGATGGCCACGCCGGCCTGCTCCAGCAACTCGTGGCACCAGGCATAGCTATCGGTGGTGAAGCGCGAGCAGTCGGCATAGAGATAGAACGCGCCGTCGGGCCGCACCGGAATGCCGAAACCGAGCGCCTCCAAACGCGGCAGCAGGAAATCGCGCTGCGCCCGAAACGCATCTCGCCGCTGCTCGTGCACCGCCACCGCGTCGGGTGAGAACGCCGCCATGGCCGCATGCTGGGCCAGCTCCGACGGCGAGATGAACAGGTTCTGCGCGAGCTTCTCGATATCGGGCATGAACGCTTGCGGCGCCACCACCCAGCCCAGGCGCCAGCCGGTCATGCCGAAGTATTTCGAGAAGCTGTTGATCACGAACACGTCATCCGCGAATTCGAGCACGGTGCGATCTTTGGCGCCATAGGTGAGGCCGTGGTAGATCTCGTCGACGATGAGGGTACCGCCGCGCTCACGCACCAGCGCGTGGATCGCGCGCAGTTCTTCGAAATCGATCAGTGTGCCGGTGGGGTTCGACGGCGAGGCGAGCATCACCGCCCGGGTTCGCGGTGACCAGTGACGTTCGACCCGTTCGGCGGTGAGTTGATAGGCCGTGTCCGCACCCACCGGGATACCCACCGCGCGCCCTTCCATCGTGCGAACGAAATGCCGGTTGCACGGATAGCCCGGGTCGGTCATCAGCACTTCGTCTCCCGGACTGAGCAGCACCCCCATGGTCAACAGCAGCGAGCCCGACGACCCCGGCGTCACCCCGATCCGGCCGGCGGGAACGTCGACGCCATAACACGATCGGTACCAGCCGGCGATCGCGTCACGCAACAGCGGCATGCCCAGGCCGGCGGTGTAGCGCACTTGGCCGGCCTGGATCGCCCGGATGCCTGCCTGCGCGATGGCGTCGGCCACCGGCGCATCGGGTTCGCCCACCACCATGTTGACGATGCTGTGGCCGGCGGCTTCGAGCTCCTTCGCGCGCGCGATCAGCACGACCACATGAAACGGTTCGATGTCGGCCATGCGCGTTGCGGTGCGCAATGCGCATGGCCGACCCAGGGGTTGCGGATGATTCATGGCGGCGCACACGGACACTGGCGAAGCCCCGAAGGCTAGGGGAAGCGGCAGTGCGATGCAAGGCATCCGGGAGGCGGGATGGTCATGAAGAAGCTCTTGGCGGGCGCGAGCGCGTGGCGTGCCGATGGTGGTCGGACTCGGCGTGCCGTTAGCGGAGCTGCACGGACATGCGAGTCAGCCGAACGCGGCCAGCCGCCAAAACGACGCTCGTGGATACAGGACGGTGGTGGATGAAGGCGGCAGCGTGAGGCACCGTGCATCGGGCCTCACCACGGTGCCGACAACCTGTCCACTATGTCCCGCCGAGCCAACACGCGGGAGCACAATTCCCACCGATCCTTGTCGGGGTCGATCGTCTCGTGATATCGAAGTTCCGCTTCGTCAGAAGAATCTGTGGGCGAGTTTTGGCTCGGGAAGCCTGCCGAGCACGTGATACAGAGAGAGTTCTGCGATCCGGAAGGTCCTGTAGCCGTACGCTTTTCTCATAGTGACTTTGGCTTTGTTGTTCAGCCCCTCGATGATGCCGCTGGAGAACTGCTTCTTGGCCTTGAAGTAGTTCAGCAGCAGCTCGCGGTGCGCGCGCACCGTTCGGGCGAACCGCTTGACCGGCTCGATGCGCGAACGCATCGCCCGTTCGCACCAGGCGTCGAGGAACTTGGCCGCCCACGCCGGTGAGACGTATTCCCAGAACAACTGGAACTCTTCCTTGAGCAGGTAGGCCCGCACGCTTTGCAGGTTGTAGCCCAGCAACTCGCGCAGACTCAGCCGCTGCTTGTCCGTCAGGTTCTCCGGCCGCTTGAGCAGGCACCAGCGCTTCTTCTTGAGCACTGGCTCGTAGCCCTCGCGGATCATGCCGCGGGCCTCGCCGGCGCGCACCTCGTCCAGCGCCTTGTTGAGCTTGGCCACTATGTGGAAGCGGTCCAGGATGTTCAGCGCCTGCGGGCAGTGCCTTGCAATCATCTCCAGGTACGGCCGCCACATGTCCGAGCAGACGAATTCAACCTTACCGGCCAGTTCCTGACCGATGAGGTTGAAGAACTTCTCGAAGCTGTGCATCGTGCGATCCTTGCCCACCCACAGCAGCCGCACGCAATCGGCCTCGATCTGGTAGGCCAGCGTCAGGAACTTGTGACTCTGCCCAATGTGGATCTCGTCCACGCCGATGGCGCGCAAGGTGCCGAGTTCGCGATGCTCCAGCCCCCATTGCACGACATACTCCACCGCATGACAGACTTGATCCCAGGTCGTGCCGAAGCTCAGCGCCGTCTCCTTCCACGACAGCTTGCGCGCCCAGTGAGCCAGGTACAGCATGTAAGCCTTGGTCAGGCTGTGCTTGCCCATCGCCCAGGGCACCTGCTCGACCTTCACGCCGCACTGGCGACAATGCACGCGGCGCATCGCATACAGCAGCATCACGGCATAGCCCCAGATCGGGATGAACTCGAAGCGCCGAACGGCCAGTACATCGTACCCAGGCGCGGTCTTGCCGCAGCACGAGCAGTGCGGCTTGGAGCCGCGGCGAGGTCGCACGTTGACCTCGGTGGTGCTGGTGGCTTCGATCAGCCGCACGGTGGCGTAGACGAAGCCCGGAAAGTGGTGACAGGCATTGAGCAACCGGGCAAGCAACATGGCCGACTCCCGTGGCTGCGCTGAAGGCGCCTTCAATCTGAAGCCGCAGGACGCGCAGCGCCTGCGGCAAGCCTGCCCCGGCCTGCACGACTGGCCCCGATCCTGGCACGTCGAGCCAGCCGACATCGCGGTGGGCAAGCAGATCGTTCAGCTGCTGACGCCATTCCTGCTGCATCTGCTGGACCAGGGTCTGGCCAAGGCGACCGTGAGCCGGCATCGCGACAACCTGTGGACGCTCGGTGGCGAGCTCATCCGGCGCCGCTACGACAACGACGAGCTTGCGCGGCAGGCCGTCGAAGACGCCATTGGACAACTCATCGGCCGGGACGGCGGACCGTTGATGTGGCCGAGCATCACCGAAGCGGAACAGGGCTCGCTGGACGCCACCTGTCGCAAGCTTGATCGCTTCATGCGTGCAGCGGCTGCCGCGGAACAATCGGCCTGACGCGACAACAAAAGACTGCCGCAGTGCCAACTGCATTGGTGCCGCAACGCCGACGACCGCCTCTGCGCAATGCAGAGTTGTCCACGGCGGCGGGCGGTCGGCGCTTGCGACGAACCGACCGACCGACGCGGTGGGCAACTCGTGTCAAACGCTCAGAACGGCTGTAAATCGCCCACGGATAGTCCGGAAGAACCG
>JANXYG010000047.1 GCA_025350245.1 Betaproteobacteria bacterium
CAAATGTCTACGAAGACTTCTGGCGGCTTCAACGGCACGCTGCCAAGGTAGCCCAGCGGTTTGCGCTTCCCGAACGGTTGATACGGCCGCATTTGGTATGCCATGAAATCCGTCGGCGGCGGCCAACTTCAAGATCTCACCAAGAGCTGCGCCACTATCCCTCCTTCCGAATATCGGGGTAAGTTCGGACAACGCTAGGGCTCCCATGCGCGACTCCAACCCAAAAGCTTCGTCCATGATCTCTTTCGGACACTCCTGTGGGTCATAGCCCATTTGTGCCTCGATACGCCTTTCCCTCGTGGCCTCAGGGGCTGCACGGTCTTCCTGTACGAGACGCCACAACTCCGCCAGATCAGTGGCAGGATGGTCCATCGCGCGAAGGCGGTTCAAGACTCCACTGATGAATCCGTCCGCTGCCATCTGAAAGTCGCGCAATGTCACGGCGCGAGGCACTGGCAATCCTGTAAGGTATCGAATGGATTGGCGGCTTCCAGGGCGCGAAGGAACTGCCCAGATATGCATGGCCTCCCCATCAGATGCAAAAACCACCTGGGGCCACACATATCCATGATTGGCGGCGCCCATCTCGTGGCCCATACGCCAATCGAGCGATGGTGACACTCCTTGATTGGGCAATGGCTCGTAGTTCAGCCGCCACCAAGACGCGGCCAGCCAAAGCGCCAATGGATATGCAGACACAAGTGTGCTGTTGCGTACCGTTCTCGACCAAACGTCCTCGTTTTGCGTAAGGCTCAGGTCGCCCACACGCATCGTCAGTTGCGCCACAGTCGCTCGCAACTCGGGCGCATCCTGCCCCGCCGTAAGCCACTCACAAATGAACGCAATGTCAGACATCGGCATCCTTCCATCGGCGAAGTACCTCGGACGCCAGCGGATCGCTTTCTGGCATTGGGTAACCGTGGTATGTGCCGAGCACGGAATTCTCGAGTTGTGCTTCTACCGGCTTGCCATCGCCGGTAACCGACCAGATGTTCTTTGGCCAGTCGCCATCGAATCGATCGCTCACCAGCCCTTTGCCAAGTCCACTCTTCAGCAGATCGAGTGCGTCTCGCCGCCGGAAAATGTCGACATCGTCGCACAGTGATCTCCCGAGTCTGGGACCCGAAGGGGGTGTCAGACCAAAGTCTCCGGGATTCTTCTTGTGCTCAGGGTTGCCCCCGTATTTGACCTTCTTGGCCAACTGTGTCAACTTCAAGACGTCACAATCTTCCTGAGTCTTGAATCGGCGCTTCCGGTTGAACTGGTCGATCGATGCTTCATTCGGAATGCCTCTGCAAGGCGGCGGCGCGTTGCCTATCGGTGTCTTGACAACTGACCACATGAGAGAAGTTTACTCTTCTGGGATGCGGTCGAAACCTGTATCCACTCCGACGCGGTGCGCCAGTGCGTACGCACCAGTTGCCTTCGAAGTCGTCGAACGCCACGGAGATCGGCATCTTCTCCGAGTACACCGACCTTAAGACGCATTGAGCACCCGCATGAACACATCGACCCTGGATGCCGAGATTGTCGCCGAGTCCTGCGACGTTCTCGTCATTGGCGGCGGGCCGGCCGGATCGACGATCGCCGCATTGCTCGCCGCGCAGGGGCGCGACGTGGTGTTGCTCGAAAAGGCCCACCATCCGCGGTTCCACATCGGCGAGTCGCTGTTGCCGGCCAACGCCGAACTGTTCGAACAACTCGGCGTGCTCGAGCAGGTCGAGCGCATCGGCATACACAAGTTGGGCATCGAATTCGTGTCGCCGGACCACGAGCACCACAGCCATCTCGACTTCTCGGAAGCCTGGGACAAGACCCAACCCTACGCCTGGCAGGTACGGCGTTCGGAACTCGACGAACTCCTGTTTCGCAACGCCGCCGCCCGCGGCGCCCGAACGGTCGAAGGCTGTCGCGTGCGTGAGGTGACGTTCGACACCGAGGGCGTGACGGTCGGCACCGAACTCGGCGATGGCGCCAAACGAAGCTGGCGCGCTCGTTTTGTCGTCGACGCTTCCGGGCGCGACACCTTCCTGGCCAGCAAGCTCGCGTGCAAGCAGAAGAATCCCCGGCACAACACGGCGGCCCTGTTCGGCCATTACACCGGCGCGCGCCGGCTGCCGGGGCTTCAGGAGGGCAACATCAGCCTCATGTGGTTTCGGCATGGCTGGTTCTGGTTCATTCCACTGGCCGACGGCACGACCAGCGTCGGTGCCGTGTGCTGGCCGTACTATCTCAAGTCGCGCGACCAGCCGGTGCCGCAGTTCTTCGATGACACGATCGCGCTTTGCCCCGAACTCGCCGATCGCCTGAAAGGCGCCACCCGGGTCGGCGACGCGGTGCACGCCACCGGCAACTATTCCTACAGCAGCACCCAGTCGAGCGGCGATCGCTATCTACTGCTGGGCGATGCCTTCACGTTCATCGATCCCATGTTCTCGTCGGGCGTCTTTCTCGCGATGCAAGGGGCGTTCGATGGCGTCGACGTGGTGGCCGCACGACTCGATCGTCCGGCCGCCGCAGCAAAGGCCCGCAAGCGCTTCGACGCCAGGATGCGACGCGGGCCACGCGAGTTCTCGTGGTTCATTTTCCGGGTCACCAATCCGACCATCCGTCACCTGTTCATGTACCCCGCCAATCCGCTGCGGGTGAAGGAGGCGTTGATGTCGCTGTTGGCCGGGGACGTGTTCGGCCGCAGTCCGATCCAGCCCTCGCTGTGGGTGCTCAAGGGCATCTACTACCTGATCTCGATCCGCCACCTCGGACGTACCATTCGTGGCTGGCGGCAGCGCGGCACGAACATCCGCGACGTGGGCCCACTATCCGGCGAGAGTGTGATCGAGGGCGAATGACCGATCGAGCCTGCTGCAAGGCAACCGCGCAACCGGCGCCCGGGATTCCCTCATCCCCGGCCCTTTCCCGGGGGGAGAAGGGAGTAATAGTCTTCCCTCCCCCGGGGGGGGGGGGGTAATAGTCCTCCCTCTCCCCCCGGGAGAGCAACTGTGTTTGAAGTCAACACAATTTCAGCCGTTCGCAGCCTGTTGATAACTCGCCTGCCAGGGCTTGCCGGATTTGATCACGGCGTTGATGATCGTCAGCAGCTTGTGCATGCATGCCGTGAGCGCCACCTTTTTCGGTTTGTTTGCTGCCACCAGCCGTTCGTAGAACGCCTTGATGGTGGGGTCGTAGCGGGTGGCGCTCAGGCATGCCATGTACAGCGCCGAGCGCACGTTGGCGCGGCCGCCCCAGGTGGTGCGCTTGCCCTTGAACTTGCCGCTGTCGTTGTTCAACGGCGCCAGCCCCACGAGCTTGGCAATCTCGCGCGTGCTCAATGTGCCCAGCTCGGGCAGTGCCGCCATGAGCATCGCCTGTGTGCCTGGGCCGACTCCTTTGAGCCCCTTCAGCAGCGCCAGCTTGTCCTTGAAGTGGTCATTCAAGGCGCGCTGCGCGTCGTCGTCGATCTGGCCGATCTGGCGGTCCAGCATCTTCAAGTGCACCTGGATGCTCTTGTGCTGCGAGCGGTGCGCCGTGGCCAGGCGGTTGCCCTCGGCCACCCGCATGCCTACGAGCTGCGCACGGCGCGTGACCATCGCCAACAGCAATTCCTGCTCTGGCGTTGGCACCTTGTACAGCAGCCGCTCACGCCGCTCGCTCGCGTGCAGCGTACGCGCGAAGTGCGACAGCGCGCGTGCGTCGGTGCTGTCCGTCTTGGACAAGTGACCCAGCGCCTTGCCAAAGTCGTGTGCTTGCCGCGGGTTGACCACCATCACCGCAAAACCATGGCCGCACAGCGCCATCGCCGCCGGCTGCTCGAGCCCACCGGTGGCTTCGAGCAACACCACCGCGACTCTGCCGGCCAAAGGCTCAAGCTTGGCAATCAACTGCTCCAAGCCCGCCTGGTCGTTGCCCACCGTGATCGTCTTGGCACTGTCGTCCAACGCCACTACTAGCGTAGCCTTGGACACGTCGATGCCTACAAAAATCAGTTCAGAAGCGTTTGTCATCACCCCTCCTTGTAAATTCGAGGTCTGCGCCGGCGCTTCGCGCACGGCTCAGCCAACCAACAACTGTTCGGGCTCGCAACAAACGGCCAGCTATCCACGCCAAATGCTCTCCCGCGGGCTTCAATCCCAAAGGGCTGACGGGCTGTGGATAACTGTCCAAACTTACTCTCCTAAACACCGAAAACCAAAGATACAAGGGCCGGGGATGAGGGATGCCGAGCCATGTTGTGAACCAGATATGCGGATGGCGTGATGACTCGTGAGTCGGCGCCGACCGCCGCGTGACCCCGACCATCGCTTCCACCACCCACGTCGTGGTGATCCCGAGCTACGACACCGGGCACAGGCTGAGCGAAACGGTGCGGGAGGCGCGTGCGCAGTGGAACCCGGTCTGGGTCGTGATCGATGGCAGCACCGATGGCACGGCCGACGTGGCCAGGCAGTTGGCCGCAATCGATGCCGGCTTGCGCGTCTGGGTGCTGGCGGACAACCAGGGCAAAGGCGCGGCCGTGCTGCATGGGTTGCGCATGGCGCAGGCCGCCGGTTTCACCCATGCGCTCATGATGGATGCGGACGGTCAGCACCCGGCTGCGATGATTCCCGCTTTCATGCGGGCGTCGATGCAGCGTCGCGAAGCGATGATCCTCGGTTGCCCGGTGTTCGACGCGAGTGCGCCGCTGCTGCGCGTGCGCGGTCGGCGGATCTCGAACTGGTGGACCAACCTCGAAACGCTGGGCGCCGGCGTGGCCGACTCGCTGTACGGATTCCGCGTCTATCCGGTGGCGGCGCTCATCGAGGTGATGTCGGACCAGCGCTGGATGCGGCGCTTCGATTTCGACACCGAGGCGGTCGTCCGGCTGGCGTGGCGCGGTGTCAAACCGATCAACGTCGATGCGCCTGTGAGGTATCTGACCGCTGCCGAAGGCGGTGTGTCGCACTTTCGCTACGGACGCGACAATGCGCTGCTGATCTGGATGCACCTGCGGTTGATGCTGGAGTTCACGGTCCGTCTGCCCGTTCTTGTCTGGCGTCGGCTGGCACGGCTACCGCCGTTCCAAGCTTGAGCGCGGAGTGACATCCACCCGCGGGCCCCATAAGACATCTCTTGCCGTTGAATATCTCCCCGGCTATATTGCTGGAAATATCCTTGGAGACACCGCGTGAGCAACTCGCAGAAAAGGGCCATCCAGAACTACCGCTCCCGTCTCGGTGAGCGCGGCCTGGCTCGCTTCGAAGTGCTCGGCCTCGATGCCGATCGTGCCCTGATAAGGTCCGTGGCGCGCCGTCTGGCGGAGGACGGGCCCGAAGCTTCACGACTGCGCATTGTCGTCAGCCAGACCATCGAGGGAGAGTCACCGAAGAAAGGCGGCATCCTCGCTGCCCTGCGCCGATCGCCGCTCGTCGGCGCCGACATCGATCCGGTGCGCACCCGGGAGGCAGGTCGCAAGCTCAGGCTCTGATGCGCTACCTGCTCGACACCAACATCATCAGCCAGATCGCGAAACCGGTGCCGTCGCCGTCACTTGTTGTCTGGATGGCTGAACAGGCAGATCGGGATCTGTTCATCGCCTCCCTCACCGTTGCGGAAATCCGCCGGGGCGTGCTGGAGAAGCCGGCAGGCAAGCGTCGCACCCAGCTCGAGACGTGGTTCGACGGACCCGAGGGACCCCAAGCGCTGTTCGCGGGGCGGGTGCTGCCCTTCGACGAGAAGGCCGGCCTTGTCTGGGCGCGCCTGATGGCGGACGGGACCGCCAAAGGGCGACCGCGAAGCGCCCTCGACACCATCATCGCAGCGGTCGCCGAGGTCAACGATTGCGTGGTCGTGACCGACAACGACAAGGATTTCGTCGGCATCGACATCGTCAGCCCGTTGCGTGAAAGCAGGCGGTGAACCGCGGGGAGGGTACGCCCGCGAGTTGGTCGTTCCGGCATCAATCCTCGGTGGAGTGTGTTGGTGCAAGACCTGACACCACGTCTTCC
>JANXYG010000073.1 GCA_025350245.1 Betaproteobacteria bacterium
TCGGGTTATCCATCGTGCGCGAGATCGCGCGTGCGCATGGCGGTGAGGCGAGGCTCGACAACGCCGCCGACGCTACCGGCACTCGGGTGCGGGTGACTTTTCCGATCGCCGCGTTGGCGGGGCGAGACTAAAGACCACTAACCGCGACAAAACGCCGAGAGCTTGCACAATCCCTTGTCGGTGATGGTCAGGCAGGCGGCATAGCGAACTTCGAAGGCCATCATGGCATCCCGCCGGTTGGCGGTTGGCGGTTGGCGGTTGGCGGTTGGCGGTTGGCGGTTGGCGGTTGGCGGTTGGCGGTTGGCGGTTGGCGGCATGACCGCAAGCTCGCACAGTTCGTTGGTGAAGATCGCCATCATCCGCATGCGGTCGAAGAGGTTCTCCAGTTTGGCGAGCGGCGCCTCGCCGGCGGCGTTACTGTCGTCGGCGGTCAGACGATTGATGACCACCAGATTGTTCGAGAGCGCCGGGAAATTCTGCTTGCGCGACATGCGCCGCAACAGGAACTCGACCGTGCCGTGATTAGCGGCCTGCGCGGTGGCGCGCGGGCGGCGCCGAGCGCCGGGAGTGCCGCCCTGCTCATCGGCACCCACGTGAGCCTCACGCCGCTATCGCCTCGCCTTCCTCCTGCTGCTGCAAGCGCCACATCTGCGCGTAGGTGGCGTCTTTCTCCAGCAGTTCGCGGTGGGTGCCGCGCTCGACGATGCGGCCATGTTCCATCACCAGGATCTGGTCGGCGTCGACGATGGTCGAGAGGCGGTGCGCGATGACCAACGTGGTGCGGTCGGCGGCGATGCGGGCGAGTTCTTCCTGGATCGCCTTCTCCGATTTCGAGTCGAGCGCGCTGGTGGCTTCGTCGAAGATCAGGATGCTGGGATTCTTGAGGATCGCGCGGGCGATGGCGACGCGCTGCTTCTCGCCACCCGAAAGCTTGAGGCCGCGCTCGCCGACGCCGGTCTCGTAGCCGTCCGGCAGCGTGACGATGAAGTCGTGGATGTGGGCTGCACGAGCGGCTTCGAGCACTTCTTCGCGCGTGGCCTCGGTGCGACCGTAGGCGATGTTGTAGAAGATGGTGTCGTTGAACAACACGGTGTCCTGCGGGACGATGCCGATGACCGCGCGCACGCTCTTCTGCGTGACCAGCCGGATGTCCTGGCCGTCGATGGCCACGCGACCGAGCTGCACGTCGTAGAAGCGGTAGAGCAACCGCGCCAGGGTCGACTTGCCTGAGCCGCTGGTGCCCACCACCGCCACGGTCTTGCCGGCACCGATCTCGAAGCTCACGTCGTGCAGGATCTGACGCTTGGGGTCGTAGAAGAAATCCACGCGCTCGAAACTCACCTTCGCGCCGCGCAGGGCCAGATCGGGCGCGCCCGGCGGATCGGCGATCTCGCGGTTTTCCTTGAGCAGACGGAACATCTTGTCCATGTCGGTGAGCGACTGCTTGATCTCGCGATACACCATGCCCAGGAAGTTGAGCGGAATGTAGAGCTGGATCAGCAGGCCGTTGACCAGCACCAGGTCGCCCAGGGTGAGCTTCTTCTCGACCACGCCCTGCGCGGCCAGCACCATCAACAACGTAACCGCACAGGCGATGATCAGGCTCTGGCCGATGTTGAGCAGGCCGAGCGAGGCCTCGTTGCGCACTTCGGCGGACTCGAATTTGCGCAGATTCTCGTCGTAGCGGCCGGCCTCGAATTCCTCATTGTTGAAGTACTTCACCGTCTCGTAGTTGAGCAGGCTGTCGATGGCGCGCGAGTTGGCCTTGGAGTCGAGTTCGTTGGCGCGGCGCCGGATGTCCATGCGCCATTCGGTGACCCAGAAGGTGAAGCCGATGTAGATGGCCACCGCCGCGAACGTCACTGCCGGAAAGCGCCAGTCGAACTTGGTGAGCAGCACCACCGCCACCAGGCCGAACTCCAGGATCACCGGGATGATCGAGAACAGCATGTACGACAACATGGTCGAGATGCCGCGGGTGCCGCGCTCGATGTCGCGCGAGACCCCCCCGGTCTGGCGCTCGAGGTGGAAGCGCAGCGACAGCGAGTGCAGATGCCTGAACACCTGCAGCGCCGCCCGCCGGATGGCGCGTTTGGCCACGCGCACGAATACGATGTCGCGCAGCTCCGCGAACAGCGTGGTCGACAGGCGCAGCAGCCCGTACATCAGCAGCAGGGAGAACGGCAGCACCAGCACGGCGGTCGAGGCGTCGAGCGAATCGATGATGCGCTTCATCACCAGCGGCACGCCGACGTTGGCAACCTTGGCCGCGATCAGGAAGCCGAGCGCGAGGGCGACGCGACCCTTGAACTCGAGCAGATACGGCAGCAGCATGCGCACCACGCGCCAGTCGCTGCGTTGCTTGACTGCGGGCGACCCGGCGACGGGCACTGCGGCGGGAATGGCGGAATGGGGATTCATCGGTAGACGATTGGGTCGGCAACCGGACATTGAAAGGGCGCACAGTCGATGCACGCCCCGATGCCGGGTGCCCGTGGATCGGACACCTCGCATTATGACCGACCCGATCGGCGACCGACCTACTCGACCGCGGATGTTGCCCGGTGCCGCGGCAGTCGCACCTCGATACCGCGCCCGCGCTGGTCCAGCCAAGGTCTCACCCCTCCGCCGCGCGCCACCGAGAGGATCATCCCCCTCGCGAGCACCCTCGAGCCCGGTCGAGGTGCCGATTTTCGGTGCGGATGGAGTAGTGTTTTGACCTGAGAGCGTCACCTACTCACGGAAGTGGCGTGGGTTGCGGTGCAACAAGATTCGACACGGTGGCGGCGAGGTGCGTGGCGGTATTTCATGAACTGTTTTTGTATACAGCTATCTGGTCCGATACTCGGCGTCAAACGACGCGGCGTTTTGCCCCATTTCAGTCCGACATTTCGTAGGGCGTTGCGCCGCACGAGATCTGAAGCACTTGGCCGGTAGGCATCCTCGCTTCGTTTCACCAGATTGGCGGCTTCCCGTCCGCGGCGCGTATCGGCGGCGGGCCAGGTGTTCAGTTGGTGTCGCGCCGCTCGTCGTGTCCCCGACCTTTCGCCAATCACCAGCATCGCGTTCGCTGCCAGCAATCCGTCTCCGTTTCGGCGCCTCGGCAATGCTGCCGCCGAGCGTCTGCGACCATCACCCCGGCACCGTGCCGGTTCGGTGTTCCTCGCGACGTGCAGTCGCACTATTCTTCCGGCATGCACAGCCTCGCTTTCCACTATCCAGGCTTCAATGCTGTCCGAGCCCAACCCGGCGCTCGGGCGGACTCGCGGAGCAGGGCGTTTCCTCTACGGGTGGCATTCCGTCGCGCGCCGCACAGCTCAAACGTTGGGCGTCTTAAGAATACCGTCACCAATCGGCGTAGAGTTAACGCGGTATTTTGGAGGCCTTGAAAATGGAAACCCAGCTAGAAATCTTGGAATCAGAGGCACTAAAACTCACGCTTGGTGAGCGCGCTGCGCTCGCCCAACGACTTCTGGCCAGCCTCGACGAGGATTCGAAAATCGAGGACGCGTGGGCGGCCGAGATCGAACGTCGCATCGCCGATGTCGAGAGCGGAGCGGTTCAGGTCATTCCGATCGCGGAGGCTCTGGCAAGGGTACGTGCCGCGCTGAAGTGAATCTGGTCATTCTTCCACTCGCCTTTGGCGAGTTGCACGATGCCGCCGCCTTTTATGCCGTGAGCGCGAATACCGAGCTTGGCCTCGCGTTCGTCGCCGAGTTTCACCGAGCCGTAGATGCTATCTTGGCGAATCCCCTCGTCGGCGCAGTCTTCCGTGGGACCCGGCGCCGTTATGTTCTCCGCCGATTCCCCTACAGTGTTTTCTATCAAGTTACGTCCGAAGAAATTCGGGTTGTTGCGGTCGCTCATCACCGCCGGCGTCCTTCGTATTGGGCAGGTCGCAAGTAGCTCTCTGCAACGCGTGCCGGGCAAGACGTCCAACCCTTCCATCGAGGGGGTGACTAAAAGGCTGCGCCTTTTAGTCACCCCTCATGTCAAACGTTGGGCGTCACCGCACTCGCCTTATGCTCTCCGGTGGAGGCTGCGTCCTGCGTAGGCCCGAAAGAGAGATAATTGCCTCTTCGGACATCCGGGAGCACCACATGGAACTGACCGCCGTTCTGACACATGCGGAAGAAGGCGGGTTCATCGCCCTCAATCCCGAAACGGGCACGACGACACAGGGTGAGACGATCGAGGAAGCGATCGACAATCTGAAGGACGCCACGGCTCTGTACCTGGCTGAGTTCCCCCTGACGAAAGGGGGCCATCCGGTCGTTACGATGTTTACAGTCCCCGTGAGTGCCTAAGCTCCCGCGGGTCTCTGGTGCCGAAGCGATAGGGGCACTGAAAAGACTGGGTTTCGTGATGGTGCGCCAAAGCGGCAGTCACGTCGTTCTACGGCGAGACGGAATCGGTTGTGTGGTTCCCTTGCACCGCGAACTGAAAGTTGGGACCCTCGCGGGTGTACTGCGGCAGGCACAAGTTCACGCAGACGACTTCATTGGGGCACTATGACGCCCAACCGTGCGCTCGTTCGGACCGTCCGCCTGCGGCGTCCGGTTTGCAGCCGCGCGCTCGGCGTTTCGAAGCGCACCCTGGGGTTGTGACAAGAGCACAACCGTATCGACCCCTACCAGCCGAACCCCGGCGAGAACCCGAAACCGAGACCGCCATGCGGATGGCCCCAGCGAGGGCCCCATCCGGGGCCGTAACCGTAACCCCAACCGGGCCCCCAGAACGGATCGTAGTAGCGCGGACCGCCGATCGAGTAACCCCACGAAAACTGGCTGCGGGGAGACAGGCGCGGCGCGGACTTGCGCGCTTCCTCCTGCTTGCGCAGCTCTTCGCGGGCAGACCAGTCGCGCTTCTCGGCGTCGAGCGCGCGCTTCTTCCAGTAGTCGGGGTCGTCGTCGCCATCAAGGGCCGAGGAGGTCTTGCCGCCACCCAGCTCCTGGGCCAGGCGGCGCCACTGGGCGGCCTGCTGCGGATCCTTCGCGGTGCCGAGGCCGCGCTCATGGATTTCGGCGAGCGCGGTCGCCGCCTGGGCATCGCCGGCATCCGCCGCCGCCACCAGCAGGCGCATCGCGGTCGGGAAGTCCTGGCGCAGATAGGCATCCCAGCCCTGCCGGTAGTCGGCGGTCTGGGCATTCGCGGCGGCGGCTGCCGCCAACAGCAGAAGAGAGGTGGCGATCCGGCGCATGGGAGGGATCCCGGAGAGTCAAGTACCCATTCTGACCCAATGCACAAGGAAAGATTCGACTTCGAGGCACCCGGCCCAACGACTTCGCAGCCTTGGGGTGCCGAACGAAGGGCCTTCAGCAGCGAAGGGGCCCCGCCCACAGGGTCCCCCGAGGACGGGGCGCCCCCTCGAGGGGGAAGGCGGAGCGCAGCGCAGCCTGGGGGTGGACGTCACCTCGCCATCAAGAGCAGCAGGCTGACGAATCCGCCGGCCAGCATGCTGCAAGAGATCAGGTACACGGCTGCACGCGGTTCGTGCACCCGCATGCGCACGTCGACGGCGGCGAGGTCGCGCGGTCCGCCACGGGTGTTGCCAGCGGAAAAGGCCTTGAGGCGGTAGTGCCCCGGGCGATCCACCTGCAGCCGGTCAACGGGCACGGCATCGATGCCGAACCGCAACTTCACGTCGCGGCTCCATAGCCAGCTGCCTTCGCGCTCGAGTTCGACCCTGACGTCGGTCTGTGAGTCCTGCCCGGGCCGGGCCCGCGCAATGATGCGCAGCGGGTTCATGCCGGGATCGATGTCGAACTGCGCTTCGCCCGGGACATCGCAGCGCGCGAGCAGGCGGGAACCGAAGAAGGTGCAAAAGATGTAGTAGCCGGCCGCAACGAGGAAGCCGGCGACGGTGATCGTGAACAGCAGCAGTGCAACAACGTGAGACATGGCATGCAATGCGCACCGAGCAACCGGCGCGCTTCCTGGAAGATGGAGTCCTAGCGACGGCGGCGGGGGTCGCGCGTACGCACCGGCACCGGCGAGCGGTCACCGAACGGCGGGCGGACGGCGGTACGCACCAGATCCAGAAGCTTGCCGATCAGGGCGATGACGGACATGAGTGACTCCATTGCGTGGGGTGACCCGCGGGACGCGGGGGTCGACATTCGCGACCGGGCATAGCTCTTCGAGCAGGTTGCATGCCACTAGTTCAGGTGGAAGACGGCGAATGCAACGGTGTCGCCGACATTCGACATTGCCAGCGGGCGACTGCCGACATTCGACATTGCCAGCGGGCGACTGCCGAAATTCGCCATTGCGGATGTCATCGTGCACCGTGCAAGACGGCTAGAATCCGGGGTTCATCGAGCACCATCGCCCCCGGAGAGCCCGCCACATGCAACAAAGCGCGAAGTCCAAGTCCTGGAAATGGCTGCTGTATCTGGTGGCCCTGCCCGTTGCCCTGTTCGTGCTCTACACCTGGATCGTGCTGAGCTGGACCTACTCCGAGGGTGAACGCGCGGGCTATGCCCAGAAACTGTCCAAGCGCGGCTGGCTGTGCAAAACCTGGGAAGGCGAGCTGGCGCTGGTGACGATGCCCGGCACCGTGGCCGAAAAGTTCTTCTTCACCGTCCGCGAGGAGGCGGTG
The DNA here is from genome assembly GCA_025350245.1 of Betaproteobacteria bacterium. GTDB lineage: Bacteria > Pseudomonadota > Gammaproteobacteria > Burkholderiales. The sequence continues at coordinate 6,602 of JANXYG010000073.1, forward strand.
GCCACGCGCATCAACCAGAGCATGGGGCGCCGGGTGACACTCGACTACCGCCAGCATGTCGGCATCCCGAGCAGTTGCTTCGGTGAGACCGGCTACTTCGTGAGCGATATCCGCGTGCTGGGGGAGCCGACGTTGACGCCCGACAACATGCCGGCCGCGGCACCGGCGCCAGCCGTGGCGCCTGCCCCGGCAGCGTCGGCCCCTGCGCCCGCCCCCTCGAAATGACATCCGCCACCAACCACCCCCGAGGATCAATTCCATGGACGATGTCCTGATCGTGACCGGCGCAGGCCGCGGAATCGGCGCCGCCATCGCCCGGCTCGGCGCCACGTCCGGCTTCAAGGTGTGCGTCAATTACGCCCGCAGCCGCCAGCAGGCGGAGTCCGTGGTTGCCGACATCCGCTCGGCCGGCGGCACTGCCATCGCCGTCCAGGCCGACGTGAGCGACCGCGCCGAGGCCAAGCGGCTGTTCGAGACGGTCGACCTGGAACTCGGTATGGTGACGGCACTGGTCAACAACGCCGGCATCACCGGCCCGTTGCGGGCCACCGCCGAGGTCGACAGCGAGCTGCTCGACCAGCTCTTCGCCACCAATGTCTACAGCCTGTTCTGGTGCTGCGGCGAGGCGGTGCGACGCATGGCGCGCAAGCACGGCGGCAGCGGCGGGTCCATCGTCAACATCGGTTCGATCGCCTCGCGCTACGGCGGCATGGCCGGCATGGTGGCCTATGCCGCCTCGAAAGGCGCGCTCGACAGCTTCACTGCCGGGCTGGCCAAAGAAGTCGGGCACGAGGGCATCCGCGTCAACTGCCTGCGTCCCGGCACCACCCGCACCGACCTCCTGGGGCCGATCGGCGGCGACGAAATGGCTGCCCGCGTGGCGGCGAACACCCCGCTCGGCCGCCTCGGCGAGCCCGAGGAGATCGCCGAAGCGGCGATCTGGCTGGTATCCGGCAAGTCGTCGTTCACCCATGGCGCGGTGCTCGATGTCTCCGGCGGCCGTTAACCGGAGAATGGTCCGATGACTAGTTCGCATACGACCATCAATGCTGTGGTCGGCGGTTTCTACCGCATCCCGCTGCCGGTGACGCTCACCGACAGCACCCACGGCGAGATGACGCATTTCGAGCTGATCACCGCCCGGATCACCGCCGCCGACGGCACCGAAGGCGTCGGCTACACCTATACGGTGGGCACCAACGGCGCGGCGATTCACGCCACCATCGAGCGCGACCTGGCGCCCGCGCTGCTCGGGCAGGACGCCGATCTGATCGAAGCCCTGTGGCAGAAGATGTGGTGGCGGATTCACTATGGCGGGCGCGGCGGCGCGGCCACGATGGCGATCTCGGCCATCGACATCGCCCTGTGGGACCTGAAAGCCAAGCGCCTGGGCACCCCGCTGTGGAAGCTACTCGGCGGCTTCGATGCGAAAGTTCCCTGCTACGCCGGCGGCATCGACCTCTGGTTCACCCTCGATGCCCTGCTGGCCCAGACCGACGGCAATCTGGCGAAGGGCTTCCGGGCCATCAAGATGAAGGTGGGCCGCCCGCGCCTGTCGGAAGACGTGGCCCGGGTACAGGCGATGCGCGCTCACCTCGGCCCCGACTTTCCGTTGATGGTGGATGCCAATATGCGCTGGAGCGCCGACGAGGCGATCCGGGCGGCACGGGCTTTCCAGCCGTCCCAGCCGGTCTGGCTGGAGGAGCCGACCATTCCCGACGACATCGCCGGCAACGCCCGCATCCTGCGCGAAGGCGGCCTGCCGCTCGCCACCGGCGAGAACCTGCACACGCTGCACGAGTTCCAGAACCTGATCGCCGCCGGCGCCGTGAGCTTTCCGGAGCCCGATGTCACCGTGTGCGGCGGCGTGACCACGTTCATGAAGATCGCCCGCCTGGCCGAGAGCTGCAACCTGCCGGTGACCTCGCACGGCGCCCACGACGTCACGGTGCACCTGCTCGCGGCATGCCCGAACCGCGCCTACCTCGAAGCTCACGGCTTCGGCCTCGACCGCTACATCGCCGAGCCGCTGGTCATCGAGGATGGCTTCGCCGTCGCTCCCGACCGGCCCGGCCATGGCATCGTATTCGACTGGAAGGGCCTGGAAGCTCTGAACTGCTGAGCATGGCCTTGCTGCCCGCCAGCATCAGGGTCATCGTCCGCGACTGGCTCAACGCCAACCATGTGCTGCTGCTCGACGGCGACGACAACGTCCTGATCGACAGCGGCTATGTGACCCACGCCGACACCACGCTGCGGCTGGTGCGCGAGCAGCTGGCGGGCCGCCCACTGCCGCGCCTGATCAACAGCCACTGCCATGCCGACCATATGGGCGGCAATGCGGCCGTGCAGCGCGTCTTCGGCTGCACGCTCTCGGTGCCGGCAGGTGAAGCGAACCTGATCGAGCGCTGGGACACACAGGCGCTGTGGATCGACTGGGCCGGCCAGCGGGCCGAGCGTTTTGCCTTCGACGCGGTGATCCGGTCCGGCGACCGGCTGCGCATGGGTGGGCTAGCCTGGACCGTGCTCGACGCCCCCGGACACGACATGGGTGCAGTCATGTTCTGGAACGCGGATCAGCGCATCCTGATCGCCGGCGACGCGCTCTGGCAACGCGGGTTCGGCGTGGTGCTCCCCGGCCCTGGTTGGCGCGAGCGTCTGGCGGCCGCCCGCGACACCCTGCTTCGCATCCGGGCGTTGGCGCCGGCACACGTGATTCCAGGCCACGGGGCGGTGTTCGGCGATGTCGATACCGCCATCGCGACCAGCCTGGCACGCGTCGAGGGGTTCGAGAACGATGAGGCACGGCTCGCGCGGCATGCGGTGAAGGTGATGTTCTCGTTCGCGCTGATGGATCTGGGCAGTCTCGACGAAGATAGCTTGCCCGACTACCTCGCCACCGTGCCGGTCTACGGCGAGTACGACCAGGCGTTTCTCGGCCTGGGTTTCACCGGGCTCGCCGAATGGCTGGTGGCGGAGTTGTTGCGGGCGGGTGCGTTGTCGCGGCGGGCAGGAAAGATCGTGGCCGCCTGGAGGTTGCGGGTTCAGTCCCGGCGTCGCATGACCGACGAACCCGGCCCGGCGTCGAGGACATTGCGGGCATCCGGCGCCGGTCGTCGCCCCAGCGTGCAAAAGAAATCCCGCGCCAGCAGGTAACGCGGCGCACCCGGCCCGGCTTCGTAGGTTGGTTGCCAACGGCCGGCATGGTTCGGCACCCAGCCGCCATCACCGCGGCCGAACGCATAGACCCGCCACTCGTTCGGTGCGCAGCGGATGCCCTCGAAAGTGGTCTGGCGCTTGCCGTCTGGCCCCACCACGACCATCACGTAACGCACGATGTCGTCGGGATCGACCGAGACGCTGGCGCGATCGATCGCTGCGGTACCGCCCTCGCCATGCAGCCATTCGACCGCCACCAGATCGTTCGAGATCGGCGTGCGCGGGGGTGGCGGCGGTTGTTCGGTGAGGCGCTCGGGCGGCTTCTGCGATTCGAGCGGTGCCCGCCTCGTCTCCACCTCGGTGCCGGGAATGACCTGGCCACCCCGGTCGTACTGTTGCGCCAGCGCCATGCCGGCGGCCAGGGCCGATATCAGCGCCCAGACACTCGACACCACGGTGATCCGGTTCATGGACGATACCTCGAAACAGACGCGAGACCGCCAGACTGCCAGACTGCCAGAGCCCGCCGCCTGCGAACAGACTGTCGTCGATGGCCGATTCGAGGTCCTTGATGGCAGTGGTGCGCCGACTGCGAGAGGTTGAGCGGCATCGCCGCCGGCCCGGCCGACCGGCGACGAAACCCGCCAGCGGTATCTGATGTTCCGATCGAGCCCTATCGAATAATAGGTCATTTCTATTACGATATGGATGGCATTTGATCGTTGACACCGTCATCGAGGCGTTGTGCCCGTGCACGATCGGTGCAGAAGCAGCAGCGCTGCATCACCGACCCAAAACGAACATTGACGCGACGCAACCACCGCGTTGCGGAGGAAGAGACATGACACTGGCGATCAACTGCGACATGGGCGAGGCCTTCGGGCTCTACAAGTGCGGCGACGACGAAGGCATCATGCCGTTCATCACGCTCGCCAACGTCGCCTGCGGCTTCCACGCGTCTGACCCAGTGGTCATGCGGCACACCGTTCGGCTCGCCCGACGGCATGGCGTCAAGGTCGGCGCGCATCCGTCCTACCCCGATCTCCAGGGCTTCGGCCGGCGCGAGATGAAGATGACACGCGACGAACTCTCGGCCAGCCTGATCTACCAGGTGGGCGCGCTCAAGGCCTTTCTCGATGCCGAGGGCATGGCGCTCAATCACATCAAACCGCATGGCGCGTTGTATGGCGTGGCCGCGCGCGACGAGCAGGTGGCGCACGCTGTGTGCGACGCGGCCGAAGTGTTCGGCGTGGCGCTGCTCGGCATGGCCGGCACCCAGCACGAAAAGGTCTATTCGGCTCGCGGTGTGCCCTTCCTCGCCGAGTACTACACCGATCTCGACTATGCCGACGACGGCTCGCTCATCATTACGCGCGAGCATCTCGCGCTCGACCCCGCAATGGTGGCGAAGCGCACGCTGCGCGCGGTGGCCGAAGGCCTCGCCACCTCCATCAACGGCAACGACATCCCGATGCGCGCCGACTGTATCTGCGTGCACTCCGACACCCCGGGCGCGGTCGACATCGCGCGCGTGGTGTTCGAGGCGCTGCAACCCTACCTCGGCAAGCCCGCCCCGCACGCGGCCGCCGCGGTCCACTGACCGGCACTGGTGCCGGCGCGATCCCATGCCGAACATCCTGTACACCGGGCCGACCAGCCCGTTCGGGCGCATGACCTGCGCGGTGATCGGCAAGCTCGAAGCCCGCATCGATCGCGCGGTATCGCATCTCGAACCGGCGGCCCCGGTGCTGCCGCACGATGACGCCCGCATCGACGCCATCGCTATCGCCATCGCCCTTGAGTACACCGATTTCCGCTACGCGCGCGGCTGGCGCGAGCGCTGCCCGCGGCTCGGCGGCTGGCTTGCGCATTACGGCGAGCGGCCGAGCCTGGCGCAGACCCGTCCGCGCGACCTTCCACAGTAGGAGTCCGAGATGCCCCAAGTCGAGATCCAGTGCCCGCTGCCGGGCACCTTCTACCGTAAGCCCTCGCCCGACACGCCGGCCTTCAAGAATGACGGCGACAGCGTCGCGATCGGCGAAGTGATCGGTCTGGTCGAAGTGATGAAGCAGTTCAGCGAGGTCCAGTCCGAGATCGCCGGTCGCATCGTCCGCTTCGTCGTCGGCAATGAGGCCCCGGTCGAGCCCGGCCAGGTGCTCGCGCTGGTCGAGACCGCGTGACCCGACCCATCCGCAAGCTGCTGGTCGCCAATCGCGGCGAGATCGCGGTGCGGGTGATTCGCGCGGCGCGCGAACTCGGCATCGCCACCGTGGCGGTGCATAGCGACGCCGACACCGACAGCCTCGCCGTGCGTCTCGCCGACCAGGCCGTGCACATCGGTCCGGCCCAGGCGGCAAAGAGCTACCTGAATGTCGCCGCGGTTCTCGACGCAGTCGCCAAATCGGGCGCGGATGCCGTGCACCCCGGCTATGGTTTCCTGTCCGAGAACGCCGCGTTCGCTGAAGCCGTCGAGGCGGCTGGACTGATCTTCGTCGGCCCCTCGCCGGCAGCGATCCGGGTGATGGGCAACAAGTCGCTCGCACGCGCGACCGCGATGAAGGCCGGCGTCCCGACCGTCCCCGGCAGCGACGGCGTGGTCGACACCGTCGAGCAGGCGGTCGAGGTCGCGGCCAGCATCGGTTACCCGATCATGATCAAGGCCTCGGCCGGTGGCGGCGGCCGCGGCATCCGCGTTGCCGCCGACGCCGCCGAGCTGCGCCAGCAGATGATGGTGGCCCAGACCGAGGCGCAGGCCGCCTTCGGCGACCAGGCCGTCTATCTCGAGCGCTTCATCCGCCGCGCCCGCCATGTCGAGGTGCAGGTGCTCGGCGACGGCACCGATGTGATCCACTGCTACGAGCGCGAGTGTTCGCTGCAGCGGCGCCGGCAGAAGATCCTCGAGGAAGCCCCTTCGCCCGCGCTCACGCCCGCGCTGCGCGAGCAGCTCTGTGCTTCGGCAGTCATGCTCGCGAAGTCGGTGCGCTACCGCGGCGCCGGCACGCTCGAGTACCTGTTCGACGACCAATCGTGCGAGTTCTTCTTCATCGAGATGAACACCCGCATCCAGGTCGAGCACCCGCTCACCGAGATGATCACCGGCGTCGACCTGGTGCGCGAGATGATCCGCATCGCCGGCGGCGAGCCGTTGCGGCTGAAGCAGTCCGACATCTCGATCCGCGGCGTCGCCATCGAGTGCCGCATCAACGCCGAAGACCCGGCGAAGAACTTCTTTCCGTCGCCCGGCAAGGTGGGCGCCGTGACACTGCCCGGCGGCCCCGGCGTGCGCATCGACTCGATGCTGTTTGCCGGCTACACCATTCCGCCCTACTACGACTCGCTGCTCGCCAAGCTGATCGTGCACGCCGAAGATCGCCCGGCGGCCATTGCGCGCATGCGGCGGGCGCTGGGCGAACTGAAGATCGAAGGCCCGAAGACCACCATCGCCCTGCACCTCGCGCTGATGGACGACCCGCAGTTCCAGGCGGCACGATTCGATACCAACTGGCTCGAAGGCTGGCTCGCGCAGCGCGCGGGCTGAAACTCACGGAGACCACCGCATGACCATCGGCACTGCGCGCTACACCCCCGGCGGCGACGAGCACATCTTCGTCGAGCTGTCGGAGGAGATGTCGCTCGAAGCCTTCTTCAAGGGCATGGCGATCACCACGGCGCTGGCGCAGCAGAAGGTGCCGGGCGTGACCGAGATCTGCCCCGCCAACGCGTCCTACCAGGTGCGCTTCGATCCGGACGTGATCCATCCCGACGCGATGCTCGCGATCCTGAAGCGGGTCGAGGCCGAAGCCGGCAACGCCGAGCTCGATCTCGATACCCGCATCGTCGAGATTCCGGTGCTGTTCGACGACCCCTGGACCAACGAGACCCAGTTGCGCTTCCGCGAGCGCCACCAGGATCCGACGTCGACCGACCTGCAATACGCCGCCCGCATCAACGGCTACGCGAACGTCACCGATTTCATCGCGGCCTACAGCGGTTCACCCTGGTTCGTGTCGATGGTGGGTTTCGTCGCCGGGCTGCCGTTCATGTTCCAGATGGTGGAGCGCGCCCGGCAGATCGAAGTGCCCAAGTATCTGCGCCCGCGCACCGACACCCCCAAGCTCACCATCGGCCATGGCGGCTGCTTCAACGCCATCTACTCGGTGCGCGGCGCGGGCGGCTACCAGATGTTCGGCATCACGCCGGCACCCATCTTCGATCCGGCGCAGGGCCTGCCCTACCTGAAGCACTTCATGGCGTTCTTCCGCCCTGGCGATATCGTCAAGTTCAAGTCCATCGACCGCGCCGCCTACGATGCGGCGCTCGATCAGGTCGCCGCGGGCAGCTTCGACCTGCGCATCCGCCCGGTGAAGTTCTCGCTGAAACAGTTCCTGGCCGATCCCGCCGCCTACAACCGCTCGCTGCTGGAGGTGCTGCATGGCAATTGAGGTCATCAAGCCGGGGCTCGCCACCACGGTTCAGGATGCGGGCCGGGTCGGCTATTACAACGTCGGCATCCCGCTCTCCGGCGCACTCGACCAGTATTCGTTCCGCGCCGCCAACCTGCTGGTGGGCAACGACGAGAACGCCGCCGTGCTCGAATGTTCGCTGCTCGGCCCCGAGCTGCGCTTTCTCGACGACGCCATCATCGCCGTCACCGGGTCGACCATGACGCCGAAGCTCGACGGCACGCTCGCCGCCACCGGCGAAGCCATTGCGGTGCGCGCCGGCGCCGTGGTGTCGTTCGACTTCATGCGCGCCGGCGCCCGCGCCTACATCGCCGTGGCTGGCGGCATCGACGTGCCGGTGGTGCTGGGCAGTCGCTCCACCTACGGGCTCGGCGCGTTCGGCGGGTTTCTCGGGCGCAAGTTCGCCGCCGGCGACGTGCTGAAGACCGGCCCTGCACCCGCCGGTGCGCGCGCCGGACGCCGGTTGCCGGCCGAACTCGCCATGCCGCTGCCGAAGGAAGTGGAGCTGCGGGTCATGCCGGGCCTCTACTATCACCGCCTCACCGAGGCGTCAGCCGCGCGTTTCTTCGAAGACACCTGGACCGTGGCGCCCGAGGCCGATCGTATCGGCTACCGCTACCGCAACGGCCGCCCGCTCGAGTTCTGTCCGCGCCAGCAGCCGTTCGGCGCCGGCTCCGATCCATCCAACATCGTCGACGCCGGCTACCCCTACGGTTCGATCCAGGTGCCGGGCGGCGTCGAGCCCATCATCCTGCATCGCGACGCCGTCTCGGGTGGCGGCTACGCCATGATCGGCACCGTCATCAGCGCCGACATGGACCGCATCGCCCAGATGCAACCCAACTACAAGGCCAGGTTCGTGAAGGTCGATCTCGATACCGCGCTCGCCGCGCGCGCGGATCGCCAGCAGCGGCTCGACCAGTTGCGCGCGGCGTTGCGTTGATGCGACGTTGTTCCCGTACAAGGCCGAAGTCACCGAGCCGCCATTCTCGGCCGACGGCAAGACCACGATGATCGACTACGTGCCGCTGCCGAAGGCGTCCAAGATCTTCCGGAGCATCATCAAGAATCGGGCGAAGGATGGCACGCCGTACTACGTGGATGCGATGATCGCGCCGATCATGGGCGAAAACGGCAAGCCCAAGAAGTACCTGGGCGTGCGCTACGACATCACGGAAGCCGAGATCGAGCGCCAGAATGCGCGCGGCGTCCTGGGGGCGATCGACGCGTCGTACGCCTACATCGAGTTCGATCTCACCGGCCACATGCTGCGGGCGAACAAGAACTTCCTGGACCTGATGGGCTACCAGATCGACGAGATCAGGGGCAAGCACCATCGCCTGTTCGTGGACCCGGTGCAGTCGGCCTCGCCGGCATATCAGCAGTTCTGGCGCGACCTCAATGCCGGCAACCCGCAGAGCGCGGTGTTCAAGCGCATCACCAAGGCCGGCCAGGAAGTGCCAAGGCCGGCCAGGAAGTGTGGATCCAGGCGATCTATACGCCGGTGAACGACGAGATGGGCCGGGTGGTGAAGATCGTGAAGATCGCCACCGACGTGACCCAGGCCCGATTGCAGGCGGCCGACAACGAAGGCCAGCTCCGGGTGATCAGCAAGGCCCAGGCGGTCATCGAGTTCACCCTCGAGGGCAAGGTGCTCACCGCGAACGACAATTTCCTGAACACGCTGGGATACTCGATCAACGATATCAAGGGTCAGCATCATTCGATGTTCGTCGATCCGGCTCACCGCAACACCGTGGAGTACCGGCAGTTCTGGGAAAAGCTCGGTCGTGGGGAATTCGACGCCGGGCAGTACAAGCGCATCGGCAAGGGCGGCAAGGAGATCTGGATCCAGGCGTCCTACAACCCGATCATGGATCTGAACGGCAAGCCGTTCAAGATCGTGAAGTACGCCTCGGATGTCACCGCCGCCGTCGCCGTCGCCGTCGCCGCCAACATCATGCTGCGCGACGCCGTCGAGCAGGCGCAGAAGGTCACGTCCGCCGCTCGGGATGGCGACCTCACGCAGCGCATCCCGCTCGACGGCAAGTCGGGGCCGATCGAACTCCTGTGCCAGGGCGTCAACGCGCTCATGGAAACCAACTCGGTGATCTTTACCGATGTGGGCCGCTGCTTCGGTGCACTCTCCACCGGCGACCTCACGCAGCGGATCACCCGTGAAGCCGAAGGCATATTCGATCAGGTGAAGAACGACGCCAACACCAGCTCCGACAAGCTTTCCAGCATCATCGAGGAGGTGCGCGCGGCCGCGGCCGCCCTGACCGGTGCCGCCAACCAGGTGAGAGCCACCGCGCAATCGCTGTCGCAATCGGCCAGCGAGCAAGCTTCGTCGGTCGAGGAAACGACCGCATCGATCGACCAGATGTCCGCCTCGATCACGCAGAACGGCGCGCCACGTCCTCGCCGATGCGGGTGGCGGCAAGGGCCGAGACGGCACCATTGCGCGCAGCCACCGGCACCAACGGCAACTTTCGCCCGTACCAGGAGGCCGACATGAAGACCGACAAGGCTGCAGCCGAAGCCGCGGATGTGGCGGCGCAGTACCTCACCTTCACGCTCGGCGAGGAGGTGTTCGCGATGGACATCCGGACCGTGCGCGAGATCATCCAGTACGGTCCGATGACCACGGTGCCGCTCATGCCCGGCTTCGTGCGCGGCGTGATCAACCTCAGAGGCGCGGTGGTGCCGGTGATCGACCTGCAGGCGCGCTTCGGCCGGCCATCGGCACAGGTGGGCAAGAAGACCTGCATCGTGATCTACGACACCGTCCGCGAAGGCGAGCGGGTCGAACTCGGCCTGCTCGTGGACGCCGTAAGCGAGGTGATCGAGATCGGCGCCGCGGCGATCGAACCGCCGCCCAACTTCGGCACCGGGGTGCAACGCGACTTCATCCGCGGCATGGGCAAGGTGGCGAACCGCTTCGTGATCATCCTGGAGCCGGACAAGGCCTTCGACGTCGAAGCCATGGCCGACCTGTGCGGTGCCACGCAGGACGCACTCGCCGCATGATCATCGCCGCGATCCGCTGCCCGCCGTCCATCGACGGGCAGCGCGATTCGCGGTGACCATCCGGTCAGGCGCCGTGCTCCTCCCGTTCCCGATACCCGCCGCCCCACGGAGTCTCCATGCCGATCCTGCGTGACCAGACTTTTCGCGACATCACCGCGCTGATGCATTCGGCGATCGGACTCTCGTTCTCGGACTCCAAGAAACCCTTGATCTCGTCGCGCCTGGGTCCGCGCATCGAGCGCCTCGGGCTGGGCGACTTCGACGAGTACTTCGAGCTGATCTCGCGGCCCGACGATGGCCGCGAGTTCCAGATGGCCGTGGACCTGCTCACCACCAACGAGACCTACTTCTTTCGCGAACCGGCGCATTACGAACTGCTCGAACGCGAGCTGACGAAGGCCAAGCCGCGCTCGCTCGCGGTGTGGAGCGCCGCGGCGTCGTTCGGCGACGAGAGCTACAGCACCGCGATGCTGCTGGCCGACATGCAACAGCAAGGCCGCATCGGCAACGACTGGTCGATCATGGGCACCGACATCAGCGACCGCGTATTGCGCAGCGCGATCCAGGCGGTGTACCCGGAAGACCGCCTGCGCGGGGTGTCGCCGGAGCGGCTCAAGCGCTACTGCCTGCGCGGTGAAGGCGAATCCGCGGGAATGGTGCAGATCAGCCCGCGCCTGCGCGAACGGGTGCTGCAGCACCTGCGACCCGGCGGTCTGTTCTTCATCGGCACCGCCGAAGGCCGCGTGCCGTGCAATACGCCCATCCAAATCCTGGCGCCGGGCGCCTTTCGCAAGGTGGTGGAATGAACACCGCCACGGCAACATCGCCGGACCCGATCGCGGCTCCGCGATTCGATACGCGCCGCCTCCATCAATTGGACAACATGCGATCGACAACCACCCAGGCGGGTCCAGCCGTTGGCACCGTGCACACCCTGCACCCTGGAGATCTGACCGGCGCCGAACGCGGCGATCGGCTCGAGCCCCTTCTGGGTTGCTGCATTGCCATCGTGCTCACCGACCCGAGGCGCACCATCGACGGGTGGCCTGGACCGTGGGCGTCGGGATGCCGGAAGTCGTATCGGTCGCGGTCTGAGGAGGTCGTATGGCAATCAAAGTGTATGTGGTCGACGATTCGGCAGTGGTCCGGCAGACCTTCCAGCACCTGCTCAAGAATGATCCCGAGATCGAGCTGATCGGCAGCGCGCCCAACCCCCCTCATCGCCGGGCCTGCCATTCGCAAGAACCGGCCCGACGTATTGCTGCTCGACATCGAGATGCCGGGCATGGACGGCCTGACCTTCCTGCGCCAGATCATGGCCGAGGCACCCATCCCCACGGTGATCTGTTCGACCCTGACCGCACAGGGCAGCAAGATGGCCCTGGATGCGCTGTCGTTCGGGGCGGTGGCCGTGGTGGAGAAGCCGCGCCTGGGACTCAAGCAGTTCCTCGAGGATTCGCGCCGGGACCTGGTGCAGACGCTCAAGACCGCGGCGCGGGCGCGCCCGCGTGCCACGTCCGCGGCATCGCGCCCGGTCGGCGCGGCGGCCCCGGTCCGCCCGCCGATCGAGGGTTTGCATGGGCTGTCGGTGAACAAGCCCGTGGTGATCGGAAGCTCCACCGGCGGCACCCAGGCGATCGAAGCGGTCCTCATGGGGCTGCCCGCCGACAGTCTGGGCATCGCCATCGTCCAGCACATGCCCGAGAAGTTCACCGCGATGTACGCGCAGCGGCTCGACGGCGTGTGCGCGATGAACGTGCGCGAGGCGAAGGACGGCGATCGGCTGGAGCGCGGGGTGGCACTGATCGCGCCGGGCGGGATGCACATGCAGATGCGCAAGGCCGGTGGCCAGTACTTTATGGTCGTGGCAGACGGACCGCCGGTGAACCGGCACAAGCCATCGGTGGACGTGCTGTTCCGCTCCGCCGCCAACTGCGCGGGCAAGGACATCCTGGCGATCATCCTCACCGGCATGGGCGACGATGGCGCGCGCGGCATGAAGCTGCTGCACGATCGCGGCGCCCGCACCATCGCCCAGAACGAGGAAAGTTGCGTCGTGTACGGCATGCCGAACGAGGCCATCAAGCTCGGCGGGGTCGATCAGGAGATCCACCTCAACCAGATGGCCAACGCGATACGAAGTTTCGACGCCAGAGGTTAGGTCCCCGGCAGGCTGCGCCGCGCTTCGCCCCCCCGCCGGGAGGGCCGGGCGAGCGCCGGCTCTCTGGGTCGCAAACTCCCGACTTCGCTTCGCAATCGTCCTTCCATCGCCACCACGGCGGCGGCCCGGCGGCGCATGGCCGATAATCGAGCTTGCTCACCCAGGTGTTCCTGCGACCATGTCCGACTCGCCCAAGCCCGATATCCCTGTCTTCGCGCCACACCTGAAGGCGCTGGTTCATGTCATTTTCGAGCGCGCCGGCTGGAATCAACGCGACGCCGCGCTGGCCGCCGATCATCTGGTTCTCGCCAACCTGAGCGGGCACGACTCGCATGGCGTCGGCATGGTGCCGCGCTACCTGCTTGCCGCCGCCAAGGGGCTGCTGAAGAGGGGCCCGACCATCACCACGGTGGTGGATGCCGGCGCCCTGCTGACGCTCGATGGCGGCATGGGGCTCGGTCAGGTGGTGGGCTTCGACGCCATGAACCTCGCGATCGGGCGGGCGCGGATCCATGGCGTGTGCGTGCTCAGCCTGCGCAACACCCATCACCTCGGCCGCATCGGGCATTGGGGCGAACAGGTCGCGGCCGCCGGGCTGGTCTCGATCAGCTACGTCAACGTGATCGGCCGCCCGGCCCTGGTGGCCCCCTGGGGTGGCACCAGGGCCAGGTTCTCGACCAACCCGATCTGCATCGCCATCCCGCGGGCCGATGCCGATCCGGTGGTGCTCGACTTCGCCACCTCGCGCATCGCCCACGGCAAGACCCGCGTGGCGTGGAAACGCGGCGTGCCGGTCGCCGACGGCAACCTGCTCGATCGCGATGGCAAGCCCACCAACGACCCGTCCGTCATGTGGGTGGAACCGCTGGCCGCCCTCCTGCCCTTCGGCGAACACAAGGGGTTCGGGCTGGGCTTCATGTGCGAACTGCTGGCCGGGGGCTTAAGCGGCGCGGGCACCATCCCCGGGCGCATGGACTGGGGCGTGATCGACAACAACATGCTGAGCATCGTCATCGATCCCGCCCGGCTGGGCGGCGGCGCGAGCTATGCGGCGGAGACCGAACGACTCATCGAATGGGTGACATCGACGCCCCCGGCCGAGGGTTTCGACCGGGTCCGCATTCCGGGCGAACCGGAACGCGAGATGCGGGCACGGCGCGGCGCGAGCGGGGTTCCGCTGGATCCGACCAGTTGGAGTGAGATCGTGGCGGCGGCGGTCGGTCTCGGGCTCACCCGCGAGGACGTGGCGCGAGTGGCGCGGGTGAACATCCCGGGGTGACGCCCGGGCACGAGAGTCGTCACGCCGGGTGGTCCGCACCACATCGACTGGTGCACGCGAATGGCGCGGACGGTGGTTCCGGCGGCGCTACAGCGAAGTGAGGTCGTCGCCGACGCGACGAATCTCGTCGGCAGGAAGACCGGCCTCGGCGCCGAATCGGGGCCAGTCGCGGACCGCTTCACGCACCGCATCGAGGGTCGCTTTCGCGCTCGGCACGCGAAAGCGGTCTGCCACCCGCAGCAGGTCGGCATGCGTGATGCCGATGAATTTGCCCTCCACGCTCATGAGGTGCTGATAAGTCCACTGACCGCGGGGATTGAAGGCGTGGGTCACGTCGTAGGCGGGGGCTAGCGCCCAGGGCTTGCCCTGCTTGAGCAGGAACGCATGGTTCTTGGTGTGATCGTCGCAATTGGCCGCCATCACGTTGAAGGCGATGCGCCGAAACGCTTCCTGCCGAGCCGCATCACCGAGGCGCAGCGCGTCGATGGTCATCAGATACTGGCTGTAGTCGTGGGTACCGCGCTGATTGAAGTCCAGATGCGCGATGGCGCAAAGGCTTTGCAGATGATGCCTGACGTTGCCGGTGCGATCGAAGCGTCGCGTCATGAAGTGGGCGCGCCCGTTTTTCTCCAGCAGTCGGCAAGCGGACATCTCGATCCCGGCAGCAACCGCCATGCGGTGATAGGCGTACTCGATCCGACCGTAGTGCCGCGAGTCGCCGAGCTCGCTGTCGTTGCCAACGCCGTCGAACTTGAGCAGCCAGTGTTCGAACCCCGGTTCGACGTCGAACTGGCCGGTACGCACTTCTTCGGTCGCAGGGTTCCAGGCGATCGCCGCCTTGGCGCGTGCACCGCCCGCCGAGGTGCCGACCTGGATGATGTTCGCCAGTGCCGCCTTCGCTTGCGCATCGCCCTCGAACGATCCTTGCACCGCCAGTCGGGCGCTGGTCACCAGTTCGTTCAGGTCGAGCGCGACCGATTTGCGCGCCGGCGGGCCGCGCAGCGGGCGGAACTCGAGCGCGCCGAAGCCACGCTGCCCCATGTAGGCCAGTCGGTCCAGCGCAGTGATATCGGCAGTGCGCATGCCCTCGCACTGGAGGTAGGCGTCCACCAGCGCGTTGCCGAAGCGGTCGGGCAGCGCGTCCGCGAGCATCGGCGGCAATCGTCGGTAGGTGTTTTCGGGTAACGACGGAAAGATGAACGAGGCACGACCACGGGTCGTCGGCATCATCAGCGGTGCCAGTGCGATGCCGGTGGCGGCGAATGCCGGCTGGTACTCGAAAGCGTAATGGCCGAGCGGTGGATCGAGCGCCACGGCGCCGACCCGCATGCCCCAGATACGCACCTCGATCGCGTCAATCGTCAATCGACTGCGCCATCACGTTTTTTCCGGGGAGCGTAGACACGCTGCCGGGGACGGGGGGCGCGGAGCATCTGCAGCGGGCTCACCGATACCGTCGGCGCCAGAGCGTCGAGCCAGTCGAGCCGGTCGAGCGCCTTGAGCACTTTCAGCAGGGTCTTGAGGGTCGTGCCCTTGCCCGCCTCGAGATTCTTCAGCGCGCTGAGACCGACGTTTGCCTTGGCCGCGAGGGCGCGCTGGTCGAACTGATCACGGATCCGGAGTTCGCGGAAAGACGCGCCCAGCCGGGCTTCGAGTTCATCGATCGTATCGTAGTTGTCTATTGTTATAGATGTATATACATCCATCAAGAGCACGTTTTTCTTGAGTGGTTGCAAGAAAAACGATTCTACACAAATGATGAATTCTTACAAATTTTTTAAATACATCTGTTGTAAGAAAAATTCACAATTTAGCTTTATTTACAGATTTTAATGCAATGCCGAAGCATTGCAGCCCGCTGTCATCCTTCATGTCTCCTGCTGCAACACTTCCGGCTCGAGCGTCACCCCGCCTGCCGCATTGCCCAGCCACACCTGTCCTTCCTGCACCGTGCACTGCAGGCGCATGTTGCGTTCGGCGAGCTTCGCCAACGCCTGGCTCGTTTCCGGCGCGAGCGTCTTCACCGTCAGATTCCTGAGGCGCGCCACGTCCGGCCCGGTCTGACGCCACCAGATGCCGGTGCCGCGGCCGCCATACGCATACACGACCACCGCGCCGCTGCGGCCACTGGCCTTGCGCAGCCGGCGCTCGTCGGGCAAACCCACGTCGACCCAGAGCCGGATTGCCCCGGTGAGATCGCGCTGCCAGAGATCCGGTTCGTCGTCGGTGCTCAGGCCCCTGCCGAAGTCGAGCTGCTCGTGCGCATGCAGCGCGAAAGCGAGCACCCTGACCATCATGCGTTCATCGGTCTCGGACGGATGTCGGGCGATGGTCAGGGTGTGGGTCTGGTAGTAGCCGCGGTCGATGTCGGAGACGTCGAGTTCGGCCTTGAAGATCGTTGCCTTGAGTGCCATTGGCGGGACGGGAGGAGTTGGAAGGCAGGGCCCGAAGGACGGCCTGCCGTCCACGAAGGCCGCCATGTTCGCACGCGCGGCCGCAACCGCCCGGCTATCTGGTCAGGCGCAGGTACAACGCCGGCAGTTTTTCCGGGAGGCGTGCGATGTGGTCCACCACCGTGCTGTTGCGGGCGCCGAAAATCCGGCTCACATACTCGTCGGCCTTCGGATCGACGCTCATGCAATAGGTGAGGATGCCGAGCCGGCTCGCCTCCTCCACCGCCTTCTTCGCATCGAACTGCAGGTATTTCGGATCGTGCACGTCGATGTCGTGCGGCTCGCCATCGGTGATGAGCAGGATCAGTTTCTTGTCGCAACTGCGGTAGCGCAACCAGCTCGTGGCATGGCGCAACGCGGCGCCCATGCGCGTGGACAACTGGCCGCGCATGCCGGCCAGGCGCGCCTTCACGTGATCGTCGAACGGCCAGCCGAAATCCTTGAAGCGCAGGTAGTTCACCTCCTCGCGGCCGTTCGAGCTGAAACCGTGGATCGCGAACTGGTCGCCGATCTGGTCCATGGCGGTGCCGAGCAGAACGGTGGCCTCGCGCGCGAGCTGGAGCACGCTGGTGTTGCTCACCTTGACCAGATCGTTGGTGGACTCCGACAGGTCGAGCAGCACCAGCACCGAGAGGTCGCGCTCGTGCCGGTCGACCCGCGTGTGGATGCGCGGATCGGGCGAGCGCCGCAAGCGCACGTCGATCATCGCGTTCACCACGGCATCGAGATCGAAGCGGTCGCCCTCCATCTGCTTGCGCAGGCGCACCTGCTTGCGCAGTTCGCTGCCGCGAATCAGGCGGTCGAGCCGCCGCAGCAGGTCTTGGTTGCGTTCGATGATCGCGTCGACCAATGCCGGATCGCCAGGCTCGGGGCGCTGCTCCCGCACCGTTGCCCAGGCCGGCCGCGCGCGGCTGATGACGTAGTCCCACTCGGGATACCTGACGGTACGCAGGGCCTCGCCGGCAGCCGCTTCCGGGAGGTCTTCGGGGTCGCCGGCGCCGACCGGCTTCACGCCCTGATCCGATTCGCCCTCCTGCGGGTCGTCGACCACGTCGCCGTTGTCGTTCTCGACCACGTCGGGCTGCGCCACCATCACTTCCTCTTCCATCGGCATGCCGTCGTGGTCGGTTTCCCGTTGCCAGAGAAAGCTGTTGTCGTCGCGATACAGCGGTTCGATCACATAGGTCTTGGCGTCGAACTGCAGACGCATCTGGCCGATGTCGTTGCCGAGCAGGGATCCGAGACGGCGGCACAGGGTGGGATCGGTGAGGTCGTTGGCCGGATCGAGAAACAGCCGCCGCGCCTTCTGCACCCACGGGCTGTCGTCTTCGTAGCCGGGATCGAGGAGCGCCCGCGACAGGCGCACCGCGAGACCGGCAAAGGTAGCGGCGCCGTCGGCGCGCGCCACGTGAAACTTCAACCACAGGCGACGCAGGCCGGGCAGTTCGCGACACGTGAGCAACTCCACGCGCGCATCTTCCAGCAGCCCGACCAGCACCAGCTGGATCGGCCGCAGGCCGCCACGCGGCATCGGGGCGCGCGGCGAAAAAGCGAGGTGCGCAGCCGCGTGCGCCGTCGCCGCCCGATACAGATCGCCGGCGGCCTCGCCCTGCACGGCGCGATACGCAGCCGGCAGGTGGATGCCGAACTCGGTGAGATACGGCCTGGTCGCCTGTAGCGACGCCGGAAACGCTCGCAGTTCGCTGCCGCTGTTCCACAGCACGCGCAGATACAGCACCAGCCGCCTGCGAACATCGGCAAACGCCACGCCGTCGCTGTCCGCGTGCAGGAAGCCGCGCGCCTCCGGGGTCGCGAGGTCGACATGATCGCGGCTCATGTCGGCGAGCGGCGACTGAACGTGTGGTGATCGAGGCCGGTGCGCGACATTTCGACCGACACCCGCCCTAAAAGAAGGTGGTTACCGCAGCATCGAGGGCGTCGCGCATGTCGGGGTCGTCGGTGATCGGACGCACCAGCGTCACCCGGCACGCGGCGACCGGGTCGATGCCGCGTGCAATGAGCCAGCCAGCGTGGATCAGCATGCGCGTCGACACCCCTTCGTCGAGACCGTGCCCCTTCAGGTTGCGGGTCTTTTCGCCCACCGACACCAGGCGGCCGGCGATCTCGTCCGACACCTTCGCCTCGTGCGCCACGATCTCGATCTCGATCGCGCGTGACGGATAGTGGAAGTCGAGCGCACCGAAGCGCTGCTTGGTGGACTGCTTCAGGTCCTTGAGGATGCTCTGGTAGCCGGGGTTGTAGGAGATCACCAACTGGAAATCGGGGTGCGCCTGCACCAGCTCGTTCTTCTTCTCGAGCGGCAGCGAGCGGCGCGCATCGGTGAGCGGATGGATCACCACCGCCGTGTCCTGGCGGGCCTCGACCACTTCGTCGAGATAGCAGATGGCGCCATGGCGCGCGGCCAGGGTCAGCGGACCATCCTGCCAGCGGGTGCCGTCGGCGTCGAGCAGGAAGCGGCCGACCAGATCGGATGCGGTCATGTCTTCGTTGCACGCGAGCGTGATCAGCGGCCGGTTCAGGCGCCACGCCATATATTCGACGAAGCGCGTCTTGCCGCAGCCGGTCGGCCCTTTCAGCATCATCGGCATGCGCGCAGCGTAGGCCGCTTCGTACAGCGCAATCTCGTCGCCGATGGCGCGGTAATAGGGCTCGGCGGTGATACGGTACTGGCCGATGACGCCGGGTGCGGCGAGCGGGACATCGAGTTCGTTCATGGATGACTCCGGAAATGCTGTTGTTCGCCTGGTTGTTCGATCACTTGCGACGCACGCCGGGCGGCGCACCGGTCAGCGCGATGCGCACGGCGACCCACGCAGCATGGACCACGGCGCGCAAGCCGATGGCGTCGTCGGCCAGAACCCGCAACCACGCTCCTGCCCCGTTGGGCAGCAGCGACGCGCCGGCATAGCCAGGGCTATCGGCGCGCAGCGATGCGCGCAACGCCTCGAGCACGAGATCAGGATCGGCACGGTGCACCACCATCAGGGTGGCCTGCGCGGTGTGGGGTCCGGTCAGGCCGGGGATGCGCGCCACGATGGTTGCGCCTTCGACCCGGAACCGGTCGGCGGCGAGCAGGCCGCCGGCTTCGTCTTCGATCCGGGTTTCGGCGCGCAACCAGTCGAACGGCTCGTTGCGTGCCGCCGGGTCGTGCAACAGGAACGACTCGCACGCGATCACGCTGGCGCCGGGGTGCGCCCGGATGAGCAGCCGGGTATCGAGACGACTGCGGGGAAACAGGATCAACGGGTCGGGCAGATACTCGGCGAACGCGTTTTCGCCGGCCGCGAGCAGCAGGTGCTGTTCGGCATGGCCGCGGTCCATGCTGTGGACGATGGTCGAGGCGCCGGTGGTGATGTGCGCCTGCGCGTCGTCGGCCAGTTGCATCGATTGCAGCAGCCGGTCGTGCTGGAAGATGCCGCCCGCGCACGACTGGAGGTAGACCGTGCAGAACCCGGCCGGATCGCCGGGCATCTGCAGGGTGCGGCCGACGTGGAACGGATAAGCCACCCGTTGGCGTTGCAGAAAGGTGGGGCCGCCGTGGCGGCGCGCAAAGCCGAGCGCAAGCTGCTGCGCCGGCGACGCAACCAGGTCCGGCAGATCGACTGCTGTCACCGGCGATCCAGTGCGTCCATGCCGGACGATGCGGCGTCGAACAGCACCTCGCGCGCCAGGTGCTCGACCACCGCATCCACACCCTCGCCGGTGGCGCAGTTGGTGAGCAGCACCGGTCGGCCGCCGCGCACGTCGTTGGCCTCGCGGATCATGCGTTGCAGGTCGACGCGGACATATGGCGCAAGGTCGATCTTGTTGATGACGAGCAGATCGCAGCTCAGCACGCCCAGGCCGCGCTTGCGCGGGATGTCGTCGCCACCGGCCACGTCGATCACGAACATCCAGTAGTCGACCAGGTCGAGCGAGAACGACGAGGCGAGGTTGTCGCCGCCGGACTCGATCAGAATGAGTTCGAGCCCGGGGAACTTCGCGTCGAGCGCATCGGCGGCCTGGATGTTCAGCGTCGGGTCTTCGCGGATGGCCGAATGCGGACACGCGCCGGTCTCGACCGCCAGCACCCGGTCGGGCGCGATCAGGCCGCTGCGGCGGACTCGTTCGGCGTCTTCGCGCGTGGCGATATCGTTGGTGATGATCGCCAGATCGGTGCCCCGCCGCAAAAAGCGCGGAATGAGATTTTCGAGCAGCGCGGTCTTGCCGCTGCCGACCGGACCACCCACGCCCACCCTGGCGGCGCCGGTGGGCCGGGAGGCGATCGGTGGCCGAAGGATTCCGGGGGCGACGGTGTTCATGGAACAGACCTCGAGTGGGCTGGTGGCAAACGAAGGAAACGGCTGAAGCGAAGGGGCAGCGCCCACAGGGTCCCCCGAGGACGCTGCGCCCCCTCGAGGGGGAAGGCGAAGCGCAGCGCAGCCTGGGGGTGGGCGCTCACCGGAGCATGTAGCGCTGCGCGAGCGGCACCACCTTGGCCGGCTCGCAGGTGATGATGTCGCCGTCGATCATCACGTCGAAGGTTTGGGGATTGACGGTGATGTTCGGGCAGGCGTCGTTGTGCAGCATGTCGTGTTTGCGCAGTTTGCGCGTGCCGTGCGCGCCCAGCATCATCTTGCGCAAGCCGAGTCGGCCGGCGATGTCGGCGTCGAGCGCTGCCTGGTTCACGAAACACGCCGAAAGCTGCTGTTTTGCGACACCGAACGCGCCCCACTGGGGTCGCATGATCAGCGGCTCGCAGGTCATCAGCGACGCGGCCGAATCGCCCATCGCCCCCCAGGCGATGAACCCACCCTTGACCACGACTTCGGGCTTGATGCCGAAGAACGCCGGCCGCCACAGCACGATGTCGGCGAGCTTGCCGGGTTCGAGCGAGCCGATGTGATCGGCGATGCCGAAGGTGCGGGCCGCGTTGATCGTGTACTTGGCGATGTAGCGCTTGATGCGCTCGTTGTCGCCGTTGCGCGTGGCCTCCGACGACAGCCGGCCGAACTGGTCTTTCATCTTCGACGCCAGTTGCCAGGTACGGGCGATCACTTCGTTGATGCGCCCCATGCCCTGGCTGTCGGAGCCGAGCATCGAGATGGCGCCCATGTCGTGCAGCACATCCTCGGCGGCGATGGTCTGGGCACGGATGCGGCTCTCGGCGAAGGCGACGTCTTCAGGCACCGCCGGGTTGAGGTGGTGGCACACCATGATCATGTCGAGGTGCTCGTCGAACGTGTTCACCGTGTAGGGGTTGGTGGGATTGGTCGACGAGGGCAGGCAATTGGCCTTGCCGGCCACGCTGATGATGTCGGGCGCGTGGCCGCCGCCCGCGCCTTCGGTGTGATACATGTGGATGGTGCGGTCGCGAATGGCGGCGAGCGTGTCTTCGAGAAAGCCGGACTCGTTCAGCGTGTCGGTGTGCAACTGCACCTGGAAATCGAGCTCGTCAGCCACGCCCAGGCAGGTGTCGATCACCGCCGGCATCGCGCCCCAGTCTTCGTGGATCTTGAGGCCGAGGCAGCCGCCCGCCATCTGGCCGTACAGCGATTGCGGCTTGGACGAATTGCCGCGTCCGAGAAAGCCGAAGTTCATCGGCCAGTGTTCGGCCGCCTGAAGCATCTTGCCGACATTCCATTCGCCGCCACAGTCGATGCCGACGGTGATGGGGCCGAGCGAACCGCCGATCATGGTGGTGAGGCCGGACGCGATCGCGTGCTCCACCAGTTGCGCGGAGTCGAAGTGCACGTGCACGTCGATGCCGCCCGCGGTCGCGATCAGTCCCTCGCCATCGCGCACGGTGGTGGCAACGCCGCAGATCAGCTTCGGATGCACGCCGTCCATGATCTCCGGGTTGCCGGCCTTGCCGACGCCGACGATGCGACCGTCCTTGATGCCGATGTCGCCCTTCACCACGCCGAGCACCGGATCGATGATGACAACGTTGGAGATGAGCATGTCGAGCGCGCCGTCGGCGCTGTCGTAGCCGGCCTTGAGCCCCATGCCATCGCGCAGGGTCTTGCCGCCGCCATGCAGGCATTCGTCACCCGGCACCGCGTGGTCGTGTTCGATCACCGCGATGAGCGAGGTGTCGCCGAGCCTGACGCCGTCGCCGGTGGTCGGGCCATAGAGCTGGGCATATTCGCGCCGCGAAATGGTTGCCATCGGATCAAGCCCCCTTGAAGCCGCGCTCACGCGCGAGTTTCAGTGCCGCTGCGCGAGCGGCATCGCTGCGGGTCTCGCCGTTGGTGAGCGCGTTCAGGCCGAACACCTCGCCACTGCCGCCGAAGCGGGTCAAGGCCACGATCCTGGCTGCGCCTGGTTCGAAGCGCACAGCGGTGCCCGCGGGGATGTCGAGGTGCATGCCGAATGCCTTTGCGCGCTCGAAGTCGAGAGCGCGGTTGGCTTCGAAGAAGTGATAGTGGCTGCCGATCTGGATCGGTCGGTCGCCGGTGTTGACCGCGCGCAGGCTGACCTTGGCACGGCCCGCGTTGAGTTCGATGTCACCTTCCGCCGGCAGGATCTCGCCAGGAACGACGCCCGCCGCCTGCACGGCAACGCCGGGGCGGATCGGCTCGTGGACCGTCACGAGCTTGGTGCCATCGGGAAAGGTGCCTTCGACCTGCAGCATCGGCAGCATCGTCGCGACGCCGGGCATGACATCATCGGTGGTGAGCACGGTGGAGCCGAAGGCGATCAGCTCGGCTACCGAGCGGCCTTCGCGCGCGCCTTCGAGAATCTCGTCGGCGATGATGGCCGTGGCTTCTGGATGGTTGAGCTTGAGGCCACGGCCCCGGCGCTTGCGCGCCAGCTCGGCCGCCGTGTAGATGGTGAGGCGTTCGAGTTCGGTGGGTGTCAGCAACATATCAGCCTCTCAACATGGGAGATGGAATCAATCGGACGCAGCGACCGGAGCGAACCCGGGAAGCGAAGGGGCAACATCCGCAGGGCTCCCCGAGGAATGTTGCGCCCCCTTGAGGGGGAAGGCGCAGCACAGCGCAGCCTGGGGGTGGTCGTCACAGCGCCCACAGGGTCCCCCGAGGACGCTGTGCCCCCTTGAGGGGGAAGGCGCAGCACAGCGCAGCCTGGGGGTGGTCGTCACCTCAGTTGGCGAACATGCGGCCTTGGCCGGTTTCATGACGCATCATCGCGATCTCGGCGGCAGGTGCATAGGCGTGGAGTGCATCGGCAGCGACGGCATCGGTGGTCATGATGGCGGCGATGCGCTCGCGCTGCGACTGCAGAATACGCTGGGCATCCACATGGCCGAGCAGCCCGATGCGCAAGCCGGCGCTGACGATGCTGAACCCGAGCTGGTAGGCCGACATGGCGCAGGTGGACGCCGCGTCCAGCCCAGTGGCGTGGCCGACGAATCCGTGCACCGCCGCCATCTGCCCGAAGGCCTCGCCGGCCGCGATCCGGTCGCGGTAGGCCGCAGCCCCCACGGTGCCCAGACCGTCGTGCACCTTGAGCAATGCGATACCGATGCGGCGAGCGCCTTCACGCGCCTCGCGCGACAAAGTGGCCGCATCGATCTCGCGATCGATCGTGCACAGCCGCTCGATATCACCGTGGGCGCGGAACGCGGCCAGCACCGCAGGCCGATCGAACTGCGACCAGCGCCGCGCGATCTGGCCGCCGACAAACGCCTCGACATCGGCCGCGCCGCGCAGCAAGCCGTCAGCCCGCAGGGTCTCGAGGCCCCACGAAAATGACGCGGCACCGCTCGGAAAGAAACTGTCGCCGAGTTGCAGCAGGGCGAGCGTGGCGCCGACGTCACTCATTGCCCACCACCTTCACTTTGCCGCCACCGACCAGATGCGCGATGCGTGCAAGGTAGGTATCGGCGGGCCCCTCCAGCGAGATGTGGAGGTACTCGCCGGCGAACCGCACCTTCCAGTGCATGTTGCCGCAGAAGTAGCCCAGTTCGAGAGCGCATGCGGCGTCGCGCGGCGCCAGCGCCAGCCATTGGGGTTCTTCCAGCCGCACCACCACGGCACGATCGTCGTCGAGCAGCAGCACCGCACCATTGGCGAGCCGCTCGCTGCGGTCGAGCATGATGCCGGCCTCGGTGCCGCGATCGGTGAACACATGCAGCCGCCGCCGCGCGGTGTCTTCCTTGCGCAGCGTGACGTACTCGACGGCACCGGCATGCGCCAGCACGTGCAGGCGTTCGGCAACGTGTTCGTCGGCGCTGGAACCGAGAATGCGGGTGAGCCGGAGCATTGGGATCCGATATAGGCGACAGACGTCCGGGCACCGGCCCGAACGTCTCTCGTGGTTGCGCTGCTACTTGTGGACCGGTTGCCTGGCGTTGGGAATGCCGGCAATCGGCGCCTCGTCGGTGCCGACGGTCGTGCGCGTCATCGCCTCGACCATCTCGCGGGTGGCTTCCGGATCGGTGATCCATTTCTTGTAGAAATCGAACGGGCAGGCCGCCACGCCCTTGTCGCCTTCGTGCGAATTGATCAGACCGGTGTAGCCACGATGCAGCAGCTTGAACAGGTGGTTCTCCGACTGCATGTTCTTGCGCGCATCGCGGATCAGGCCCTTGGAGAGCGCCGCGTACTGGATGCCGTAGTCTTCCTCGCCGCATTCGCCGAGCGTCCGGCCATCGAAACCGATGATCGCCGAATGGCCGAAGTAGGAATACACGCCGTCGAAGCCGGCGGCGTTGGCCACCGCGACGTAGCTGTTGTTGGCCCACGCCATCGCCTTCGCCATGATGATCTGCTGCTCTTTCGCCGGGTACATGTAGCCCTGGCAGCGGATGATGAGCTCGGCACCCTTCATCGCGCAGTCGCGCCAGATCTCCGGGTAGTTGCCGTCATCGCAGATGATGAGCGAGATCTTCAGCCCTTTGGGACCATCGGACACATAGGTGCAGTTGCCCGGATACCAGCCTTCGATCGGCACCCACGGCATGATCTTGCGGTACTTCTGCACCACCTCGCCCTGGTCGTTCATGAGGATGAGCGTGTTGTAGGGCGCCTTGTTGGGATGCTCCTCGTGCTTCTCGCCGGTGAGCGAGAACACGCCCCAGACCTTGGCCTTGCGGCAGGCGGCGGCGAAGATCTCGGTTTCGTCGCCGGGGCAGCTCGAGGCGGTGTCGTACATCTCCTTGCTGTCGTACATGATCCCGTGGGTGCTGTACTCGGGAAAGATGACCAGGTCCATGCCCGGCAGGCCGGTCTTCATGCCAACCATCATCTCGCCGATCTTGCGCGCGTTGTCGAGCACCTCGGCCTTGGTATGCAGGCGCGGCATCTTGTAATTGACGACAGCAACGCCCACGCAGTCGTTACTGCTGGAAATATCTCCGTGCATCATTTTGGGTTCTCTCCTTGCTTGCTCATCGATGGACTGGGCGGCTTAAGCCGCCGCCGGTTCGAGCGCGGGTAACGCGCCAACTACCTCGCCGCACCCTTGCGGCAAGTACCGCAACAACGGATCGATCAAATGGTCAAGAAGGCATGAATCTTCGCGGTGTCGACGGTCGCCTTGCTCGCCTCGTAGACGAACTCACCCTTCTCGATGATCAGGAACCGGTCGGCGACTTCCATCGCGAACGACAGGACCTGCTCCGATACCAGCAACGAGAATCCGCGCTCCACCTTGAGCCGGTTGAGCGTGCGCGCGATGTCCTTGATGATCGACGGCTGGATGCCTTCGGTCGGCTCGTCGAGGATCAGGACCTTCGGGTTGGTGACCATCGCACGCGCGATGGCGAGCTGCTGCTGCTGCCCGCCCGACAGATTGCCGCCGCGCCGCGCCTTCATCTCGAGCAGCACCGGAAACGTTTCGTAGATGTAGCCCGGCACCGTGCGATCGATGCTGTTCTCCATGCCGGTCAGGATGTTCTCCTCGACCGTGAGATACGGAAAGATCATGCGCCCCTGCGGCACGAAACCCATGCCTTTCGCGACCCGCTCGTAGGTGCGGGCGCGGTTCAGTTCGTTGCCATCGAGCTGCACCCGGCCACTGCGCGCGGGCAACAGGCCGATGAGCGACTTGAGCAACGTGGTCTTGCCCATGCCGTTGCGGCCCATGATGGCGATGGTCTCGCCCGTGGCCAGCTCGAACGACACATTGCGCACCACATGGCTGTCGCCGTAGAAAACATTCAGACCCGAAACGCTCAGCATCGCTAGTGTCTAGTGTCCCAAGTACGTTTCGATGACGCGCTCGTCGGCCTGGACCTCGTCCATGGTGCCTTCGGCGAGCAGCTTGCCCTGATGCAGCACGGTCACCTTGCGCGCGATCATGCGCACGAACGTCATGTCGTGCTCGATGACCACCAGCGAGCGCCCGGCGGTGATCTTGTTGAGCAGTTCGGCGGTGAGTTCACGCTCGCGCGGGCTCATGCCGGCCACCGGCTCGTCGAGCAGCAGCAGCTCGGGCTCCTGCATCAGCAGCATGCCGATCTCGAGCCACTGCTTCTGCCCGTGCGACAGCAGCCCGGCCTTGGTGCGAAGCTGGTCGCGCAGGAAAATCTGCTCGGCCTGGGTCTCGATGCGCCCGGCGATCTCGTCGGTGCGGCGGAAGAACAGCGAGCCGAACACGTTGCGCTTCTTCGGATACGAGATCTCGAGGTTTTCGAACACCGTGAGATCTTCGTAGACCGACGGATTCTGGAACTTGCGGCCGACGCCCGCACGCGTGATCTGGTACTCGATCATCTCGGAAAGCTCGAGGTTGCGGAACTTGATGGTGCCGCTGCTGGGCTTGGTCTTGCCGCAGATCATGTCGAGCAAGGTGGTCTTGCCGGCGCCATTGGGGCCGATCACGCAGCGCAGTTCGTCCTGCTCGACATAGAAGTCGAGCCCGTCGACCGCCTTGAAGCCGTCGAACGACACGGTGAGACCGTCCACCTGGAGAATCAGCGCCGCCATCAGTTCCGATCCCGGCTGGCGCGGAAGCGGTCGAGCAAACCGGCGATGCCCTGCGGCAGGAACATCGTGACCAAGATGAACAGGCCGCCGATGAAATAGAACCAGTGCTCGGCGAAATTCTCGGAGAAGGTGGTCTTGGCGTAGCCCACGATCAGGGCGCCATAGACCGCACCGACCAGCGACAGGCGGCCGCCGACCGCGGCGTAGATGACCATCTCGATCGACGGCACGATGCCGACCAGCGATGGCGATGCGAGCCCGACCTGCATCGTGAACATCGCGCCACCGATGGCGGAGATCACCGCGCCGACGGCGAAGATGAAGGCCTTGAACATCGCCGGGTCGTAGCCGGAGAAACGCACGCGATCCTCGCGGTCGCGGATGGCAACCAATACCTTGCCGAACCCGCTGCGGATGATGAACATGCCGGCCAGCACCGACAGCAGCAACAGCACCACGGTGGTGAAATACATGCCGCGCTTGGCGCTTTCGGTATCGAGGTCGATACCGACAAACGTCTTGAAATCGGTGATGCCGTTGGCGCCGCCGGTCACCCCCTGCTGGCCGATGATGACGATCGCCATGATCGACGCCAGCGCGAGCGTGATGATGGAGAAATAGACGCCGCCGACGCGCTTGCGGAAGTTCGCATACGCGAGCGCGAACGCCACGACGGCGGGGATGATCACGATGGCGCCGAGCGTGAACCAGAGGTGATGGAACGGCAGCCACCACCAGGGCAGCGCTTCCACGCTGTTCCACACCATGAAGTCGGGCAGGTTGGAGCCGTAGAACTGCGACAGGGCGCTGCCGGTGTTGTCTTGTGCGGCCGCCTCGAGCTTGAGAAACATGGCCATCATGTAGCCGCCCAGCCCGAAGAAGATGCCCTGGCCGAGGCTGAGGATGCCGCCATAACCCCAGATCAGCACGATCGCGACCGCGGGGAACGCCAGACATAGATACTTGGCCGCCAGCCCCAGCCGGAAGTCACCGAGAAACGACGGTATCGCGATCAGCAACAGCGCCGCGAGGATCGGCAGGCCGAGCTTGAACAGCAGCGCGATCGGCGAGGCTCGCGGCGCTGGGGTTGCGGCGCCAGGCGGCGGCGGTTCGGCGATCCGGTTGGCCATCAGCGTCGCACCTTGGCAGCGAACAACCCGTTGGGACGGAAGTAGAGCGCGACGATCACCAGCAGCAGGATGGTGGCCTTGGCCATCGATCCGCTCAGGAGATACTCGAGGGTGGATTGCATCTGCCCGATCAGGAACGCCGAGGCGAACGTGCCGAGCAGACTCTCGACGCCGCCGAACACGACCACGATGAAGGTGTCGACGATGTATTGCTGGCCGGTCACCGGACCGGTCGAGGCGAGCATCGTGAACGACGAGCCGGCGATACCGGCAAGGCCACAACCCAGCGCGAACGACATGGCGTCCACGCGTTCGGTGTTGATGCCCGC
This sequence comes from Betaproteobacteria bacterium, assembly GCA_025350245.1. GTDB lineage: Bacteria > Pseudomonadota > Gammaproteobacteria > Burkholderiales. Next base: position 35,504 of record JANXYG010000073.1, read on the forward strand.
GGCCCCGCTCATCGCGCGATTCTGGGTGACCGCGCGAATGCGCAGGCCCCAGCGGGTCTTGAACAGCAGCAGATAGACCGCCACCGATACGGCAAGCGTCAGCCCGACGATGAAGATGCGGCTCAGCGGCAACTGGATGTCACCGCTCACCTGCCACGCGCCCTGCAGCCAACTCACGGTCGGCACGCCGACTTCCTTGGGGCCGAACAGATGACGGAACACCTGCTGCAGCACCAGCGACAGGCCCCAGGTCGCGAGCATGGTGTCGAGCGGGCGCTGGTACAGGAAGCGGATGAGTCCGCGCTCGAGCAGGAAGCCGAAGATGAAGGTCACGGCAAACGCGAACACGATGCCCACGAGAAAGTAGATTCCCATGAACGAAGGCATGAACTTCGCGAACAACTGGGCGGTCGCGTAGGTGGTGTAGGCACCCATCGCCATGAGTTCGCCGTGGGCCATGTTGATCACGCCCATGAGGCCGAAGACGATGGCGAGCCCGAGTGCCATCAGCACCAGCACGGTGAACAACGACAGGCCGTTGAAAGCCTGCATGACGAAAATGTCGAACGTCATCGCAGATGAAACCTGGTGCGCAAATGAAAACTGGTGTCGAGGCGGAACCGCCGGATGCGTGATGGTGAATCGTGTTGCGGAATCCGGGCGGTGCCGACGTGAGCCGGCACCGCCCGGTCCTGCCACCGGTCTTTGCCTCGACCGATGGCGCCGATTGCCTTCAAGACTGCATCAGAGCTTCGGGAACGGATTCGGCTCGATCAGCGGCGACTCGAAGATCATGTCGATCTGACCATCCTTGCGGAAGGTGCCGATGCGGGCATGCTTGTACAGATGATGATTAGAGGCGTGGAACTTGATCTTGCCCTCCGGCCCTTCGAACTCGAGACCCGCGGAGGCCGCGACCACCGCCGGCACGTCGAAGCTCTTGGCCTTCTCGGCGGCGAGCTTCCACAGGTAGACCGAGGTGTAGCCGCAGGCAAGGGTGTCGCCGGTGACGCGGTTGGCGCCGTACTTGGCCTTGAACGCCTTCACGAACCTCTCGTTGGCGGGGTTCTTGAGACTCTGGAAGTAGCCCATGCACGACAGGAAGCCTTCGAGGTTCTCGGGGCCGATGCCGGAGGCCTCTTCTTCGGACACGGCAAGCGCCAGCAGCGTCTGGTTCTTGCCGGTCAGGCCGGCGGCGACGAGCTGCTTGTAGAACGCGACATTGGAACCACCCACGACCGTGGACAGGATGACGTCGGGCTTGGCGGCCTTGATCTTGTTCACCTCGGAGGCGAACTCGATCGAGCCCAGCGGATAGTAGCTCTCGCCGACCACGGTGCCGCCGGCCTTGGCGATGGTGGGCTTGGCGAGCTTGTTGGTGGTGCGCGGCCAGATGTAGTCGGAGCCGATCAGATAGAACTTCTTGCCCTTCTTCTCGGCCAGCCAGTTGACCGCCGCGACCACCGATTGCGTGGCTTCCTGCGCCGTGTAGAGGATATTGGGCGACTGCTCCAGGCCTTCGTAGTAGGTGGGGTAGTACAGCAGGCCCTTGAGTTTTTCGACCACCGGCAGCGTGGCCTTGCGCGAGGCCGACGTGTAGCAGCCGAAGATCGCGGCTACCTTGTCTTTCTCAAGCAGCTTGCGCGCCTTTTCGGCGAAGGTCGGCCAGTCGCTGGCGCCATCTTCGACGATGGTCTCGATCTGGCGGCCCATCACGCCGCCGGCCTTGTTGATCTCCTCGATCGCCAGTTTCTCGGCATCGACCACCGAAGCTTCGGCGATGGCGATGGTGCCGGTCAGCGAGTGCAGGATGCCGACCTTGACGGTCTCGGCGGCACCGGCGCTGCGGATGTTGATCATCGGGAACGGCAAAGCGCTCGCCGCGGCAACCACCCCCGAAGTCTTGATGAATTTACGTCTGTCGAAATTGCTCACGGTAACGCCCCTTCGCTTCATGGAAACGCGTTTATACGGATGACATTGTTTGCGGCACGGCTACCACGCTGCCTCCCAGCCGGAAAATGAAAAAGCCCGCGGCCCGGCTCGTGGCCGATACACGGGCTTCATTGCCAGTTGACCGTCAGGACATCCTGGTCCTCGCTCGATCGGGTTCCGACTGAATTCAATGAGCACACCGAGACGACCTGCTCTCCACAGACCGACTCCTGCTCTGGATACCAGAACTGCAAATCAAAGGCCATGCCGTGACCGGCGTTGTCCGACAACCTCGTAGACCGAGGCGAAGGCACTGATCAAAAAGAAAAACACACTGTCTCGACAGCCTTTGCCCGGCGCTGAAGCGGCTTGCGTCCGGGGGACGCATAATCCCGTATCGCACGGTGATGGTGCAGTAAAACCAGGGGTCACACAATACAGCGCCAGGGGAGCCTGCCAGCCGTCGAAGAAATCAACGCTTGATCGCCGAACCGGACGTGCACATCATTCTCGGCGGCTACCTGTCGAGCACGCGATGTCGAAACGACTGACCACCGAGGAAATCGCCGTTATTCGCCCGTCTCTTCCGCGTCTTCGACCAAGGGGCGCACCCGTTCGAGCGCTGCGGCGAGCGTATCTTCGGGCAGCTTGTTGAGCGTGTCAGCCAGCAATTCGGCCGCGCCGAGCGCCGCCTCGGGCAAATTGCCGGCCTCGAGATTGGCCACGAAGAACGACGCCGCACCGATGGTCGTGAGCAGAACCTCGCGCTCGGCGAGCAGCGACTCGACCCTGGCGCGCAGCGCCTCCAGTTGATCCGGTTGTTTCGATTCCATGGCTGCATCCCGACTGAGTTGACGTCCACCCCCACCCCCAGCCTGCGCTGCGCTGCGCTGCGGCTTCCCCCTCAAAGGGGCGCCCCGTTCCTCGGGGGACCCTGTGGAGAGGCGACGCCCCCCCCCAGCCTGCGCTGCGGCTTCCCCCTCAAGGGGGCGCCCCGTTCCTCGGGGGACCCTGTGGTGCGGACTGAACGCTACCATGTTGCCATAGCCGCAACTGCCGCGGCACGCAGATGACCTGGATCACCGGCAGTTGCTATACCACCTTCGGCGCACGGCGTCGCAAGCACATGCGGCATCACCTCGACCGCGCTGTGGACTGATAACGACATTGGCACGTGGCAACCTCCTTCCAGTCATCCCGCGCCATCGGCGCCATGCTCCTCGGCAGCCTGCTGTGGGGGCTCACCTGGTTGCCGATCAAGCATTTCGGTGCGGTCGGCCTGACCGGCATCACGCTGACCCTTTGCACCTACGGCGTGATCGGGGCGCTGGCGCTGCCGTTCATCGCGCTGCGATTCCCGGCGTGGAAGTCGCAATCGGGTCTGCTGCTGCTGGCGGCGCTGTTCGGCGGCATCGCCAACAGCACCTTCGTCACGGCGCTGATGAATGGCAACGTCACGCGGTCGATGCTGCTGTTCTATCTGATCCCGGTATGGGGAGTGCTGGGCGGGCGCATCTTCCTGGGCGAAACGGTCTCCCGCACGCGCTGCCTGGCGGTTGTGCTGTCGATCGCGGGCGCCCTGCTGGTGCTCGGCGGGCCGCAAACCCTTTCCGGCCCTCTTGACGGCAACGACTTGCTATCGCTGGCGGCCGGATTCTTCTACACCGCCCAGAACATCGCCTTCCGCGCCGCCGACCGGATACCGGCCACGATCAAGTCGATGGCGGTGTTTGCCGGTTGCGGCGTGGTCGCCGCGGCGGTGTTGCCCCTGACCAGCCACAGTCTGCCGCCAATCAACGCCGCGCTCGCGCTGCAGCTCGCCGCCTTCAGCTTCCTGTGGCTGTCGCTGGCGATGCTGGCATCGACCTACGGCGTGTCGCATCTCGAGGCCGGCCGCGCAGCGGTGCTGGTGGTTTTCGAACTGGTCACCGCGGTGGTGTCCGCCATGGTGGTCGGTGGTGAACGCCTCGACGCCATGGGCTGGATCGGCGCCGTGCTGATGGTGAGTGCCGCCCTGCTCGAAGCGCGGTCCGCTGCCGCCCCCACGCCCCATCCAACCCTGCTGCCGGCACCTGCCCGCCATGACTGAAACCCTGATGAACCAGATGACCCAGTGACGAACAGCGGGCGCGGTGCGATGCAGGCCACGCCACTTCACCGATCGGCAGCACGCGGCATATCCCTTGCTAAACTCGCCCATATCCGGTCACGCGCGCTCTTGACCGCTCCCGCCCTACCCGACCCTGGACCTTTCCATGACCATCACGCCCGTCATCCTGTGCGGCGGCGCCGGCACCCGCCTCTGGCCGTTGTCGCGCAGCACCTACCCGAAGCAGTTCCTGCGATTGACCTCCGAGCATTCGATGCTCCAGGAAACAGTTCTTCGTCTGGAAGGCGCCCCCGGGGTCGGTGCCCCGGTGGTCATCTGCAACCAGGAACACCGCTTTCTCGTGGCCGAGCAGTTGCGGGCGATCGGCGTCAAGCCGAAGCTGCTGCTGCTCGAACCGATCGGGCGCAACACGGCACCGGCCGTGGCGACCGCAGCCGTCAGGCTGGCCGAAGAAGACCCGGGTTCGCTGCTGCTGGTGCTGGCGTCCGACCACGTGATCCAGGACAAGGCGTCGTTTCACCGCGCCATCGCAACGGCAGCCACCGCGGCCCGGCAAGGGCTGCTCACCACCTTCGGCATCATCCCGAACAGTCCCGAGACCGGTTACGGCTATATCCGGCGTGGCGCCGCCATCCCCGATCTGGCCAACACCTTCGCGGTCGGACAGTTCATCGAGAAACCCGATCTCGTCAACGCCGAGCGCTTCGTCGCCGCCGGCGACTATTTCTGGAACAGCGGCATGTTCGTGCTGCGCGCCTCGTCCTACCTCGAAGAGCTGCGGCAGTTCCAGCCGGCGGTGCTGGCCGCGGCCCGCCAGTCGCTCGCGCTCAGCAAGATGGACATGGATTTCTGCCGTCTCGACGACGCCGCCTTCACTGCCTCGCCGTCGATCTCCATCGACTACGCGGTGATGGAGAAAACCCGGCTCGGTGCCGTGGTCCCGGTCGAGATGGGCTGGAGCGATGTCGGCTCATGGGATGCGCTGTGGGAGCTGCACCCCAAGACTGCCGACGGCAACGTCTGCGAGGGTGACGTGCTCGCCTCCGGCGTGACCAACACCTTCATCAAGGCCGAGAACCGCATGGTCGCCGCGATGGGCGTCGAAGGCCTGGTCATCATCGAGACCGCCGACGCCGTGCTGGTCGCAAGCAAGAAATCGTCGCAGGACGTGAAGCTGCTGGTCGACCGGCTCAAGCTCGAGAAGCGCACCGAGCATGCGACCCACCGCCGGGTCTATCGTCCGTGGGGTTCCTATGAGGGCATCGATGCGGGCCCGCGCTACCAGGTCAAGCGGCTGACCGTGAACCCGGGCGCCAAACTGTCGCTGCAGATGCATCACCACCGGGCCGAGCACTGGATCGTGGTGAGCGGCACCGCCAAGGTGGTGCGGGGCGAGGAGGAAATCCTGCTCTCCGAAAACCAGTCGACCTACATTCCGCTGGGCTACAAGCACCGCCTGGAGAACCCCGGTCTGGTGCCGCTGCAGCTCATCGAGGTGCAGTCGGGTAGCTACCTCGGCGAAGACGACATCGTCCGCTTCGCCGACGACTACAACCGAAACCAGTAACGACGCCCCCCCCCAGGCTGCGCTCCGCCTTCCCCCCACTGGGAGGCGCCCCGTCCTCGGGGGACCCTGTGGGCGGAGCCCTTTCTCTTGGGAGATTCCCTTCGTTGAACGAAGCCGATTACTTGGGGGCGGTCTGCAGCTTGGTCAGCTCGGCTTCGTTGATGTTGACCGGGGTCTTGTTGGTCATGAAGGTGAGGTAGGCCTGCTCGGTTTCCTGGGCCTTGCGCATGCGCATTGCCGCGGCGATCTGGTCACGCACCTCGGCCAGCGGGCGCGTGGATTTTTCGCGGACATCGTCGAGTCGCACCACATGCCATCCCTGGGGCGACTTGATCGGGCCGGCGATCTCGCCCTTGGCCATGCGGCTCACCGGCTCACGCAACTCGGGAATCAGGGCGTTTTCGGCAACCCAGCCCATGTCGCCGCCCTTGGCGGCGCTGTCAGCGTGTTCGGACGCTGTCTTGGCCAGCGCACCGAAGTCGGCGCCCCTGGCCTTGGCCTTGGTGGCCAGGTCGGCCGCCTTGCCCTGCGCCTTGGTCACCATGGCCTTGTCGGCATCCGCCGGCGTCAGCACGAACAACTGCGAGAGCCGGTATTGCTTCGGCACCGCAAACGACGCCGCATTCTGGTCGTAGGCGGCCTTGACCTCGGCATCCGACGGGAAGCCTTCGGGCGGACGGGCGACGTTGTTCATATAGGTAGCAACCAGCATCTGCTCGCGCGCCCGCTCCATCTGCGACACCACCTCCGGCCGCTTGTCCCAGCCCTTGCCCCGCGCTTCGGCCGCCAGCGACCGGCGCAACACCTCGAGGCGGATGATCCGGGCGAGCTCCTGAGGCGCTGTCGCCAGTTGCGCCTTGGCTTCCGGCGGCAGCGACTCGATGATCGCGCGCAATTCGTCGGCCCGCAACTCCACCTCCCCCATTCGCGCCACGACCCCGGCGGGCACCTTGTCGGCAGCGAACGTCGGCGTGAGCGCTAGCGCGAGCACCATGGATAGAACATCGCGTAACGACATGAAGTCTCCTTTGCAGAACTGGATCTTGATCCGGCCGGACCATAACCCGGCCATGTTACCGAATTCGAGCGCCGCTGCCGAAACCGGGATGGTGGCAAGCCGAACCCGCCCGGCGCCTGTGAAAACGTCATCGCTTCAATCTGTTGGCGCGCAAACCTCGACAGGTATCGATTTTGCATCGCAACATATCAGCCCGTCATCGCCACCAGGCGCCTCGAATCGACCGCGGCATGAAATCTCCCTCAGTACCGGTCGGGTGCGCCCCGGGGAACCCTGAATCGACCTTGCCACATCCCTGAAACAGTGCCGCACATTGTCGTTTCGAGACCCGACATGTCGTCGAATAACGTCGATTTGTCATATAGTTGCAACATCGAAACGATTCGGACCACGGGTTCGAAAAAAGTTTGCATTTATCCAAAAAAATCGCTTGCATCGGTTGGCGGATCGTTGGTATCTTTCGGTCCAGAAAGCTCATGGTTTGTGATGTTCGGCTTCGGAGGATCCGAAGTTCCTAATAAGGGCGAAGTAATGCGCCCGTGCCGAACGGATCAATTTTCAGCCCGGACCAGAGAGCCACTTCGGGGAGACGCCTCAAAAAGGTGTCTTCAAACGTGTAAATCCTTTGAGGAAACATCCATGAAAATCAAAACATTTTTGGCAGCAGCAGCAGTAGCGGCTGGCCTGGCAACATCGGGTCTGTCGTCCGCGGCGGTCTATTCGTTCAATGGTGCGAACGATGTCGGCGCCGGCATTTCGTTCCTGGGTTCGCCGGCCCGCACGATCTCGTTCCCGAATCTGGGTACGTTCGACTTCGTGATCACCAGCAGCTCCGACGGCGCCGTCACCGGCCTGAAGGGCAACATGAATGGTGGTCCGGCGTTCACGGTTGGTCCCGTAACCATCTCCGGCCCACTGCAAACCGCTCCGGTCTCCGGCGTTGGTTCCTTCAGCGTCTTTGATGGCGTCAACACCCTGACCGCTGATGTCACCTTCGACGAAATCGTGTCGATCGGCACCACCGTTGGTCTGTCGTTCTCGACCACCATCAACATGTCGAACGTCGCCTACACCGGCAGCAACACCGGCCTCCTGCAAGTGCTGAACAGCATCGACCCGTCCCTGACGATCGCTGCCACGTTCAACCCGGGCAAGAGCCTGACCCAACTGATGAAGAAGGGTGCCGAGAACACGACCTCCTACGCGATCGCGTTTGCCGGCCAGCCGGTTCCGGAGCCGTCCACGATGGCGCTGCTGACCGTCGGCCTCGGCATGGTGGGCTTCTCGCTCGCCCGTGGTCGTCGTCGCTAAGCAACAAGTCGTTCTGAAAAAGCCGCTCTTCGGAGCGGCTTTTTTTTCGCATCAACGCCACGATGGTGGCAACAGTTAGACGTCGTGGGCATGCTACGTGCACCCCAACACCCTGGCATCGCGCGCCTGCCCATCAGACGTCGCGGACCGGAAAAATCTAACAGTTAACAGGTTTATCTGGCACACTCGGCAGTAGGAACTCCGTTCCGGCGGCGAGCGTCCCACCTTCAATTTTCCGTCTGAAACAAAGACCATCCAGCGAGGCTCTCATGGCAATCATCATCGGCACACCCGTCGCAGACCAACTTTCGGGCACCGCGATCGCGGACACCATCAACGGCCTTGCGGGTAATGACACCATCGACGGCGGCGCTGGCGCTGACGCGATGACCGGTGGCGCGGGCAATGACGTCTACTTCGTGGACAACGTCGGCGACAAGGTCGTCGAGGCCGCGGGAGGCGGTACCGATCTCGTGAACGCTTCCGTGAGCTTCACCCTCGGCGCCAACGTCGAGAACCTCACCCTCACCACCGGCGCGGGCGACATCAACGGCACCGGTAACAACCTTGCCAACATCATCACCGGCAACAGCGGCAACAACCTGATCAACGGCGTCAAGAACACCCTCCCCGCCACCGTCGACAACCTGACCGGCGGCGACGGCAACGACACCTATGTGTTGAACAACGCCGGTGACGTCATCACCGAACTGGTCAACCAGGGTAACGACACCCTGAG